>NZ_JAPEPB010000001.1:5117045-5426363 GCF_026340565.1 Kitasatospora sp. NBC_01287
GGCGCGGTAGACGATGCCGGCGGGCACCACTCCGCCGTGGACGAAGGCGGCGAGCAGCTGGCGTCCGAGCCGGGGGCCGGGGTAGCAGGCGAGCGCGGTGGCGATCAGGGCCACCAGCATGGTCTCGCCGAGGATCAGCCGGCGCAGCTGGCCGGGCGTGGCGCCGGTGGCGCGCAGCAGCGCCATCTCCCGCCGGCGCTGCTGGATCGACAGGCCCAGGGTGCCGGCCACCACGAACACGGTGACCATGACGGACAGTCCACCGAAGACCGCGGCCAGCGGGATCAGGTTCTTGCCGTGGGTGACGACCGCGGGGTCCTCGGCCCGGCCGCGCTCGTCACCGACGAGCACGTCGACCTGTTCGCCGGCCACCAGCGCGCTGATCGCCCCGCGCACCTGGCCCGGGTCACTGCCCGGGGTGGTGAACACGCCGATGGCGTCGGCGGTGTCCGGCCGGACGGCGAAGTCCATCGCGTCGGCGTCGGCGAAGAAGACCGTCGCCGCGTCGCCCGGGCCGCTGACCAGGGCGGTGACGGTGAACTGCCGGGTGCCGCCGTGGACGTCCAGGGCGACGCCCGAGCCGATCCGCAGGCCCGCCGACGCCGCCAGGCGGCTGTCCAGCGCGACCTGGCTGGAACCGGTGGGCGCGCTGCCCTGGTCCAGGGCGTAGGGCGACAGCTGCGCGGCCGACCAGTCGCGGCCGGTCGTCTGCTGGATGCCGTGGCCGCCGCCGGGTACCAGCGCCGCCGGGAACGAGACGTCCGGCACGGCGGCCGAGACGCCGGGGATCGAGCGGATGCCGTCGACCAGCGACAGCGCCACCGGCACCCGCTCGGGGAAGACGCCGTTGCGGGTGTCCGGGTGCAGTTGGTCGCCGGAGACCACGATCGGCGCGGCCGCGAGGCGGTGCGGCGGAGCCGCGTCGTGGATGCCGGTCTCCAGCAGGCCACCGCAGCCCACCACGATCATGGCGCCGAGGAACATGGCGATGAACGACGCGAGGAAGCCGATCCGGTGGAAGCGCAGGGTGCGCAGCGCGATCCTGATCACCGCTGCTCTCCCTGCGCGAGGCCGTGCGCGAGGCCCTGCTCAAGGCCCTGCTCAAGGCCCTGTGCGAGGCCCCGCGCGGCGGGCTGGTCGCCCCAGGCGCCGAGGTGGGTCATCCGCTCGGCGACCCGGTCGGCGGTCGGCCGCTCCAGGGAGTCGATGATCTGACCATCCGTCAGGAACAGCACGCGATCGGCGTGCGAGGCGGCCACCGGGTCGTGGGTGACCATGACGATGGTCTGCCCGGCCCACTGGACGGACTCGCGCAACAACGTCAGCACCTCGCGGGCCGTGCGGGTGTCCAGCGCGCCGGTCGGCTCGTCGCCGAAGAGCACGGCGGGCTTGGTCACCAGCGCCCGGGCGACGGCCACGCGCTGCTGCTGGCCGCCGGAGAGCTCCGCCGGTCGGGCCTTGCGCCGGGCCCCCAGGCCGACCCGTTCGATGATCTCGTCGACCTCGGCGGACCTGGGCCGGATCCCCGCCAGGCGCAGCGGCAGGGTGACGTTCTCCAGCACGTTCAGCGCGGGCAGCAGGTTGAAGGCCTGGAAGACGAAGCCGACGCGCCGGCGGCGCAGCTTGGTCAACTCCCGCTCGTTGAGGCCGGACAGCTCCGTGCCGTCGAGCATGACCGAGCCGGAGGTCGGCCGGTCGAGGCCCGCGGCGCACTGCAGGAAGGTGCTCTTGCCCGACCCGGAGGGCCCCATCACCGCGGTGAAGCTGCCGCGCCGCAGGCCGATGGTGACCCCGTCGAGCGCGGCCACCCTGTTCTTGGCGTTGCCGTAGGTCTTGGAGATGTCCTGGAGTCGGACGACTTCGTCCGGGTGCCTGACTGCCGTGCTGTTCACGTGCTTTCTCCCCCTTGGAAATGGCTGTGGGCATGGCTGCGGGCATGGCTGTTGGGCATGGCTGACCAGCGGCCGTGGCCGTGGGCGCAGCGCATTGGTGATCGAATGCGGATGACGGCCCGTCAGAAATGCAGCGGGCCTGGCTCGCTGAGCATCCGCTTCGCCTCGGCGAGCGGGTCGGTGGGCGGGCGCAGCACCGCGTGCGCGACCGTCAGGTGCAGGCGGGCGGCGGCGACCACCAGGCGGCTGCCGAGCACCGCCGCCAGGGCGAGGCAGCCGGCTGCCATGAGCAGTGCGGAGGGGAGGTCGTCACCCCAGATCCGCAGCACGACGCTGTGCCCCGCGGCGCCGTCGGCCCAGGCCAGCAGCGGCAGCACGGTGCCGGCGAGCGGTGCCACCCACAGGGCCAGGGCGAGCACGTCGAGCGCGAGCAGCGGCGGGAAGAGCAGTACGAGGTAGGCGCAGTCGCGCACGGTGGCGGGATCGGTGCAGCGGGTCCTGATCCGGGCGGTCAGGCCGGGCTCGGTGACCGCCCGGTACTCGTACGGGATCGGTTCGGCGATCAGGGCGGCGCGGCCGCGTTCGACCTGCGCGCAGCCCCGCAGGATCCACGGGAGGCCGGCGAGCAGGGGCAGTGCCACGGTGAACTGGCCCAGCACGGCGCCCGCCACCACCGTGACGACGGCCACGGCGAACAGGGCCGGGCCCGTCACCAGGTAGCAGGCCAGGTAGGCGGCCGCCTGCCAGGGGGCGGCCGAGAAGAGCATCCGGAACGGGTTGGCGCTGGTCCGCAGGCGGACTGCTCGCAAGGTGCTCATTCCACACTTCGCAACAGGAGTTCGACCGACGCGAGCCGTTCGGTCAGCTCGGTCAGGGTGGCCTGTTGGGCCTCCTGGGCGGCGACCGCCTGCTCGGCCAGCTTGCGGTAGCCGGCCAGCGCCACGGCGTCCGCGCGGTGCCGCTGCAGCCTGAAGTGCGAGACCACGCTCGTCGTGATGCCGCCGATGACGATCGTGACGATAGCGATGGCGACGATGGCGCCGGTCATGTCCGCTTCCCCTTAAGGTCGTTCGATTCTTGCTCGGCCTCCGGTCCGCCCGGGTCGGCCAGTTGATCCTCCTGGACGGCGGCCAGGATCGTCTCCAGATTGATCCGCAGCTCGAACGGGACCAGCTCGAAGTACTTCAAGGCCTTGCCATCATCCGAGAGTTCGAGCCGGCCGACCACCAGACCGGCTGCCTCCAGCCGCTCCAGGTGCATGTAGAGCAGTGGGCGGGAGATGCCCAGTCGACGGGCCAGCTCACTGACGTACATCCGTCCGTCGGCGAGCTCGACGACCACCCGCAGGCGCTGTGCGTGACCCACTGCGGCGAGAAACGCCAGCAGTTCCTCGCTGTTGATGGCCCACCCTCCTCGCGATCTTCGAGGCCTGCAAGCCTTCAGCCTGTCGACCCTGTAAGTCAGAACTTACACATGACTGGAATGGCGGTCAACCATGGTCGGCCGGCGGATGGGGCGCCGTGGCGTGCCCTGATCCGCAGGCGGTGTCCAGGGCCGGATGGTCAAGATTTAGTAAATACGGCAAGCGTTCCATCGGATCGGGTCTAAGCTGGTCGAGGTTTAGCAGGCACCTCGTTCGGTGAGGCGTCTTCACGGACACAGGCCACTGATCCCAACCGTCGAGAGACGCTCCGGATCAGGACAGATCTTCCCGACCTAAGGGTTGATCCCAAGTGGCTTCCGGCTCGGGTGAGTTGGATTACGCCGTGAAGTGCCAAAGCTCTGACGAGTTGGGGTGAGCCGTCCCTCGGGGGCGGCGAGCTCCTTGCCGTGTCGCAGTGCGCAGCGGGTGTCGCGCGCACCGGCCGGGAGGAGGCGAGAGAGATGGACTGCAGTAGTCCGGGCCATAGTTGCCCCTACCCCCGCCTGTCCTCGTACGACTCGTACTTCTTCGGCTCGCGGTAACCACCTTCGCTACGCGCTCCCGCCGATCGGCCCCGCGGCTCGCCGCGCCGTCCGACGCGCGATCCGCCATGCCCTGATCCGCTCCGGTCGGCCTCGTGCCACCCGGGCAACTCGGCGCCCCGTAGCGGGGATCGCTGCCGCGCGCCTCCGAACTCCCCCTGACTGCGTGGGGGCTGAGGGAGGTTCACCATGACCACCAACGTGACGCTCGACTCGAAGGTTCCCGCTCCGCGTGCCGCGGTGCTGGACGACGCCCACCTGGGCGACATCAAGGGTGCGCTGGGCACGATCCGGCTGGACGACACCGCCGAGCGCAAGGGCCTGTCGGCCAAGCTGAAGACGCTGCTGGCGATCGTCGGCCCCGGCCTGATCGTGATGGTCGGAGACAACGACGCCGGCGCGTTCTCGACCTACGGCAACGCCGGGCAGAACTACGGCACCCACCTGCTGTGGACGCTGCTGCTGCTGGTCCCGGTGCTGTACGTGAACCAGGAGATGGTGCTGCGCCTGGGCGCGGTCACCGGGGTCGGGCACGCCCGGCTGATCCTGGAGCGCTTCGGCAGGTTCTGGGGCGCGTTCAGCGTGATCGACCTGTTCCTGCTGAACGCGCTGACCCTGGTGACGGAGTTCATCGGGATCACGCTGGCGGCCGGCTACCTGGGGCTGCCCAAGGTGCTGTCGGTGGTGCTGGCGGCGGGGATCATCATCGCGTCGGCGTTCACCGGTTCGTTCCGGCGCTTCGAGCGGATCGCGGTGGCGCTCTGCGCCGGCTCGCTGCTGCTGGTGCCGATCTACTTCATGGTCCACCCGAAGACCTCGCAGCTGGCGCATGACTTCGTCGTGCCCGACATGCCCGGCGGGACCGGCCAGTTGGCGACCGTGATGCTGCTGATCATCTCGATCGTCGGCACCACTGTGGCGCCGTGGCAGCTCTTCTTCCAGCAGTCGTACGTGATCGACAAGCGGATCACGCCGCGGTTCATGAAGTACGAGAAGGTCGACCTGTGGATCGGCATCGTGATCGTGGTCGTGGGCGCGGCGGCGATGATGGGCTTCACGGCGGCGGCGTTCGCCGGGACGGACGGCGTCGGCCAGTTCTCGGACGCGGGCGCGGTGGCCAAGGGCCTGGCGGACCACTCGGGCAAGCTGGTCGGCGTGCTGTTCGCGATCGCGCTGCTGGACGCCTCGATCATCGGCGCCTTCGCGGTCTCGCTCTCCACGGCCTACGCGATCGGTGACGTCTTCGGCCTCAAGCACTCGCTGCACCGCGGGGTCGAGGGTGCGAAGGGCTTCTACGCCGTCTACGCGGGCGTGGTCTGCGCGGCGGCGGCGATCGTGCTGGTTGCCAGCGACCACACGCTGGGCCTGCTGACCCAGGGCGTGCAGGTGCTGGCCGGGGTGCTGCTGCCCTCCGCCTCGGTCTTCCTGCTGCTGCTCTGCAACGACCGCCAGGTGCTCGGCCCGTGGACCAACGGGCCCAGGACGAACGCCTTCACCTCGGCGGTGGTCGGGGTGCTGGTGACCCTCTCGGTGGTCCTGACCGCCTCGGTGCTCTTCCCGGACATCTCCTCCGGCGCGATCCTGGACATCATGGCCGGCTGCGGCGTGGTCGGGGTGCTGGCGGCCGGCTTCGCCTTCACCCGGCGGCGCACCGCGACCAAGGAGGACCCCATCGACCGCACGGGAAGGGACACTTGGCGGATGCCCCCGCTGGAGACCCTGGCCCGCCCGGTGATGTCCAGTGGCCGCAAGATCGGCATGGGCGCGCTCCGCACCTACCTGCTGATCTCGATGGTGCTGGTCGTCATCAAGCTCGTCCGGACGGCGCTCGGGCACTGAGCCTTCGGTGAGTTGACGTCCCGTCAGAGTCGGTCGGGGGCGTGCCTGTGCACGCCCTGCCCAGGGCGGCGCTGCCTCCTCACGGCCGCGGGCGCTCCCTCATGGTGGCGCGGATACCGGCGATCAAGGTGGCGGTGTGGCCGCGGTCGCGGCACTTGGGGCAGAACCCGTCCTCCCGGAGGGAACCGGGCGGGCCGGCGGCGTGGCAGGTGCGGCAGGTGGCCCGGTGGGGTTGCTGATGCGTGGCCGTCAGCGGCGGCTCGGGGACGGGCGCTCGGACGGGTGCTCGGACGGGCGCGGGGGCGGGCTCGGGCGGCACCCGGTCGAGCAGGCGCCGCCGGGCGAAGGCGCCGGGGCACTGCACACTCGCGGGCAGCCCGTTGGTGAGCGCGAAGCGGAACTGCTCCACCGTCACCCCGCGTGCGAACCACTCGGCGGCGAGCGCCTCCAGTTCCTCGCACTCGCGCGCGGAGAGCATCATCCGCCGGTCGGCGGCCGCGAGCGAGGCCAGCGCGCGGTACGAGAAGGAGCGCGCCGGGGGCGCGGGGGAGGGGTCCGCACTCCCGCCCGTGCGGCGGTCGGTCAGGAACCGCTCCCACCAGGAGGCGGCCCGGGCCGTGCGCGAGAAGTAGGTGCGGGAGACCCAGCGGGTGACGCCCTCACCGACGGTCTCCCGGATGCGCAGCAGGTGCCCCAGTCGGGCGAGGTGGCGCAGCGCACTGCGGACGGCCTGCTGCCCGAACCGGGGCTGGGCGGCCGCGAGCGTCTTGGCGTCGACGGCCGCGCCGTCGGGCAGGCGGTCGAGGAAGGCGGCGAGGTACGCCTCGCGCTCGGGCAGGTGCGCGAAGGTGCGCGATTCGAGGGGGTGTTGCGACGGCGCGGACCGCTTGCCGTAGCCGGGCGCGGCAGTAGGGTGGGTGGTAGCCACTGGATCGACTGACTCGATTCGTGTCGGTCAGACCCCTGCATGGTGTTGGTAGCACCGGCGGGGGTCGTTTCTTTGCCTTTGCGCGAACCGTACACCGCAGTCGCGGGGTGGTGGCAAGTCGTGACGATAAGTCATATTCAATGGTCGGCGCGCACCTTGGGGGGTGGGTGGGAGTAGGCCGCCCACCGTTCCTCAGAAGGAGAGCTCGGGTGCCGAAGCCCGAAGCTCGGGTGTCTCAGCGAAGGGGCTGCTGGGCCGCGAAGGTGACGAATCCGGCCCACGCGGCGGGGGAGAAGGCGAGCTGCGGGCCGGCCTTGTCCTTGGAGTCGCGGATGCGGACGATCTCGGGGGAGCGGGCGGCCTCGATGCAGTTGCCGCCGTCGCTGTCGCTGTAGCTGGACTTGAACCACGCGAGTTCGGCGCTCATAGCTCCTCCATCAACCCTTCGATGAACCGGGCAGACTCCCCAACCCCGAGGGCCTGCATCCGGATCATGCCATGGCGCTGTTCGAGAGTGCTCACCGTCTGTGCGTCGCTGTACAGGGCGCCGGTCGCCTGGCCCTCCACATAGGCGTAGCGCTGGTGATCGCCGGTTTCTACCAGGACGAAGGGACCGACGAGCGCCGCGGCGTCAGCGCCGCTGTCGACCGGCAGCACCTGGATCGACACATTGCGCAGCTGTCCTGTCTCCAGCAGGTGTTGGAGCTGCCGCCTCATCGCCTCTGGCCCGCCCACTCTCGTGCGCAGTGCGGCCTCGAAGATCGTGAAGCTGAACAGGATGGGCGGGGTCCGGGTGAGCTTCTGCTGTCGTTCGAGTCGCGCTTGTACCCGCGCTTCCACCGCGTCGTCGTCGAGCGGCGGGGTGCGGTGCGCGATCAGCGCCCGAGCGTACTCGGCGGTCTGCAGCAGCCCGGGGATCAGAAGGCTCTCGTACGAGTTCAGCACGATCGCCTCGTCCTCCACCGCCACGAAGCTCCTCGCGTGGTGCGGGAACCGCTCCGGCCGCAGGTATCCGGCCGCCGCGAGCAGCAACCCGCGTGCGTCGCAGAGTTGCTCGGCCGCCTGGAGCACCTTCAGGGTCGGTTTCCGCCGCCCCTGCTCCATCGACTTCACGGTCTCGTAGTCATACTCGGCTTCTTCGGCCAGTCGCTCCCGCGTCACACCCGCTCGCTCGCGCCACAGTTTGAGCTGGTTGCCGCAGTACTGCCACGCCAGGGGTCGCTCGGGTGTTCCGGTCATCCTGGCGCCCCCAAAAAATTTTCCCGGGTACACGGCGGGTACTCGGCCCGCTGGACCCGTCTCGTCACTTCCGAGGCTACGGCCCGACCAGCACCGTAGGAGTCCGATCCCCGGATCACGCCTCGTTCGGGTGCTGATCCGCCCCTCCGCGTTTGCAAGGACCCGCCATGCCCACGCAGCAGCAGCCCCTCGCCGCCGAGCACCGCCTGCCCCGCACCGCGAGCAGCGTCGGCCTCGCCCGCGAGTACCTACGCCTGCAACTGGCCTCGTGGGGCCTGCCGGAGGAGGCCGTCGACACCGCCGTCCTGCTCCTCTCCGAGCTGATGACCAACGCCTGCCGGCACGCCCGCTGCCCCCGCGACCGCTACCTCGCCGCCCGCTGGACCCTGGACCCCACCGCCACCCTCCTCCGCGTCGAGGTCTCCGACGCCGACCGCACGCTCCCGATCCCACGCGCCAGCGGCCCCGACGAGGAGTCGGGCCGTGGTCTCGAACTCCTCGCCGCCCTCGCCACTGCCTGGGGCGCCCACCCGCGCGCGTGCGGGGTCGGCAAGACGGTGTGGTTCACGCTCAAGTACGCGCCCTGAGGGTTGGCCTGCGGAGCGGCGAACCTCCGAAACCATCTGTAGCGACCTCGGTACCATGGGTATTATCGGACAGACGTACTTCATGGAAGCCGGGGGCACTCATGTCCGACGCAGCAGGGGGGGGGTTCTCTGTCCATCCGGACGAGATCCTGGCAGCAGCACCGCAGTTCACGTCCGACAGCGAGAACATCAAGGCTGCGGTCGCGAACCTGGAGTCCACGCTCGGTAGGATCGGCTCACCTTGGGGAGCGGACAAGCAGGGCAAAGCGTTTGCTGCGGCGTACACCCCGCAGCACACTCAGCTCATTCAGAGCATGGGCGTCCTCGTGCAAGGCCTTGCCAGTATTCATCTCGGCCTGGAGGCGATGGCCGGCAACCATCAAGGTGCTGACACCGCATCGGCCGCCGGGCTGTCCGCGAAGGCGAGCGAGTAGTGGGCGCCAAGCAAGACGCGGAGAAGATCGTCCGTAAGCTGACAGGAATGTGGTGGCCGGACGCCGACGAGGACGGGCTGCGCCAAGTGGCCACCGCCTGGAACACCCTCGCCGACGCCATTGATAGCAGTACCGCTACTGCCAACTCCACTGCTCAGGGGGTTATCCACGGCAACAGCGGCCCAGCGGTCAGCGCGTTCGACACCTTCTGGGCCCGCTATTACACGAGCGGTTCCGGCTGGCTGCCTGATGCCTCCGCCTCTTGCCGTGCGATGGCCAAGGCCTGCTCGCAGTACGCCGACCAGATCGCCGCAGCCAAGAAGAAGCTGGAGGAAGAGGTCGCCCTGGTCGGCGGCGTCCTTATTGCCGGCACCACGCTCGCCTTCTTCACGGGCGGTCTCTCCGAGGGCGCTGCTATCGGTGCGTCGGCCGCCATCGTCTCCGCAGCCGACGCCTTGGGGGTCACGGTCGCCACCGCTGTCGCCGACATCGCGGGAACGGTCCTGACGGGGGCCGCTTTCGGCGCGGTCGAGTCGGCGACCATCGACCTAGCTGTTGCTCAGCCCATCAAGATCGGCTTCGGTGACCAAAAGGGCATCAGCGCCACCGAGATCCTCGACTCTGCCGGGACGGGCGCTCTCGCCGGCGGCTTCACCAGCGGTATGGGTGCGGGGGCGAAGGCCCTCTCGGTTGCCGCCGACGGGTCCGGCAGCATTGCCCCGTCGCTGGCTGCTATCGCCACCCGACTGCCCACCGCGTTGGACTCCCTTCCGGGCCGCATGATCGTCGGCGCTGGCGTCGGAGCCGGTCAGGACGCGCTTTTCGACGGTGGAAATGTCAATCTTCTTGACGTCCTGAGTGGAGCCATCGGCGGTGCGGCGGGAAAGGGGAAGGGGGCGCAGGTCGATGGCGATAGTTTGAGTCCGGCTGACGCTCAGCAGCTCGCTGGGTTGCGAAACCAAGGGCATGCTCCTGGGAGGCATCTTGATCCAGACGATCCGACACTTCAGCGACGTCTGGGTACGACTATAACGAATCCGGATGGTACGCCCAAGACCTACACCTCGTCGTCCAGCAACGCGGGTCATGTGAAGTCAAAGGACCACATTGATCCCTTGACGGGCACTACCGTGGATGGAGATACGGGCGGAGTTCATAAGTGCGGCCCTTATGCAACGCGCTACAATGATCCGAAGGCACTGGTCGATGTTGACAACTACATGCGGCAGAAGATCAGTAGCAATGGGGGTGCCTTGCCTCCTACGTCAACCCCAATCGAGGACATACTCGGACCCAGTGGGCATCTGAAGTTCACGGGCTTCTACAAGGATCCGGCGAACCCTGGGCAGTATCTCCCTGTCGATTTTGAGGGTGGAAACATCATAGCTGTGTATGTACCTGATGGAAATGGCGGCTATAATCTTGTGACATCTTACGCCAATCCCGCACCGGGTAGGCATCCATGAGGAGAGCCTTGAGCATCGATCCAGCCGGATTTATCGAGCAGTATCTCAATGTCGAAGTTGCCTACTACTATATGGATGGAATCAAGGCTGGAATTGTACAGTCCGGATCGGCGTATGCCGAGGATGTCCGCAGTATGCTCGATGGGCTATTGGCCGAGCGCAGCCTGTCGCGTGGTGAGTACTGTGACCTCACCTTCATCGAGTTCGAAACCGATGATGATCTGTACACCTACTTGCAGCAGGTATACAATTTCTTTTTCCTTGGAAGTGAGCAGGCTCCCCTGCCGCCGGACTAGGCTGCAGCCCTTTTTGGGCGGAGTGTTCGTTCTCCTGAAAGCGTCAGGTTCGGTGGGTCGGCCTGCGCTGACGTCTGGGCAGTGGGGTTTTGGCGGGAGGGATGGCAGGGCTGCGGCGCAGCAGGGCCCAGGCGGAGTGCGGGGTCGGCAAGACGGTGTGGTTCACGCTCAAGTACGCGCCCTGATTCCCTTAATTGACTGGCCCACCGGCGGTGCTGCCCATACGTTTCGTGAGCGGACGTATCGTCATACCAGCTACCACGGAGACCCCGGTGACCCTCGACCTTCAGACGCTCGACATCCAGCCCCTCGACCCCCACCACGCGCCCGAGCAACTCCTCGCCGACTACCACGCGATGCGGGCGGCGACCGTGGCGGTGGACACGCCCAAGGACCCGCCGCTGAGCTACGAAGCGGCGATCGGGCGCCTGCGCACGCCGCCACTTGAGGACGGACCGTGGCGCTTCTGGGTCGGCCACCTGGACGGACGCCTGGCCGGTTCGGTCGGGTTCGCGCTTCCCGAGGGCCCGAACAGCGGGATCGTCAACGTCGAGGTCCAGGTGCACCCCGAACTGCGGCGCCGCGGGGTCGGCACCGCACTGCTCCGTGCCGTGCTGCCCGCCGTCCTGGAGACCCGGCGCGACACCGTCCTCGGGTTCTTCATGAATCCGGACTCCCCCGCCGCCCGCTGGGCGGGCGGCCTGGGGTTCGAGGTGACCCAGAGCATGGTGTTGCAGGTCCTGCCCATAGCCTCGACTCCCGCGCAGCTGTGGGACGTTCCGGTGCCGACCGGCTACCGCCTGGAGCAATGGACGGGAGTGACTCCCGAGCCGCTCATCGACTCCTACGCCGTGGCCCGGCAGGCCATCGAGGACGCCCCGTTGGGCCGGACGAGCTACCTGCCGACCCCGTGGACGCCGGCCCGGATCCGCGAGACCGACCGCGAACTGGCGGCTGCCGGCACCGAGCAGCTGGTGGTGGTCGCCATCGAGGACGCCACCGACCAGGTGGTCGGCGTCCACGTCATCCACAGGCCGCCGCACCGCCGTGAGTTGGGCCTGATCCAGGACACCTCCGTGCCGGCCGCGCACCGCGGCCACGGGCTCGGCCTGGCGATGAAGGCAGCCATGATGCGCCGACTCACCGACGAGCGGCCGGAGATGGAACGCATCCTCACCACCACCGCCACCACGAACACCCACATGATCGGCATCAACGAGGCGCTCGGCTACCACGCGGCTCGGACGGTGATCTGGTCCGAGACCGCGACGGCGAGGCTGGCCGAACGACTGACCGCGTCCTCCACCGGCAGCTGAGCCGGCCTGGCCGGGGCGCCGGAGGCGGCGGGGCCGGGTGAACGTACGGCCCTGCCATCCGCAGTTCCTGGCGGGCCGGGACCGGCGGCTGGCAGACTGCCGCTGGTGTGGACCGTTCGCGAGATCTCCCGCCAGACCCTGCTCCGCCGGGGTGTCGCCCTCGAATGCGCCACCCTGGGCTGGAACGTGGTCGGCGTCGTCGTGCTCGCCGTGGCCGCGCTCGCCGCGCGCTCGGTGGCACTCGCCGGCTTCGGGCTGGACTCGCTGATCGAGATCGGCGCGTCGACCGTCGTGCTCTGGGAGCTGACGGGGTCGGGCAAGGCGCGCCAGAAGATCGCGCTGCGACTGATCGGCGGCGCCTTCGCGCTGCTGGCCGGCTACCTGCTGGTCCAGTCCACGCTGCTGCTGGCCACCGGCTTCCGCGCGCACCACTCACCGCTGGGCGTCGCCTGGACGGCGGCCACCGCCGCCGTGATGTTCCTGCTCGCGGCCGGCAAGGCCCGCACCGGGGCGGCGCTCGACAACCCGGTGCTGCGGACCGAGGGCCGGGTCACGCTGGTCGACGGGCTGCTCGCCCTCGCGGTGCTGCTCGGCCTGCTGCTGGACGGGGCGCTGGGCTGGTGGTGGGCGGACCCGCTGGCCGGCTACGCGCTGGCGGGCTACGCGGTGTACGAGGTGCGGGAGGCCGCCCGCGCCACCCGCTGACGGGTGCCGCACCGCCTCGCCGAACCGCCTCGCCGCACGGCGAGGCGGTTCGGCACCCGTCAAGTGCCGGCTCAGCCGGTCACGTTGGCCGTGCAGTCGGCCTCGCCCACGTGCGCGGGGTCCAGCGCGTGCCGGACCTCGTGCAGCACCACCGGGTCCACGGCCATCAGCACGTGGTCCGGGTGGTTGAGCGGGCAGAGCTGCTGGACCGTCACGTTCTCCACGTTCGGGCCGCTGAGGAACTGCGAGGTGTAGGGGGTGACCACCTCGTCGTCCTCGGTGGCGATCACCGTGTAGTGGACGCCGGGCATGGTGTCGCCGCCCGCGTTGAGCCGGGTCAGCGCCGCGGAGCCGACCTCCTGGTCCGCGCAGGCGGGGCAGGCCGAGGAGACCAGGGCCTGGGCGCCGGGGAAGGACTGGGCGAGCACGGTCAGGCCGTCCAGCGTGGTGCCGTGGTTGCTCGGGGCGAGCCCGACCAGGGTGTGCACCTTGGCCGCGCCGCCGTCGAACTTCAGGTAGTAGCGCGGCATCATGCCGCCCTGGCTGTGGCCGACGACGTCGACCTGGCCGGCGCCGCTGGCCGCCAGCACCCCGGTCACGAAGGTGGCGAGTTGCTGCGCGGAGTCGGCCACCGGGGCGAGCGCCGCCAGCACCGGGACGCCCGGCACCGAGCCGTAGGTCAGGGCGTAGACGCAGTAGCCGTCGGCGGCCAGCGCCGGGGCGACGGTCAGCCAGTTGTCCGAGCCGTTGGCGAAGGTGCCGTGGACCAGCACGACCGGGCGCGGGTGGGCCGCGCTCGGGCGGCAGGACCAGTTGTTGGCGCCGGGCACGCCGGGGGCGGCGAGCGCCTGGGCGGCGGCGATCGGGTCGCCGGCGCCACGGGCGGCGGCCTGCGCCGGGGCGGCGCCGGCCAGCGCGGCGGTGAGCAGGCCGCAGCCGGCCGCGAGGGTGGCGAGGCGCCGGGCGAACCCGGTTCCGGGCAGGGTGGAGCGCGGGGCTGTTCCAGACATGGCTGTCCTCCGGGTGGGGTGGGAGGTACACGAACGGTGCGTGGGGGCGCACCGGGGAACTGGCCGGTAAGTTACTTCCGAGTTACGGCCTTGGCCAGACACCGCGCGCTAATTGACACCCGGAGGAGGGAACGGTGCCGCCTCTCGGCCGCGCACCGCTCGCCCGCTCGCCCCGTCGCCAACCCGCCGACTACACCAGGACGGTCGGCCGCCGGTCGGCCCGGGCGGCCCAGCGGCCGTCCTCCCGGGTGATCCGGATCGGGTGGTCGAAGCAGGCGCTGACCAGCTCGGTGGTGACGATCTCGGCCACCGGGCCGCGCGCCACGCACTCGCCCTCGCGCAGCAGCAGCGCGTGCGTGGTGCTGCTGGGCAGCTCCTCCAGGTGGTGGGTGACCAGCACGCTGGCCAGCTCCGGGTGCCGTTCGCGCAGCTCGTCCAGGCTGCTCAGCAGTTGCTCACGGGCCGTCAGATCGAGTCCGGTGGCGGGCTCGTCGAGCAGCAGCAGGCGCGGCTGGGGCATCAGCGCGCGGGCGATCAGGGTCCGGCCGCGCTCGCCCTGCGAGAGGGTGGTCCAGGCGGCCCCGGCCCGGCGGGTCATCCCGAGGGTGGCGATCAGCTCGTCGGCGTGGGCGAGTTGCTCGGTGCTGGGCTCGCGGTGCAGGTCGGGCTCGATGGTGTTGGTCAGTCCGGTCAGCACCACCTCGCGGACCGTCAGCGGTGAGCGCAGCGGGTGGCGGGGGTTCACGTGGCCCAGGTGCGCGCGCAGTTCGCGGATGTCCACCCGGCCCAGCTGGCGGCCGAGGACCCGCACCACGCCCCTGGTGGGGTGGGAGACCGCGCCGAGCAGGCCCAGCAGGGTGCTCTTGCCGGCACCGTTGGCGCCGAGCACGGCCCAGTGCTCGCCGGGCTCGATGGTCAGGGAGACGGAGCGCAGCAGGTAGCGGCCGTCGCGCACCACGTCGACCTCCTCGGCGTGCAGCAGCGGGCCGTGCGGTGCCGGGTCGGTGGCGGCGGCGGTCATGGGGGCACTCCTCGCAGGTCGGTGCGGGACGGGGTGGTGCGGGACGGGGTGGAGCGGCTCGGGTCGGCTCAGTGCGGGCCGGTTCAGTGCGGGTCGGCGCGGGATTCGTCGGCGGCCGGGGCAACCGGGCGGCGCCGTCCCACGTCCGTACTCACCGGGTGTCCGCACCGGGCTTCCGCGTTCGGGATCAGCACGCTAGCAGTCGTCGGCAGCGGCCTGAGGACTGTTCCAGCTGGTGGACTCCCGGGCCGCGGGCCGTCGCCGGTACCCTCTGCGGTGCCCCGGCTGGGGATGGGGCGCGGTGATACCGGATCATGGCGCGGGTGCCGGGCGCGCGGGTGGCCGGCCGACGGAGCGTGAGGAGCAGGACCAGTGATCGGACGAGCACTGAACGGCCGTTATGAACTGGTCGGCACCCTCGGGGTCGGCGGCATGGCCACCGTCTACCACGGCATGGACCGGGTGCTCGGGCGGCCGGTGGCCGTCAAGGTGCTCAACAACGCCCTGGCCGAGGACCCGCGGTTCGCCGAGCGCTTCAGCCGCGAGGCCCAGCACGCCGCGATGCTGGTGCACCCGCGGATCGCCATGGTCTTCGACTCCGGGCTGGACCAGGACTCCCCGTACATCGTGATGGAGCTGGTCAGAGGCCGGTCGCTCGGCTCGGTGCTGGCCGAGCAGGGGGCGCTGCCGGTCGAGCGCGCGGTCGGGATCGCGGCTGCGGTGTGCGAGGCGCTGGAGGTCGCGCACGGGGCCGGCCTGGTGCACCGGGACATCAAGCCCGCCAATGTGATGATCACCGACGACGGCGGGGTCAAGGTCGTCGACTTCGGCATCGCCCGGGCCTCGGCCGCCGGCCAGCAGTTGACCCAGACCGCCACCGTGCTCGGCACCGCCGCCTACCTCTCGCCCGAGCAGGCCACCGCGGCCGAGGTGGACGGACGGGCCGACCTCTACGCCCTGGGCTGCGTGCTCACCGAGATGCTCACCGGACAGCCGCCGTTCATCGGCGACACGCCGGTCGGGGTCGCCTTCAAGCAGGTCACCGAGGAGCCGCCGCCGGTCAGCCTGCGCCGCCCCGACGTGCCGCCGGCCCTCGACCTGGTGGTGGCCCGGTTGCTCGCCAAGCGCCCCGCCGACCGGCCGGCCGACGCGGGCGCCGCCAGGGCCGAGCTGCTCGCGGCGGTGACGGTGGCGGGCGCGGTGGACCGCACGGCCGAGCTGCTGGCCACCTCCGCCCCGGGGGCGGACGGCGACCGGACCACCGTGCTGCCGCCGATGACGGCCCCGCTGCCCGAGCCGCCGCCGCTGCGCGTGGGTGGGCACGGGGGCGGGAGTGGGGCTGGGCACGGGAGTGCGCACGGGGGCGGCGCGCACACCTCGGTGATGGCGCCGCTGCCCGACTACCCGGGCAGTGGGTTCGACGCCGGCGACCGGTCCGGCGCCGGCGCCGGCGCCGACGCTCCCGCCCGGCGCCCGCGTCGTGCCATGGCCTTGGCGCTCGGTGCGGCGGGCCTGGCGGTGGTGGGTCTGGTCGGGGCCCTGGCCTTCGCCAACTCCTCCTCCGGCAGCGCCGCCCCCACCAAGCAGAGCGCCCGTCCGCCGGCCTCCGCCACCTCCGTCGTCACCGCTCCGGTCGACCCCGCGACCCCGGCCGCCGCCCTGCCCGGCACGGCGACCGGCACCCCCGCCAAGCCGTCGCCGACGACCCCGGTCGCCGCGATCGGCGCGCTGCGCGCCGACATGGCCGCGGCCGCGCTGCCGAAGGACCGGCAGGTCCCGCTGCTGCACACGCTCGACGTCGCCTCGACGGCCGCAGCCGCGGGGCGGGCGCCGGAAGCCGTTCAGGCGCTGAAAGCGGCCCAGAAGCAGGTCCGCGACCTGGCGAAGAAGCACACGGTGGACGCGCAGACCTCCGCTTCCTGGCAGCACCGGCTCGACTCGATCATCACCTCGCTGAACGCCCAGGGCGGCGGCAGCGCGGCGGGCGGCAACGGGGGAAACGACGGGGGCGGCAACGGGGACGGCGGTGGTGACGGCAACGGCGACAACGGTGACAGCGCGAACAACTGACCGAACGTCAGATGGCTGACACGGTCGGCCCGGTGAAGGTGCGCCGCGAGGCGTCCTCCTGGGCCAGTCGCCGCAGGGTGGCGAGCAGCGCGTCGCCCAGCACCGTCCCGAGCACCGCGCCCTCCACCCGGCCGTCCGGGTCCGGGCGGCGGCCGACCAGGGCCAACTCGGCGGCGGCCAGCCGCTCGGCGGCCGTCGCGTACTCGTCGAGCAGGTCGAGCAGGTCGGGGTGGCCCAGCTCGTGCAGGGTGCGGATCAGCCGCGCGAGCGAGGTGCGGGCCGGAGCGTCCTCCCGCACCTGCCAACCGTGCGCCGCCACCCAGGCGTTCGCCGCGCCGACCGCCTCGCGCCAGGCGGGATCGTCTGTCTCGGCCGGTGCGGTGGCTTCCACCGCGTCGCCACGGGCCGGGGCGATGGCCCGCTGCGCGATGCCCAGGGTGGCGTGCAGCGAGACCTCGGGGGAGTCCAGCGCGCCGAGCACGTCGCGGGCGGCGGCGATGGAGAGCCCGCCGACGTCCAGCAGGGCGCGCACCAGCTTGAGCCGGCGCACATGCCGCTCGCCGTACTGCGCCTGGTTCGGACAGGTCAACTCGCCGGCCGGGAGCAGGCCCTCGCGCAGGTAGTACTTGATCGTGGGCACCGGGACCCCGGTGTGCCGGCTCAGCTCCCCGACGCGCACAGGCCGCTCTCCTCTCCCGCCCTGGAGCAGCGGTGATGCCGGTGAAGCACCACCCTAGGCGCCCCGCGGGTGCGGCAGCCAGACCTCTCCCGAACCTGACTGTCGGTCAGCTGTGGCACCATGCCCGCCGAGGGGTGCGCCGTCGGGCGGTGCACCGGGACGCGGACGAGGGTGGGCGCGATGGCGACGGTCGAGCAGGTCCGGGCGTTGGCGGCGGTGCTGCCGCGGACCGAGGAGCACCTGATCCGGGACCAGGTGAAGTTCCGCGTCGGCCGGCTCGTCTACCTGGCGCTGTCGCCGGACGAGACGCTGCTCGGCTTCGCCTGCCCGAAGGAGGAGCGGCCGATGCTGCTGGCCGCCGCCCCCGAGACCTTCCTGCCCCCGCTGCCCTCGGACGAGCGCTACAACTGGCTGCGCCTGCGGCTGGCCGTGGTGGAGGAGGCCGAACTCCGCGAGATCGTCGAGGCGGCCTGGCGGATGGTGGTCCCCAAGCGAGTGGCCGCCGAGCACGCTGCCGAACGCGCGGCGGCCGATCTCGTCCCGGGGCCGAGTCTGGCCCAACTGCGCTCGGCCGCGGCCGTCTTCGCGGGCTACGGCGTCGATTCCGGGTGGCAACGCTGGGCGGCGGCCACCGGCTCCGGGTCCGACCTGGCAGCGGCCGAGCACCGGGCGGCGCTGCACCGCTGGCTCAACTCCTGGGGCTGCCGGATCCGTTATCCGCGCCCGGGTGAGCCCGACCTGTTCGACGCGGCACTCGCCGCCTGGTGGACCGAGCACGGTGCGAGTCTCCCCGAACAGGGCGTCGCCATCAGTAATCTGACGGACCATCAGATCTCGGCGCTGGCGACCGCCTACGCCGAGCTCGCCGCCCTGCGCGTCTCGCCCGCCCGCACCCTGGGCCCGACCGCCGCCGCCAAGGCGCTCTACGCGCTGCGCCCGGCCGCCGTGATGCCCTGGGACGCGGCGATCGCCACCCGCCTGCACGGCGCCCGCGACGGCGCGGCCTTCCACCGCCACCTGCGCTGCGGCCGGGCCTGGGCGCGCGCGGTGCTCGCCGAGTCCGGCCTCGCGGAGGCCGAGCTGCCGGCCGCGCTGGGGCGGCCCACGGTCCCGCTGGCCAAGGTCCTGGACGACTACCTGTACGTGACGATCACCGCCGCGGCGGCGGGCTGAGGCGGCCCGCCGCCGCGTGCCGGCCCCGCGACCGCTACTGCCTGCTGCCGCAGCCGGGGCAGAAGGCGGCGCCCTCCGGCACCGCTGCCTGGCAGCCGGCGCAGTTGGCCGGCGAGGCGAGCTTGAAGCCGCAGCCGGCGCAGAAGGCGCCGCCGTGCGTCTCGGCGTTGCACTGCGGGCAGACCAGCTGGCGCTCGGTGGTCACGTCGTAGGCCTGTGCCGCCTGCTGGCCCGCCGCGTAGGCGCGCTGGCTGACCTCCTCGTTGAGCCCGCGCCGGCGGGCCGCCTCGGCCTCGGCCGCGGTGTCCGGCGCGCAGCCCTGGCACAGGCCCTGGGCCGGGTTCCAGCAGTTGTCGCAGACGTGCTGGGTGCACCGGGCGCAGCGGTGGAAGTGGTTCTGCGCGCTGGCGATGGCCCGCTCGAAGGCCGCGTCCTTGGCATGCCCCCAACTCGCGCCCGCGAGGCCGTCGGCGGCGTTGCTGATGGTGTTGCCGTTGCCGCCCAGCAGGCTCCAGGCCGCGCCGACGCCCTTGCTGACCCAGCCCGCCGCCCGCCCGGTGTTGAACGCCTCGAAGGGCGAACGCCAGGTGTCGTAGCAGCGCTGGCAGTTGAACTCGAACTGGAAGCCCGCGCCGGTGCCGTACTGCTCGCACAGGTCGCGGGAGTTGTTGGTGAAGTAGATCTCGGTGCTCACTGGTGGGTCCCCCCAGGGTGGTTCGTGTCGACGCGTCGGCCAGCCGTACGACGTCACTCGCCGCCCGGTGGTTCTCGGTCCCGAAGGGTGCCACGTCAGCCCGGCTGAACGGAAGCCTTGCTGACCGCTGTTCACCTGCCCGTTTCCCGTCGCCGGCCCGGCCGGCCACCGAACCGGCCCGGCTGGTCACGGCCACCGGCCCGGCTGGTCACGGCGCCGGCCCGGTTCCCTATGCTGCCAGTCATGGTGAGTGAGCGGGTGGCCCGTGCCGAGGCCCGGGCCCAGCAACGACGCGACGGCCACACGGCCCGGCTGCGCCCGCTCGGCTGGCTGCTGCTGGCCGGGGTGGCGATCTCCAGCTGGACCAGCGCGTACCCGCCGGGGCTGTCCGGGCGCCGACTGGTCGTCAGCCTGGTGCTGCTCTGGTACGCCGTCGCGATGTCGGTGGTCGGCACCGGGCACCCGCCTCGCCTCGCGCCCAGGACACGGCTGGTCCTGGCGGTCCTCGCCTGCGTGCCCGCGGTGCTGCTCACCGCGCTGGAGCCGTACGGCACCCTCAACGTGCTGCCGGTCTCGGGCGTCGTGATGACCTGCTTCATCCGGCTGGAACCCCGCCCGGCGCTGATCATCGGCGGGAGCACCACGCTGGCGCTCGCCGTGGTGATGGCACTGACGGCGGACTTCCCGCTGGAGGCGGCCAGTGCCGCGGTGCTGCTCTGCGTGGTGCTGGCCGTCACCGCCCAGCTGCTGCGCACCAGTCGGGCCAGCCACGACCGCACCGAGCTGCTG
This sequence comes from Kitasatospora sp. NBC_01287, assembly GCF_026340565.1. Classification (NCBI taxonomy): domain Bacteria; kingdom Bacillati; phylum Actinomycetota; class Actinomycetes; order Kitasatosporales; family Streptomycetaceae; genus Kitasatospora; species Kitasatospora sp. NBC_01287. Next base: position 5,137,149 of record NZ_JAPEPB010000001.1, read on the forward strand.
CTCGCCGAGCTGGAGGACGCCCGCGAGGCGGAGACCAGGGCGGCGGCCGGTGCCGAGCGGGCCCGGATCGCCCGTGAGCTGCACGACGTGCTGGCCCAGTCGCTCTCCGCCCTGGCCATCCAGTTGGAGGGGGCCCGCAAGATCGCCGAGCGCGATCAGGCCGGCCCGCTGCTCCAGCAGATCATCGGCCGCTCGGTCGAGTTGACCAGGGAGGGCCTGGACGAGGCCCGGCAGGCCGTCGGCGCGCTGCGCGGCGACCGGCTGCCGGACCTGGCCGACCTGGCCTCGCTGGTCGAGCGCAGCGGCCGGGACCTGCGGCTCGACGTGGCCCTCGAAGTGCGGGGCGCCGAGCGGGTCTGCGAGTCGCAGGCCGGGTTCGCGCTCTACCGCGGGGTGCAGGAGGCGCTGACCAATGTGGCCCGCTACGCGAGCGGCTCGCGCGCCGAAGTGGCGCTGGAGTACCGTCCCGACCGGGTGGTGCTCACCGTCGCCAACACCGCCGGCACGCTCGCGGCCGAGGCGTCGGGCGGCGGCGGCAACGGCCTGCGCGGGATGCGCGAGCGGATCGAACGGGTCGGCGGCGCCGCCGGAGCGGGGCCGACCCCGAGCGGCTGGCTGGTCACGATGGAGGTTCCGGCATGAGCGTTCCCGAGCCGCGCGCGGCGGAAGGGCGGCAGGTGATCCGCCTGGTGATCGCCGACGACCAGCGGGTCACCCGCGAGGGGCTGGCCCTGCTGGTGGGGCTGAACGAGGGCATGGAGGTGGTCGCGCTGGCCGCCGACGGCGCCCAGGCGGTCGCCGCCGCCCTGGAGCACCGGCCGGACGTGGTGCTGATGGACCTGTCGATGCCGGTGCTGGACGGCACCGCCGCCACCGCGGCGCTCGCCGAGCAGCTGCCGGACACGCCCGTGCTGGTGCTGACCACCTACGCGGACGACGCCTCGGTCTTCCCCGCGCTGCGGGCCGGCGCCAGGGGCTACCTGACCAAGGACGCCGACTCGGACCGGATCGAGGCCGGGATCCGGGCGGTGCACGCCGGGCAGACCTTCCTGGACCCGGTGGTCCAGCAGCGGCTGGTCGACGCGGCTCTGGCCGCCGCCACCCCCTTGCCTTCCCCGGTCGCCGCCGCCTCGCCCACCGCGCCCGCCGCGCCACCCGCGTCCCCGCCCGCCGAACTGCTGACGGAGCGTGAGCGCGAGGTGCTGGTGCTGATCGCGCAGGGGCTGAGCAACGGGGAGATCGCCGCGCGCCTCTACCTGGGCCAGGCCACGGTCAAGTCGCACGTCAACCGGATCTTCGCCAAGACCGGCGCCCGGGACCGGGCCCAGGCGGTCCGCTACGCGTACCGGGTCGGGCTGGTCCCCGCGGAGGACGGCGGCTGACCGTCGCTCGGCCCCTGGCCGTCGCCGTCCCCGTCCCCTTCCCCGCGCCCGCTCCCGTACCCGCCGACGGCCTCGCCCGGCTCGTCGAGGAACTCCAGCACCGCCAGCACCACCAGCAGGGCGACCGCCAGCCAGAGCACCGTGCCCGCCGTCGGGTAGCCCCGGAGCAGCAGGACGACCACCGCCACCAGCACCGCCGCCCACCCGAGCCAGGCCTTGAAGCGGTGGGTGAACCGCCCCACCGCGCCCAGCCGCAGCCCCAGCCGCTCGGCCGCCTGCCGGACCGCGCCCAGCCCCGCCTGCCACAGCCCGCGCACCGTCCGGGCCTGGCGGCCCCGGCCGGTCAGCCAGGCGCCGAGCGCGACCAGCACGCCCAGCACCACCACGGTCCGCACCGAGCTGCGCAGGAACCGGGCCAGCGCGTCGTAGATCGCACCGGCGGCCGCCTGGTCCACCCCGGCGGTCAGCCCGTCCAGGTAGAAGGCCCGGAATACGTCCACCCCGATGCCGAGCACCGCCGCGCCGCCCGCGATGCCGAGCGCCGCGCCGATCACGGCCCGCCGGCGGCGCCGCGCCAGCAGTACTCCGGCCAGCGCCAGCGCCAGCGTGATCACGGGCAGCCAGAAGCCGGCCAGGTCGAGCAGCCGGAACCAGAGGCGCACCGAGCCGACCGTGTCCGAGCTGACCAGCACGAAGTCGGTGTGCACCTCGGGGATCTGTGCGGCGAGGGGGAGGCCGCCGGCGACCAGGCCGGTCTTCACCTGGTCGATCAGCGGGGCGAGGTCCAGGGTCACGGTGTCGCCGCTGATCCGCACCGCGCCACCGCCCTGCCCGGTCAGCGCCTTGTCCAGCGAGGCGTGGGCGGTGCGGTTCACGGCCACCCAGACGGCGGCGAACGCGTCGCTGTCCACCACCTGTGCCACCTGGCCGCGCACGAAGCCGGTCAGCCCGTCGTTCAGCGCACCGCCCAGCTGACCGAGCAGGCCGTTGAGCAGGGACTGGTCATCGGGCGCGAGCCCGTTCAGCAGCGAGTCGATCGGGAGGTACTTCATGATCTGGTCGGTCGTCAGGTTGGTGACGGCCGACCGCACCGCCGGGTCGTGGGCGAGCGGGGCCACCGTGGCCAGGTAGCGGTCGGTGTCGGTGAGCTGCGACTTCACCCAGACGGAGAGCACCCCGAGCGGAGCGAGCACGGAGGCCAGCACGATCAGCAGCACGGCGAACGCCGACTTCGACCTGCGCCGCGGGCGCTCCAGTGCGGTGCCCATCCGCCGTCACCTCCGGTAGCCGCTGTCAGATCAGCAGATACCAGGACAGAGGGGGCGGCCAGTCGGCGGCCGAACGGCCCCGGACACGTCGAAGCCCCTGACAGGCCGTCCGCGGACGGCCTGTCAGGGGCTTCGGAAACCGCTCGGAATCAGGCGGTGGTGTTCGACTTGGAGGTCTCGTCGGCCTTGGTGACGGTGACCGGCTCGACCGCGGGCCGCGGCTGCTCGGCGGCCGTGGAGTTGGCCGTGGTGTCGGTCGCCGGGGTGTCGTCCTCGCGCATGGCCTTGGTCTCGGCCTTCAGGATGCGCATGGACTTGCCCAGGCCTCGGGCCATCTCCGGCAGCTTCTTGGAGCCGAACAGGAGGATGACGACAGCCAGCACCACCAGGAGGTGCCAGGGCTCCAGACCGTTGCGGAACATCCCTGACCACCGGTCCCTTCGGTTTTCTCGCGGTTGCTGGGCCGGGCGGAGCCGCCCGACACCGCCAGTATGCCTGGCCCCGCGCCGGAACGTATACACCGCTCGGGAAACGGTGGTCAAAGAGCCGGTGACAGGGGAGGATTCAGCCGGTTTCTCTCGCGTGTGGTCTAGACCACTCGGGGAGCCCGGCCGACTCCCCGGTCGGCTCCCCGGCAGGCGGCCGACCATACCTGCGAGGCGTCGGTCGGACCGCGCCCGGGGTGGGGCGGCGGGGCGGCCGGGCCGGAGGATGCCGGAGCTGCCCGGGCGTGGTCACTGGTCAACCCGGAAGTGCCGCAAGTCACTCCTGAGGGTGAACCAGGTGGAGCCCGCGCGGCGAACACCACGCGGGCTCCATCTCGGTCGAGCCGCCGTCAGGCGCTCAGCTCCATCGTGACCGGCTCCTCCGTGACCCGCTCCTCCGTGACCGACTCCTCGGCCTGCTGGGCCCGGTGCTGGGCCTGGTGCTCGGCCTGTGCGGTTCCTGCGGTCTCCGCTCCCGCCGCCGGCAGGTGCCGCATCAGCCGCGACGCCAGCAGGCCCGCGCCCAGCAGGCAGACCAGGCCGACCGAGGCCGCCACGTGCAGGCCGGAGGTGAAGGCCGACCCGGCCGCCGCCAGCAGCTGGTGGGCGGTGGCCGCAGGCAGGCCGGCGGCCACCGTCACCGCACCGCCGAGCGAGTCGTGGGCCACCCGGGCGGCCTCGGTCGGCAGGCCGGCCGGCAGTGAGGAGGCCAGCTGCGACTTGTAGACCGCGGCGCCCGCCGCGCCGAGCAACGCGATGCCGAGCGAGCTGCCGAGCTCGGTCGCGGTCTCCGAGGTGGCGGCCGCGGCACCGGCCCGCTCGGCAGGCGCGGCGGAGACGACCAGGTCGGCGGTGAGGGTCATGGTGCCGACCGTGCCTGCGGCCAGGATCCCGGCGGCGGTGAGGATCAGGGCGAGCGGGGAGTGCGGGCCGACCTGGGTCATCAGCGCGAACCCGACCGCGCCGACCAGGAAGCCGCCCGCCATCTGGTGCCCCGGGCGCACCCGGCCGGCCAGCGCGCCGGAGACGCCGACCGCCGCGCCGACCCCGACGCTCGGCAGCAGCGCCCAGAGCGCGGCGGTCAGCGGGCTCATGCCCTTGACCAGCTGCAGGTACTGCGAGGTGAAGAGGGTGAAGCCCATCATCGCGAACATCGCGATGGTGTTGACCGTGATCGCGCCGCTGTAGGTGCCGTTGCGGAAGAGGTCGAGATCGATCAGCGGGTACGCGGCGGTGCGCTGCCGCCAGACGAAGAGCGCGCCCATCACCAGGCCGACCGCGAGCGCCACCGCGGACAGGGCGCTCAACCCGTCCACCGCGAGGGTCTTGACGCCGTAGACCGTCGGGAGCACGGCGGCCAGCGCGAGCCCGGAGCCCAGCAGGTCGAAGCCGCCGGTGCGCGGCGCCCGGTACTCGGGCAGCAGCAGCGGGGCGAGGAGCAGCAGTAGGGCCATCACCGGCACCGAGACCAGGAACACCGAGCCCCACCAGAAGTGATCGAGCAGCAGGCCGCCGACCACCGGGCCCAGGGTGGCGCCGCCGGTCAGCGCGCCGGTCCAGGCGGCCATGGCGCCCCGCCGCTGCTTCGGGTCGGTGAACAGCGTGCGGATCAGCGCGATGGTGCTGGGCATCAGGGTCGACCCGGCGATGCCGAGCAGCGCGCGGGCCGCGATCAGCTGCGCCGCGCCGTCGGAGCGGGCGGCCAGCAGGGAGGCCGCGGCGAACCCGGCGGCGCCGAGCATCAGCAGCTTGCGGCGGCCGATCCGGTCGCCGAGCGCCCCCATCGGGATGAGCAGCCCGGCGAGCAGGAACGAGTAGATGTCCATGATCCACAGCTGCTGGGTGCCGCTGGGCCGCAGGTCCGTGCTGATGAACGGCACGGCGAAGAAGAGGACGCCCATGTCCATCGAGAGGACCAGGGTCGGCAGCAGGAGGACGGCGAGTCCCGCCCAGGCGCGTCGGCCGGCGAGGCCGTTGGTTGCGGTCATGGGATGAAGGTACGTCCGTTTCAGACGTCTGTCTAGTACGTATGTCTCATTCACCTGTCTCACTCGTGCGTCTCACTCAGATGTCTTACTCAGATGTCTCACTCGCTCGTCTGGTTCGCGTGTGTGAATCGAATGTCTGAAACGACCGTCCAAGACGGACGTACGCCCGCCGGGTACCATCGGGCCATGGGAAACCGAGAAGCCCTGCTCGCCGGGGCCAAGCGCTGCCTGTCCGAGAAGGGCTACGGCCGCACCACGGCACGCGACATCGCCACCGCCTCCGGAGTGAGCCTGGCCGCGATCGGCTACCACTTCGGCTCCAAGGACGCGTTGATGAACGCGGCGCTGATCGAAGCCATGGAGGACTGGGGCCGGGCGGTGGGCACGGCACTGGCTTCGACGGCCGGCCAGCGGCTGACGCCCGAGGAGCGCTTCCAGCTCTGCTGGGACCGGATCCTGGAGACCTTCGCCGAGCGGCGCGGTCTGTGGAAGGCGCAGTTCGAGATGATCGCGCAGGTGGACCACCTGCCCGAGATCGCGTCGACCCTGGGGGAGTCGCAGAAGGACGCCCGGCTCGGGCTCTCCGCGATGTTCCAGGGCAAGGAGGAGGTGCCGGACACCGAGGACGAGATCCTTCGCGGTGCCTTCCTGCAGGCGATGCTGGCCGGCGTCGCCGCGCAGTGGCTGGTCGCGCCGGACCAGGTGCCGCGCGGGCGTGACCTGTTCCGCGGGCTGCAGCTACTGGCCTCCGGGGTGCTCGGCTCGGCCGCCGCGCCGTCCTGACGCCCGGTCGGACCCGCTCGGGGTGCGGCCGGTGACCGGCTCGCCGACAGTGGGCCGTATGACGATCAATCAGAAGACCTTCGGCGGATTCCAGCCCAACCGCAAGCTGCTCGGCACCGGCCTGCTGCTCGGGGGTGTCGGCGCGGTGACCGGACTGCTCGGCACGGTGCTGGTCGGGGTGGCGCTGGCGACGGCCGGCCGGGGCTGGGTCCAACAGCTGGACACCCCGCCCAGCGAGCGCGCCGCCCGGGCGCTGCAGCAGGCCCGCGCCGCCTCACAGGCGGGGCTGGACGCCTGGCGCAGCGCGAACTCGCCGAACCAGCCGAGCTTCAACTAGGCGCGCGGACGAGCGGGCCGCCGCCCCGCGGCTCGACGCTCGCGCGCACCGCCGCGCACCGCCGCGTGCGCCTCGCCCTCGCCTCGACCGCGCCGCGACCGCAGGGGGCCACCGCCGTACGTACGGCGGTGGCCCCCTGCGGTCGCGGTCGAGGGCGTTCAGAGCCCCGGCGTTCAGAGCCCCGGCGTTCAGAGCCCCAGCGACTTCGCGATGATCGTCTTCATGACCTCGCTGGTCCCGCCGTAGATCCGGAACACCCGGTTGTCGGTGTAGAGGCGGGCGATCGGGTACTCCAGGATGTAGCCGTAGCCGCCGTGCAGCTGGAGGCACTTGTCGATCACGACGGAGGCCGCCTCGGTGCAGAACAGCTTGCCCTCGGCCGCGTCCGCGACCGTCAGCTCGCCGTTCTGGTAGAGCTCGAGCGACTGGTCGACCATCGTCTGCATCGCGGTGACCTGCGACTTGCAGTCGGCCAGCACGAACTTGGTGTTCTGGAACTCCGCGACCGCCTGGCCGAAGACCTTGCGGTCCTTGACGTACTGCAGCGCGAAGTTGACCGCCGCGGCGGCGGCCGCGTAGGCGCCGACCGCGATCGCCAGGCGCTCCTGGACCAGGTTGTGGGTCAGGTAGCTGAACGCCTTGCCCTCCTCGCCGAGCAGGTCGGCGACCGGGACCTTGACGTCGGAGAAGGCCAGCTCGGCGGTGTCGGAGGTGCGCAGGCCGATCTTGTGCAGCTTGCGGCCGACCGAGTAGCCCTCGGACTTGGTGTCCACGCAGAGGATCGACAGGCCGGCCCGGCGGTTGGCCGGGTCGTACGCGCTGGTCCGGGCGACGACCAGCACCAGGTCGGCCAGCGCGCCGCCGGTGATGAAGGTCTTGGCGCCGTTGAGGACGTAGTGGGTGCCGTCCGCGGAGAGCTTGGCGGTGGTGGTGATGCCCGCGAGGTCGGAGCCGGCGCCCGGCTCGGTCATCGCGATCGCGGTCATGATGTCGCCCGAGACGAAGCCGGGCAGCCAGCGCCGCTTCTGCTCCTCGTTGGCGTACTCCAGGATGTAGGGCAGCACCAGGCCGGTGTGCACGCCCGAGGAGCCGAAGCTGACGCCCGCGCGGGCCACCTCCTCGGTGATCACCGCCTGGTACTTGAAGCCGGTCTCGCCCGCGCCGCCGAACTCCTCGGGCACCTCGATGCCGAAGATGCCCAGCTCGCCGAGCTTGTTGTAGAAGGCACGCGGCGGGTGGCCCTCGGCCTCCCAGCTCTCGTAGACCGGGACGACCTCCTTGGCGATGAAGTCCCGGATGGTGGCCCGGAACGCCTCGTGGTCCTCGTTGTACACAGTGCGGCGCACGGCGGCGCTCCCTTCGCGCGGGTCCTGCGGGGTGCTGATCGCTCGCCAAGTTAATCCCCAGTAGCTTTCCTGTCCAGAGCCCGCGCGCAGCCGACCGGCGTGCTCAGCCATGCTGCGGCAGTAGACCTGTGCGGGCTTTATGTGAATGATTGCTAGCCGGTGGCGGGCGGCGGCGGGTGTCGGCAGGAGGCGGGCGGATGGCAGCGGACGGGGTCGGGGGCGGTCCCGCGCGCCGACCGCGCGGGCGGCGGACGCAGATCCTGGCGGCGGCCGCCGAGCAGTTCCACCGGCGCGGCTACCACCAGGTGGCGATGGCCGAGGTGGCGGCGGCGGTCGGGATCACCGCCCCCGCGCTCTACCGGCACTACCGGGGCAAGCCCGAGCTGCTGCGCCAGGCGGTGCGCGGCGGGCTGGGCGAGCTGGCGGCGGCCGTGGCCGTGGCCGAGGCGGCGCGTGGCGGTGCCGGTCAGACTGGAGCTGCGCAGGTCGGAGCTGCGCGGGGCGGTGCCGGGCGGGGCGGGCCGGCGGTGCTTGCCGAGGCGCTCGCGGCGGTGGCCCTGGACGAGCGTGCGCTTGCCACCTTGTGGCAGCGCGATGCCCGGCTGCTGCCGCCGCCCAGCCGGGCGGAACTGCGTCGGGCGCTGCGCGCCAGCGTCCGCGCCGCGAGCCGGATCATAGCCGCCGATCGACCTGAACTGTCTTCCCAGCAGTGCGAGTTGCTGGTCTGGTCGGCACTTTCGGTGGCGGGCAGTCTGTCGTACCACACCTTCGCGCCGCCGCGCCGACGGTTCGAGCGGCTGATGGCCGAGCTGCTGTCCGAGGTCCTGCTTTCCGAGGTCCTGCGGGTCGAGGTGTCTGGCGATCCGTCAGTTCAGCTCCGGGGCGCGGAGACCGCTCCGTCCGGCGTGGCCGCGGCGCCCGGGCGGCGTGAGGAACTGCTCGCGGCGGCGGTGCGGCTCTTCGACGAACGAGGATTCGACAACGTCAGCACCGATCGGCTCGGGGCGGCGGTGGGGATCGCCGGGCCCAGCCTGTACAAGCACTTCCCGGCCAAGGGCGATCTGCTGGCCGCCGCGCTGGTCCGCTGCCGCGAGCGACTCTGGCACGAGGTGGCACCGGTGCTGCTGGCCGCGGGCGAGCCGGCCGCCGCGCTGGATCGGGGGCTGTGCGCCTACGTGGCCTTCGCCTGCCGCCACCACCACTACCTGGGAGCGATGGTGAGCGAGACCGAGCGGCTGGCCGAGCCGGACCGCAAGGCCGCGCTGGACTTCCGCCGGGACTTCCTGCGGCTCTGGGTGGAACTGCTGCGCCAGGTGCGGCCGGCGGACGACAAGGCCGAGGCCCGGATCCGGGTGCACGCGATGTTCGCCCTGGTCAACGACGGTGTGCGGAACGGCTCCCGGGCGCCGGGGGCGGAACTCGCGCCGCTGCTGCACCGGTTGGCGCACGCGGTGCTCGGGACGGCCGGAGGGACGGCCGGAGGGACGGCCGAGGGGACGGTCGAAGGGGCGGCCGAGGGGACGGCCGAAGGGGCGGGCCCGGCGCCGGGCCCGCCCCTTCGTCAGCGGTCTGCTCTTCCGGCCGTCGCCGGCTGAGCGCGACTCAGCCGGCGACCGGCAGGTAGTGCACCGAGTGCAGGAAGTTGAGGTTGCCCTGCTCGGCGGCCACCCCACCGGAGTTGCCGGCCACGCCGGTGGTGTTGTTCTGGTTGCTGCCGCCGGAGCCGGTGGCGGTCTGCTGGGCGGCGTTGCCGTTGCCGGTCACGCTGCCGACCACGTTGCCGGAGCCCCAGTTGCTGACCACGCTGCTGTTGGAGCCCTGGCTGGCGCCGGCGCCGTTGTCGGCCTGGGCGCTGCCGATGCCGAGCAGGAGGAAGGCGCCGAGCGCGGTGACGGCGGTGATGGCACGGGTACGGGACACGATGGTCTCCCTAGGAGTACTGGTAATGCTGCGAGTTGGCGCTCACGGGGTGGCCGCCCCGGGTGCGCCGGTTGCCTGACGTCGCTCGATCAGCATCGCCCGCTGCTCCGGCCGGAGGCCAGCGATCCGGTGGCAATTCGCTCGATGGGGTCATTAAGGGCCAGGTATCGCCCGAAACATGTTTAACCACCGCAGAGTTGGGCGAGCGTGGTCGATCCGACGGCCCGGAAACCGGTGGTCCCATGATTGTCGGACTGGCAGACTGGGGCACCATGTCTGAAGGTCAGGAGAACCTGCGCACCACCGAGGTCGATCTCGGCGGTCTGGTGAGCGTCCTCGCCACCCACCTCTACTCCACGCCGCTGGTCGCCCTGCGCGAGCTGGTCCAGAACGCGCACGACTCGCACACCCGCCGCCGCCTGGAGGATCCGCAGGCCGCGGCCGCGTACGAGCCGCTGATCCGGGTGCGCGCCGATGCCACCGCGCGCAGGCTGTCGATCGAGGACACCGGCGCGGGCCTGACCGAGCCCGAGATCCACGCCTACCTGGCCACCGTCGGTACCGGCTACACCCGGCTGCTGCGCGAGGTCACCGGCAACGAGGAGCTGATCGGCGCCTTCGGGCTCGGCTTCCTCTCCGCCTTCTCGGTGGCCGAGGAGGTCACCGTCACCACCACCTCGCACCGCGAGCCGGCCCTCGGCCACCGCTACCGCAGCCGGGGCGGCGAGCAGTACAGCGTCGAGCCGGTGCCGGCCAGGCCCGTCCCCGGCACAGTGGTGGAGCTGGCCCTCAAGCCCGAGCACGCGCACCTGGCCGACGAGGAGGCGCTGCGCGAAGTGCTCGGCCGCTACTGCGTGCTGCTCACCGTGCCGGTGCACGTCGGCGACGACGAGCAGCCGGTCAACGACATCGCGGTGCCCTGGCGCGAGCCGGTCCCGCAGGGCCACCAGCATGCGGCCCGGATGGAGTTCGCGGCCGCCTTCGGGCGCCGCTTCGAGCCGCTGACCGCCTTCCCGTTCCAGCCGGTCGACGGCTCGACCGACGCGATCGGGCTGCTCTGGGTGCAGGACGGCGGCAGCTACGGCAGCAGCGACAACCGCGACCTCGCCGTCTACCTGCGCGGCATGCTGCTCGCCGACGACGCCCGTGACCTGCTGCCCAGTTGGGCCGGGTTCATCGGCGGCGTGGTCGAGTCCAGTCGGCTGACACCCACCGCCAGCCGCGAGGACCTGCAACGCGACGAGAACTACCGCGCGCTGCAGCAGGCGCTGAGCGAGGCGATCGTCAACGGCCTCTACGAGACCGCCCGGCTGCACCCGGCCGCCTGGCGCCGGATCCTGGCCCGGCACGGCCAGGACCTGCTGGGCGCCGCGCTCTGCGACGACCGGCTCTTCACCCTGCTCGCCGACGACGTCCCGGTGCCCAGCTCGCAGGGCGACCTGACGGCCGGCGCGCTGCGGGCGGCCGGCGGGGGCGTGTTGCATGTCGCGCTGGGCACCGGCGGAGGCTTCGAGGAGATGCTCTACCGGGCCATGCGGGTGCCGATCGCGCGCGGCGACCGGTACGCGGTGCTGCCGTTCCTGCGCCGGTACGCGCTGCTGCGCGACTGCCGGATCGTCGAGCTGGGCAGCGAGGACGGCAACAAGGAGCTCTTCCGCGACCCCGAGCGGCCGCTGCCGGCCGAGGAGTTGGGCTGGCTGAGCGCGGCGCTGGCGGACCCGGGCGAGCAGCTGGTGCCGGCCCGCTTCGACCCGCCCGGGCTGCCGCTGGTGCTGGTGCCCGACCGGGAGGCCGAGCTGAAGGCACGGATCGAGGACGACCAGGCGGACGCCCGGATCCCCTCGGCCGCGCTGCGGCTGGCCCGCGCGTTCACCGCGCGGACGGACGGCGCGGTCCGTGCCCGGCTCTACCTGAACACCGCCTCGCCCGCCGTCCAGGACCTGCTGCGGGCCTACCGGGCCGGGCACACCGGCAGCGCCACGGCGGCCGGCCTGCTCCGCTCGCTCAAGGTGATCATGGCGGCGGCCGGCAGCGCCGGTCCGGGCGGCGGCGACCTGGGCGCCGCGCTGGCCGGGGTCGGCACGGCGGTGGCCGCGCTGACCGCGCCCGTCGCGCAGGGGCAGTCGACCGGAGAGTCGTCGGTGGCGGGGCTGTCAGCGGCGGGCCTGTCAGCGGGGCTGGACCGGCTGCTCGGTGGCGGCCCGCAGAACGAGCAGGGCGGGCAGGGCGAGCAGAACGGGCAGGGCGAGCAGGGCGAGCAGGGAGAGAGCGAACGATGAGTACCGACGTGTGGGGCTGGGTCCACGACACCCACGGCCGGCTGGTCGAGTCCGGCCAGCACCGCCTCGCCACGGCGCTGGTGGAGATCGCCGGCCACGCCGTCGACGGGCGGAACGAGCAGCTCGACGCGATGTACCCGGAGGCGCTCGCCTCGGCGCGGGCGCTGGGGCTGCCCTGGGTGGAGGTCTTCCTGCGGCACTGGCGGCTGCAGAACCTGCTGAACAAGCGGCACCAGGGCGAGCGGGCGATGACCGAGGCGGTCTCGCTGCTGGAGTTCGCGCACCGCGAGGAGACCGCCGGCTGCCCGCAGTCGGTCTGCGCCGTGCAGGACTTCACCATCTGCCACGCCAACATCGACGGTCCCGGCTACGTGCCCGAGCGGCTCGCCGTGCTGGAGGAGGCGCTGGAGCGGGTCGAGCCGGCCCGCGCCTGCTTCGACTGCCTCTCCCGCGAGTACGCCGACACCCTGGAGGACGACGGCCGGGCCGACGCCGCCCTGGCCCATCTGGACCGGGCGAAGCTGCGGATCGAGGCGGCCGGCGAGAGCGTCTCGCTCTCCTTCGGTCAGGCCCGTGCCGCCGCGCTCTTCAAGCTCGGCCGGTACGAGGACGCGCTGGCCGCGCTGGCCGCGGCCGAGCAGGCCTACACCGCCGCCCGGCACACCCTGGACGATGACGACCGGCGCAAGCTCGGCGTGATCCGGGCCCGCGCGCTGGCCGCGCTGGGCCGCTACGACGAGGCCCTGGCGCAGCTGCCGGCGGTGGAGCAGGCCGAGGGCTTCGCCGACATCCGGCACCGCTGGACGGACGCCGTGGAGCGCCTGGTGGCCGCCGAGCGGTACCCGAACGACTGGCGGCTCGGGGTCCGGCTGGCCCACTGGGTCTCCTACCTGGACACGGCCGGCTCGCACCGGCCGTGTCTTGACCTGGCACTGACGGCCGCGCGGCTGGCCGTGCGGCGCGGGGCCCGGGAGGTCGCGCTGGCGCTGGTGGCCACCGGGGAGCGCAAGCTGGTCCTGCTGCGGCGCACCGAGGGCGTGGCCGCCGAGCTCGCCGAGCTGCGGGCGGCGGCCGAGGCGCTGGTGGTGGCCGAGCCGCCGGCGGAGCACGAGCAGGTCGACGGCGGGCAGGTCGACGGCGAGGAGGCCGACGGCGAGGAGGCCGATCGCGAGCAGCGTGATCCGGAGCCGGAGCTCGATCTGCTGGCGGCCCGCTGGCGCGCCGTCGCGGCCGGCGAGTCGTCGGGCGCGCCGTCCGGTGAGCCGTCGGCCGCCACCGGCGAGGCCGTGTCCGACGCCACCGAGCTGCTGTTGCGGCTGGCCGCCGGGCTGGCGAACCTCGGCCACGAGCGCGCCTCCGCCGAGCTGCTCTGGGCCCGGCTGGAGCAGGACCCGGGCCACCAGGAGCTGGTCGGCATGCTCGCCTCGGTGCTGATCGAGGCCAGGGACGGCGATGGCCTGCGCCGGCTGGCCGACCGCCTCGACGCCGCGAGCCCGGCCGACGCGCACTGGATCCGGGCGCGCTGGGCGGTGGCCGAGAGCCGCTGGGCCCAGGCGGTGGAGAGCTGCGAGGCACTGCTCGCGCTGGAGCCGGACCGGATCAACCCGCGCCGGCTGGCCGCCGCCGCGGCCACCGAGCTGGGTGACCACGGCCTGGCCCAGCGGCTCTACCAGGACCTGCTGGCGCACGCCCTGCCGCTCCAGGGCGCCGCGCCCGAGGACCTGCACCGCACTGTCCGTTCCGGCGACCTCTGGCACCTGGCCACCGCCGCCACCGCGAACCGCGACTGGGCCGTGGTCCGGGAGGCCGGCGCCCGGCTGGGCATCGAGTTCGACGAGCCGGAGGGGCCGGTCGACGAGGAGTGGCAGGTGGTCACGGTGCGGGCCAGGCTCAGCAACGGGGCGCCCACCGACCTGCCCGCGGTGCGGACCGGACCGGCCACCGCGCGCATCCTGCCGGTGCTCGGCGAGGACATCGCGCTCAACCACCGGGACGTGGTGGTCTTCGCCCCCGCCCTGCTGGAGCCGTTCCCGGCCGAGGACGCCGACCAGGAGCAGCGCGACCGCTGGCGGCCGACCTTCGAGCTGCTCACCCTGCTCGACCCCGCCGGCTACACCACCTACTTCGTGGACGGCGCCTGGCCGGGCACCGAGGCCTGGACGGCGCTGCGCGGCGCGCTGGGGGAGGCGGGCTACGGGATCTGGGCGTACAGCGGTGAGCAGTACGTGATCACCGATCCGGCCGACGAGCGGGCCGGGCTGCCGGGCGTCTACGCCGCGCTCGGGGTGCCGCCGACCGCCGCGGCCGCCGAGGCGGACGCGCTGCTGACCGGGCTCACGGCCGGCTGGGCCCACCCGCTCAGCTGGCTCGACCTGGCCAAGGCGGCCGGGGCCGATCCGGCGCGCCACCAGGAGATCGTCGAGCGCTACGGGCTCTGAGCGCTGCGGGCTCTGAGCGCTGCGGGGTCCGAGCACCGCGGGGTCCGAGCGTCACGGGCCCCTGGGCGCGGCGTGCTCCGGACCAGCCGATCGTCGTATCGTCTGCACTTCGGAACCTTCCCGACAAGCCTGGACGACTTGTACATATGCGTCCCGACTCTGCATCGGGCAAGGTGGAGGCGAAGATCACGGGCGGTGGCACGGCCACCCCGGGGCGGTGAGGAGCGGCAGTGCCGAAGCGGGGCCGACCGGGCGGCGGCAGGAGTGCGCGCGGCGGGCAGGGTGCGGAGCGGGGCAGCGGCGGGCGGGCGCGGTCCGCTCCCGGCGCGGTGCCCCCGCCGCCGGCCCCCGCCGAGGCGCCGCCGACCGAGGGGTTGCTCGGCAACGCGGCCCCGCCGGCCGACCAGGTCCAGTTGATCCCGTTGGCACCGTTGCCGCTGGAGACCGAGGGGCTGCTCGGGCCGGCCACCGAGACCGGGCCGAGCGCGCCGGAGACGGGTGAGACGGGTGAGACGGGTGAGACGGCTGAGGCGGATGGAGCGGCCGAGGCGGATGAGACGGTCGAGACGGCCGCGCCGACCGATCCTGGTTCTGACGCCGCGTCGGCCGTGCCCACCGCGTCGGCCGTGCCCGCCGAGTTCGCCGCCTTCGTCGAGGTCGGCGGCGGGTCCGAGGACACGTTGCCGCCCGAGGTCTGGCGCGCCGTCGGCTACAACCCCGCCAGCGGCGCCATCCCGCTGCTGAACCCGGGAGCGCCGGGCGGCGCGCCCTGGCCGGACCGGATGCGCACCCTGCTGCGCATCCCGATGTCCGAGCGCCCCGCCTACGAGCGCACCGCGCGCGAGGCCAGGTCCGAGGCCACCGCCCGCAACGTGCCGCGGATCCTCGACCTGTCGCTGCGGATCGGTGAGCTGCTGCTGGCCAGCGGCGAGAGCGCGGAGGACGTCGAGGCCGCGATGCTCGGCGTCACCCACGCCTTCGCGCTGGACCGCTGCGAACCGCAGGTCACCTTCACGCTGATCTCCATCTCCTACCAGCCGTCGCTGGTCGAGGCCCCGGTCACCGCCGCCCGGGTGGTGCGCCGCCGCACCTCCGACTACACGCGGCTGGCCGCCGTCTACCGGCTGGTCGCCGACATCACCGCCGAGAAGATCACCGTCAACGACGCCTACCGCCGACTGGCCCTGATCCGCCGCAACCGGCACCCGTACCCGGCCTGGCTGCTCTCGGTCACCGCCGGACTGCTGGCCGGCGCGGCGACCTTCCTGGTCGGCGGCCGGGTGGACGCCAAGGCCTGGCTGGTCTTCGTCAACGCCGTGGTGGCCGCGATCATCGGTGACCGGCTGGCCTCGCTGGTGGCCGGGCGCGGCCTGCCGGAGTTCTACCAGTTCGTGCTGGCCGCGATGCCGGCCGCGCTCTGCGGGATCATCCTGTCGCTCAGCAGCGCCGGGCTGCGCGGCTCGGTGGTGATCACCGGCGGGCTCTTCGCGCTGCTGCCCGGGCGCGCGCTGGTCGCCGCCGTGCAGGACGGTCTGACCGGCTTCTACATTACCGCCGCCGCCCGGCTGCTCGAAGTGGTCTACCTGGTGGCGGGCATCGTGATCGGCGTGATGCTGGTCCTCTACGCCGGGGTGAGCTACGACGCGCAGCTGCGTCCCGCCGAGTCGCTCAGCGGCATCTACAACCCGCCGGTCCAGCTGGTCGCGGCGATGCTGCTCACCCTCTTCTTCGCGATGCTGCTGCAGACCGGCCGGCGCACGCTGGCACTGGTCACCTTCAACAGCGGCATCGGCTGGGCCGTCTACGGGGTGCTGGCCTACAACGCGCGGATCTCGCCGATCATCGCCACCGGGATAGCCGCAGGGCTGGTCGGCCTCTTCGGCCAGCTGATGGCCCGTTACCGCTACGCCTCGGCGCTGCCGTACGTCACCGCGGCGCTCGGCCCGCTGATGCCCGGCTCCGCGCTCTACCTCGGGATGCTCTCCTTCGCCCAGGGCCACCCCTCCGCGGGGCTGGTCTTCGTCAGCCGGGCGGCCGCGATCGCGATGGCGCTGGCGATCGGGGTGAACCTGGGCGGCGAGGTGGCGCGGCTCTTCATGAAGGTGCCGGGGATCGGCACGCTCGCGGGGGGCGAGGGACGCCTGGTGCCGTACCTGACCGGACCGCGGCGCGCGGCGAAACGTACCCGAGGCTTCTGATGAACCGTTAGACGCAGCGAAGCGCGCACGCCGCGCCGCCGGGAGTCGCGCGGGAGTTCCGCCGGCAGTTCCGGCGAAGCACTGACGAAGCACTGACGAAACACCGACGAAGCACTGCCACAGCACTGACGAAGCACCGACGAAGTACCGAGGACGTACCGCCCATGCAGATCGCCGGCCTGGTGGAGGGATACCGCGAGCACATCGTCGCCGCCCACAAGCAACCGCTCTTCCTGCTGCTGGTCGGCTTCATCAGCTCGTTCGTCCTGATCCGCGTCAGCGTCCGGATGATCCGGGCCCAGGTCCGCTGGTGGCCGGGCAACATCACCCCCGGCGGGCTGCACATCCACCACATGGTCTTCGGGGTGGGCTGCCTGCTGGTGGCCGGGATCGGCGTGATCGCCACCAACGGCGGACACCCCTGGATCGACTGGTTCGGGCTGCTCTTCGGGATCGGCTGCGGCCTGGTGCTGGACGAGTTCGCGCTGATCCTGCACCTGGAGGACGTCTACTGGAGCGAGCAGGGCCGCAAATCGGTGGACGCGGTGATCCTCGGCATCCTGCTCACCGCGCTGCTGCTGACCGGGTACGTGCCGCTCGGGGTGGTGCCGACGCCGGGCGGTGGCGCGGGCTCGGGGCGGTGGGGGCTGGTCGCGGTGATCTCGGTCAACGCGCTGATGTCCGTGGTCGCGCTGTTCAAGGGCAAGGTGTGGACCGGACTGCTCGGCATCATGGTGCCCGGCCTCTCCTGGATCGGTGCGATCCGGCTGGCCCGCCCGTCCAGCCCCTGGGCCCGCTGGCGGTACGCCGGGCGCCCGCGCCGCCTGGCCAGGGCGCTGCGCCGCGAGCGCCGGCTGCACACCAGGGCCGACCGGGCCCGCACCTGGGTCTTCGACCTGATCGCCGGCGCCCCCGACAAAGTGCCCGCGCACCACACGGCCACCCACCGGATGGCGGAGGCGATGGCCGCCCGGGCCGCCGCGCACCTGGACGCCGCCCGCTCGGCCCGCGGCGAGCAGGCGCCCGAGCGCGGCGCCGACCAGCGCCGCCGCACCGTGCAGGCCGGTCGGGCCCGCTCCTACCGCCCCCGGGGCCCGCGGCGGCGCAGCTCCTGAAGGGGCGGGCGGTGGCAGGGCAGGGCAGGGCAGAGCAGAGCAGGGCAGGGCAGCCGCCGGGGCCGGTGGCGGGGCACCGGGGCCGGTCCGACATCAGGTGCCCCACGATCACCCGCATGAGGCACGGGTCCTGGCGCTGAGCGCCGTCCCGTTTTGAGAGCATGCCGTCCAGTGACCGATTAGTCACGTGATGGGATATTTTGTTGATCGTTGGACGGTGAGGACTCGTGCTCCCACGCAGACTGCTGACCGCCGTACTGCTCACCCTGACCGCGCTCGCCACGCTGCTGGCCGTGCCCGCGTCCAGCCTGGCCGACGACCCGCCCTACCCCTCGGCCGGCGCCGTCTCCGGTGCCCGGGCCGAGGCGGACCGGCAGGCGGCGGCCGTCGCGGCGATCGAGGCCCGGCTGACCGGTGCGCGGGCCGAGCTGGAGCAGGCCGGGCTGGTCGCCGAACAGGCCGTGGAGGCCTACGACGGGGCCCAGGTCAAGCTGGCCAGGGCCCGCGCCGCCGTCGCCGATGCCGGCACCCGGGCGGTGGCCGCCGAAGCCGCCCGGGCCGCGGCCGCCGAGGACGCGGCGGGGCTGGCCGCCGCCACCTACCGGCTGGGCGGCAGCCCCGAGCTGACCGCGATCAACGACCTGCTGAACGCGCACGGTCCGCGCGAGGCCGGTGAGCGGGCCGCCGCCGTGGGCGCCGCCGGGCGCAGCACCCGGGAGATCCTGGACGCGGCCACCGCCACCGCCAAGGCCGCCGCCGACGCCGCGCGGGCCGCGAGCAGCGCGACCGACCAGGCTCAGCGCGCCGCGGCGGCCGTGGACCAGGCCAGGCAGCAGGCACAGTCCCGGCTCGCGTCCCAGCAGGCGCGGGTCGCCGAGCTGGGGCGGCGCCGCGAGCGCCTGCTCGCCCAGCTGGCCGCCGCCCGCAGCACCACCGTGGAGCTCGAACGCGCGCGGCAGGAGGCGCTGGAGGCGATCGCCGCCCAGCAGGCCGAGGCGGCCGCCAAGGCGGCGGCGCAGGCAGCGGCGGCCCAGGCCGCAGCCCAGGCCGCTGCCCGGCAGCAGGCGGCGCAGCAGGCCGCGGCTGCCGAGGCGGCGGCGTCGCAGCAGGCCGCTCCGGCAGCGCCGAGCGGTCCCGCCGCGCCACCACCGCCCGCCGCACCGTGGTCCGAGGCGGGCGCGCGGGCGGCGCTCGACTTCGCCCGCGGCAAGCTCGGCCTGCCCTACGTCTGGGGCGGCGAGGGACCGGACGGCTACGACTGCTCGGGCCTGACCATGCTCGCCTGGCGGCAGGGCGGCCGGCAGCTGACCCATTTCGCCGCCGACCAGTACGCCGAGTCCACCCCCGTGACCTACGACCAGCTGCGCCCGGGTGACCTGGTCTTCTGGACCCACACCGGCCGCGCCGCCGACATCTACCACGTGGCCATCTACCTGGGTGACGACCAGATGATCGAGGCCCCGCGCACCGGCGTGCCGATCAAGCAGGCAAGCCTCTGGATCATGGGCACCCCCGACTTCTACGCCCGCCCCTGAGCGGCCGGGGCCGGCTTGTAGGGGCGGCCCCAGCCACTCAAGGGCCCCGTCAGCTTTCGCGAGGGCTCTGCCAGGACGCGCGCTGGCGCAGGGAGATCCGGTTGCCGTCCGGATCCGTCGCCTCGATCCGGATCCCGAAGCCGTAGTCCTCCGGTTCGGGCTTGTCGAACGGCACACCGCGGTCGCGGAAGACCTTGAAGTCCGCCCGCAGGTCGTCCGATTCGAGGAGGACCGGACCGGGCGTCGCGCCCTGCTGCGGGCCGGCCGGCTGCCCCGAGGCGGCGGTGTTCGACCAGAGGATGATGTCGAGCGCACTGCCGGGGACGCCGACGGTGAGGAAGCGTCCGTCGGGGCCCGGGTGGTCCACGCGCTTCTCCAGGCCGAGTTGTTCCGTGTAGAACCTGAGCGCGCGGTCCTGATCGGTGACGTAGAGCGTCACGTACATGATGTTCGTCAGCATCGTGCTGTCCTCTCCAACTGCCGGTCCGGCGACCTCTGGTGGTTCGCCACCGCAATGACGGACCCCGGCGGGAGAATGTGACCGATGGCGGGAACCCACTTCGGGGCGGTGGCCGGAGCGCGCCGAGGAGTGGGGTGCCGAGCTGCCAGGGGCACGCCTTGTAACCGAGGGCACGTTCTGTGACCATGGGGCCCGGTGGAAGGGGGGCCCTCATGGCCCAGGGGCAGAGTGGTGCGGCGGTCCGGGACGGTGCCGCCGTCGAGTGCGAGTCGCCCGCCGCGGCGGCGGCCTGCTCGGTGATGGAGGCGCTCGGGCGGGTGAGCGGGAAGTGGAGCATCGGAATTCTGCTGGTCACCACCCAGGGGCCCGCCCGGTTCACCGAGTTGGAGCGGCAGGTGAAGGGGATCAGTCGCCGGATGCTGACGCTGACCCTGCGAAACCTGGAGCGGGACGGCCTGCTGACCCGCACCGTCTACCCGACCGTGCCGCCGAAGGTGGAGTACCTCGCCACGCCGATGGCCTGTGAGCTCTACGACTCGCTGCTGTCGCTGACCGGTTGGGCGGAGCGGCACCTGCACGAGATCGACCGGGCCCGTGCCGTCTACGACCAGGCGGCCGCGGCCGGATAGCCGGTCATGGGCGACGGCCGCGGGGCCCGGGGGCGAACGGCCGGCTCAGCCCACCTCCGCCCGCGGCGCGACGTCCGGCAGCGGGTCGGCGCGGCGGGCCAGGTCGAGCAGTGCGTGCAGCGGGCGCTCGGCCAGGCCCAGCCGCGGGTGCCACTGGGCCACGATGCTGACCGGCCGGGCGGGTTCGGAGAGGCGCAGCTCGACCAGCTCGCCGGCTGCCAGCTCCCGGGCGACCGACAGCTGCGGCAGCAGGGCCAGGCCGCGGCCGTGCCCGGCCAGCCGCAGCAGGGCCGAGAGCGAGCCGGTGACCATCGAGAGCTGGGCGTCCAGCAGCAGGTCGCGCCCGAAGCGGTCGACCAGCATCTGTGAGGTGCAGTTCGGCTCGGCGACCAGGAACTCGTAGGCGAGCAACTGATCCGGCGTCACCGACTCCAGGCCGGCCAGGGGGTGCCGGGGCGAGGCCGCGAGTACGGTGCGGTCGTGCCCGACCACGGTGGAGGGGTCGAGGGTGCGCTCGTTGTCGTCGTACCGGAAGACCACGTCCAACTCGCCGGCGTGGAAGGCGCGGTCCACCTGGGCGCGGCTGCCGGCGACCAGCTCCACATCGGCGCTCGACCCGGCGCCGCCGGCTCCGTACTCCAGCGCCGCGAGCACTTCCGGCAACCAGGCGTGCGCCAGCGACTCCTGGCTGCCGATCCGCAGCCGGGGCCGCTCGCCGAGGGTGGCCCGGCGCAGCCGCTGCTCCAGCTCCAGGGCCTCGCGGGCGAACGGCAGCAGGCGCTGCCCGGCCTCGGTGAGCGTCGCGCCCCGGCCCGCGCGCAGCAGGACGCCGGTGCCCAGGTCCGCCTCCAGGCGCTTGAGTTGGGCGCTCACGCTGGACTGGGCGTAGCCCAACCGCTGGGCGGCGGCGGAGATCCCGCCGTGGTCGGCGACGGCGACGAAGGCGCGCAGGTAGCGGGAGTCCACCCGGCCAGCATGCCACGGCCCATCGGAGTCTCCGATGGGGTGATCGGGTTTGCGGCGTCGCTCGGCGACCGGGCGGCGGGACAGGCTGCTGCCATGACCCGCACCGAGACTGGCACCGAGACCTGCACCGAGACTGGCACCGAGACTGGCACCCAGCCCGGCACCGGCACCTGGGCGCCACCGACCGACGCCGTCCCACCGGACCGCGCCCGTGCCCGCTCCCGCCTGGCGTTCGCCGGGATCGCCATCGGCAACCTGCTCGTGCTGCTCGACACCTCGATCCTCAACGTCGCCGTGCCGGACGTCCAACGGTCACTGCACGCCTCGGCCGCCACGTTGCCCTGGGCGGTCGACGCCTACACCGTGGTCTTCGCCGGACTGCTGCTGGCAGCGGGCGTGTTCGCCGACCGCTGGGGCGCGCGCCGCGTCTACACCGCCGCGCTCGGCGCCTTCGCCCTGCTCTCCGCGCTCTGCGCGGCCGCACCCGCCGTCGGCGCCCTGATCGCGGGCCGGGCGCTGCTCGGCGCCGCCGGCGCGGGACTGGTGCCCGCCTCGCTGGGGCTGCTGATCGCGCTGCACCCCGACCCGGCCCGCCGCACCCGGGCGATCGGCGCCTGGGCGGCGGTGGGCGGGATCGGCGCCGCGATCGGGCCGGTGCTCGGCGGCGGGCTGGTCGAACTCGGCGGCTGGCGGCTGGTGTTCCTGGTCAACCCGCCGATCGCGCTGGCCGCGCTGCTGCTCGCGCGCCGGCTGCCCAGCTCGCCGGTCAGGACCGTCCGGGCGCTGGACAGTTCTGGCCTGCTGCTCTCCTCCGGCGGGCTCGGCGCGCTCACCTTCGGCCTGGTCGAGGCGGGCAGCGCGGGCTGGAGCGCGCCGGCCGCGCTCCTCCCGATGGCCGCCGCGGTGGCGGCCTTCGCGGCGCTGGCGCTGGTGGAGCGCCGGGTGGCCGCGCCGCTGCTGCCGCCCGCGCTGCTCGCGCTGCCCCGGGTGCGGGCCGCGCTGGTGGCCGCCGCGGTCTCCTGCTTCGCCTTCTTCGGCGGGATGTACCTGATCGACGTCTGGCTGCAGCACCAGGACGGGCTCTCCCCGCTGCGCGCCGGCCTGGCCGCGCTGCCGCTGACCCTCCCGATCTGCGTGATGCCCTTCCTCACCGGGCGGCTGGTGGCCCGGCACGGGGCCCGGCCGGTGCTGCTGACCGCCATGGCCCTGACCGTGCTGGCAGGCGCGCTGCTGCTCTGCTGCGGCGGCGACCAGGTGTCGATGCCGGTGCTGGTGGCGGCCGAACTCGCGCTCGCCACGGCCGGCACCCTCGCCATCCCCGGGGCCGCCGCCGAGATGGCCGTGGCCGCGCCCGTGGAGCTGGCCGCCACCGGGCAGGGCGCGCTGAACGGGATCCGGCAGGGCGGCTCGGCGCTGGGTGTCGCGGTGCTCGGCACGGCGGGCGGCCTGGCGGGCGCGGGCGCGGTGCTGGTCGTGACCGGGGTGCTGGCGTGCGGGCTGGTCGCGGCGGCGCGGGTGCGTCGCTCGGGCTGACCGCGGATACGGCGGGCGGCTCCCGGCCGAGCAGCGGGAAAATCGGATGCCGGGGTGCTGTCGCCCGTCCTACGGTGGTCGGATGAGCACCGACGAAGCCGCCGAGAGCGCCACCAAGACCACCGACGAGATCGAGATCCGGGCGCTCGGCGAGGACGAGGTGGGCGTCTGGGGCGCCGCGGTCAACACCGGCTTCCTGCTGACCGGCCAGCCCGACGGCGCGGAGTACCGCCGGCTGCGGCACTACCCGGGCCGGATGGTCGGCGCCTTCGACGGCGGTCGCTGCGTCGGCACCTTCCGCAGCATGCCCTTCGAACTGACGCTGCCCGGTGGCGCCCTGCTCCCGGTCTCGGCGATCACCGGCGTGACGGTCACCCAGACCCACAAGCGGCGCGGCCTGCTCAGCCGGATGATGGCCCGCGACCTCGCCGCCTCCCGCGACCGGGGCGAGGCCGTGGCGATCCTGATCGCCGCCGAGTACGCCATCTACGGGCGGTTCGGCTTCGGCCCCGCGACCGAGCACCACGGCTGGCTGGTCGACCTGCGCCGCTCCGGCGGCATCCGCACCGACCTGCCGGCCTCCTTCGCCGCGGTGGGTGGCCGGCTCGACCTGGTGGACATGACCGAGCTGGCCAAGATCGGACCCGAGCTGCACGAGCGCTGGCGCCGTGGCCGACCGGGCGCGATCTCGCGGGACGAGGCGTACTGGGGGGCGGCAACCGGTCAGCTCAAGCCGCCGGGGCACTCCTGGAAGGAGCCGTTCGCGGTGGTCCACCGGGACGCCGCCGGTGTCGTCACCGGCCTCGCGACCTACCAGGTCGAGGACCACTGGGACGGCAGCTACCCCGACTGCACCCTGAAGGTCAGGGACCTGCTCGCGCTGGACCGGGCGACCGAGGTCAGCCTGTGGCGCTACCTCTGCTCGGTCGACTGGGTCAGCAAGGTGCAGGCGCCCAACGTCGGGCCCGACAGCCCGCTGCCGCTGCTGCTGGTCGACCCGCGCGGCACCAAGCCGTACGAGGAGAACACCGACTTCACCTGGCTGCGGGTGCTGGACCTGCCCGCCGCCTTCGCGGCCCGCCGCTACGCCGGCGCCGGCCGGGTGGTCCTGGAGGTGACCGACCCCGCCGGGTACGTCGCCGGCCGCTGGGCCCTGACGGCGGACGCCGAGGGAGCGGGGCAGGCCGTCGAGACCGCCGACGAGCCCGACCTCGCGCTCGACGCCCGCGCCCTCGGCACGCTCTACCTCGGCGCCGAGTCGGCGAGCCGGCTCGCGGCGGGCGGGCTGGTGGAGGAGCTGCGGCCGGGTGCGGCGTTCGCGCTGGACCGGCTGCTGAGCACGCCGCTCAAGGCGTGGAACCCGGACAGCTTCTGACGGAACGTAGGGCTTGACGCGTGCGAACCCCCTGGCCGACCGGCAAGGGGGTTCGCACGCGTCGGGCTGCCTGCGGCGGCTCAGCCCGTGGTGGCGGGCAGGGGGTGGGCCTGGAGGGCGGTGTAGTACTCCTGGGGGGTGGCGGCGCCGGAGGCCATGGAGAAGAAGAGGTCGGCGAGTTCCGGGTGGTCGGCCAGGCGGCGCAGGTGGGCGAGGCCGGTGTCGTCGAGGTTCAGCTCGGCGGCGGCCAGGGTGACCTGGTAGCCGCCCTGCGCGGCGCCTCGCAGGGCGGTGGCGTACTCGGTCAGTGCCTGGTCCGGCTCGGGGGCCGAGGCGAGGGTGTCGGCGAGCAGCTGGGCCTGCAGGAAGGCGTCGGTGATGCCCCAGGCAGTGATCGAGTCCTTGTGCACGGCGGCGTCGCCCACCAGGGCCCAACCCGGGCCCGCGGCCTGCCGGATGAAGTTCCGCTGGTCGCCCGTGCCGTACAGCCGCTCGGTCAACTCGGCATGGAGCAGGCGCTCGTAGAGCTCGCCGTCGTGCTCGCGGATGGTCTCCAGGTAGACCTCCAGCGGCCGCTGCCGGGCCCGGGCGAACTCCTCCTGGCGCAGGTAGCAGGCCACGATGGTGGCGTCGTTGGTACCGGTCGAGCCGACCAGCACACCGTCGGCCCGGGTCATCGACAGCACGTTGTCCGGCGGCAGGTCCCAGAACGCGTAGTACGCGCAGCTCCTGGGCGCGGCGCCGGCCAGCACCTCGGCCCGGACCTGGCGCGCCACCTGCGAGCGCATCCCGTCCGCGCCGACCACCAGGGCGGCCCGCTCGCTCACCCAGCCGCCGCCGGCGGTGCGGCAGCGCACGCCGCTCACCCGCCCGTCGGTGAAGAGCAGTTCGCCGACCGTGGTGGCGTCGCGGAACTCCGCGCCGGCCGCCACCGCGGCCTCGACCAGCAGCTGGTCCAGCAGGTGGCGCCGCGGCGCGTAGGCGACCCGCTGGCCGCGCAGCGGGCGGCTCGACCCGGTCACGGTGATCCCGGCGGCCCGGTAGGACGTGCGCTCCAGCGGCGGGCAGCCGGTGGCGCGCAGCTGGTCCAGCAGGCCCCAGTCGGCGAGCAGGGCGACGCCCGGCAGCTGGATGTACAGGGTGGACAGGGTGTCCTTCGGGAACGCCGCCCTCTCCAGCAGCAGCACCCGGTGCCCCTGCCGCGCCAGCAGCATGGCGGTGGTGGCGCCGGCGCAGCGGGCGCCGACCACGATCGCGTCATAGCCGCTCATCGGCCACCTCCCGATCGTGGGCCCACTCGTCCAGATCGCGCAGCACCGCGCCGAGCGGCGGGCAGAGCCAGCTGTCCAGCTTCTTGGTGGTCCAACTCAGGCCCGGAACAGGCGGGATGACCTTGACGCCGGGACGCGCTTCGAGCGCCGCCACGTGGCCGGACATCGCCGCGGACTGCCAGCCGCCGGGCGGCAGCGAGGGGGCCACGCCGACCGGGGCGCCGGTGCAGTGCAGCGCCAGCAGGCTGGGGGAGTCCGCCAGGCCCAGCGCCAGCCGGGCCGTGTAGTGCATGGTCGCGGGCCAGACCACGGCCAGCTCGGCCCAGCGCGACCACTCCACGTGCCGCGCGCCCGAGGTGTCGGCGCCGGGCTCCCAGGCGTCGTCCAGCACGGGACGCCCGGAGATCATGTGCAGCGCCTCCTTGCTGACGAACTGCCCGGCCGACCGGGTCAGCACCACCTGGACCTCCAGCGAGGGCTGCTGGTGGCGGACCCAGGTCAGGTGGGTCGGCAGGTGGGCGACCATGATCGAGCCGGTCGCCACCAGCAGCACCCGGTTGCTGCGCAGCGAGAGCCGCTGGGGCTGCGGCGTCGCGCGCTCGGCCTGTTGCTCGGCTTGTTGCTCGGGCTGCTGTTCGGGCTGCCGTTCGTTGTGCCGCTCGCTCACGAACCGGACCCCGCCGACTCCGCCACCACCAGGCTGCCCAGGTGCCCGACGCCGCTGCCGGGCCGGCGCACCAGGCCGGCCCGGGGGTCGAAGGCCGCCCGGTACCCGGCCGCGTCCAGCGCCGCCCGCGCCGTCTCCGCGCCCCAGCCGACCCGCACCAGCAGGGCCCCGAGGTCGGCTCCGGCCGCGGCCGCGTCGCCGAACCAGAGCAGCGCGACGGGTATCCCGGCCGCACGTAGCCCCTCCAGCCCCTCCAGTCGCGCGGCCGGACCGGGCAGCGGCGCGGCCTGTCCCGGTACGTAGAGCCCGGGCTCCATGCCCTTGGCCCGCTGCACGCCGATCAGCACCTCCAGGTGCGGTCCGAACTGCTCGTTCAGCCACCGCCCGCACTGGTCCAGCGCAGCCCGCGGACTCTGCCGGGAGACCTCGCCCGGTCCGGTGAGGGCCACCGGCCCCGGCTCCGCCGCCCCGAGCGGCGGGGGCCCGAGCCGCAGCGCCGCGTAGTAGAGATCCGCCTCAGTGGCCAGTGGCATGCTCGACCTCCCGGTACACACCGACCACGACGGCCGGCACTTCCTGATCCGTCCTCAGCTCCAGCAGCTCCCGCAGCGCGGGGTCGCACCGGGTGGTGACCTGGAGCCGGTAGCCCCCGGCCGCCCGCTGCAGCTGGGCGAGCGCCACCCCGGCCTGCAGCTGGGCGAGCCGGTGGCTCTGCGCGCCGTGGTCGGCGTAGCGCCGCACCGGCGCGGCGACCAGCACAAGGACCGCCGCCGGCTCCCCGGGCAGGCCCAGCGGCACCGGGTCGGCGCTCGCCCGGGTGGCCACCAACTGCCCGGAGTCCGGGTCGTAGAGGTGCACCGGGTGGGCCAGCTCCGGGACGCCCAGCAGGTAGACGTCCACCTCGTCGGTGGCCGCCGGTTCGGTCAGCAGCGGCCGCAGGTCCTGCGGCAGGCGGTCCAGCGGCAGCTTCGGTGAGGCCTCGTACTGGGACCGGACCCGGGAGACGGGCTTGCCCGTGCCGCTCGGCCGCTCGGCCCAGGGCGACCAGGCGGCGGCCCGCTCGTAGCGCGCGGCCACCAGGGCGTCCGCCTCGGGCGCCTGCGGGAGGCACCGCTCGCAGCCCGGCTCCGGGCCGAGCACCAGCACCTCCTCGCGCAGCTCGGCCAGCGTGGTGCGGACCACCCGGCTCACCGTGACCGGCGGCGTGATCATGCTGAGCAGCGCCAGCACCTCTCCGCAGACCAGCCCGGCGGCCAGCTCCACGGCGTCCGCGGGCAGCGCCTCGCCGGCCGCTGCCCCGCCGCTCGCCGCTCCGTCCGTCGCCGCTCCGCCGGCCAGTGACCAGCAGCGCGGGCAGCTGGTCCAGCGCGGGTGGAAGAACGGTCCGAGCTCCAGCCGCTCGCCGTTCCCGGCGAACCGGAGCACCGGCGTGCCCCGCTGCCACAGCTCGGCCGCCGCCGCGGCGAACCCGGCGGGCTCCCGCTCGCACACCACCACCAGCTGCTGCGGATCGTCCGGGACGGCGCTCGCCCGCACCGCGCCGGTGACGCCGCTCTCCCGCAGGCAGCAGAGCACCGCCTCGGCGAGCGGACCGGCCCCCAGCACGGTGACCTCGGCGTTCGCCAGCACCGCCGCGATGGTGCGCACCTCGTCATGGCGCTTGTTCAGCGAGAGGCCGCGGGACAGGTAGGCGTCCGCGGCCGGATCCAGCGCCGGGCCCACCTGGTCCGGTCGGACCCACTCGACCAGGCCGCCCTGGTCCAGCAGCCGCAGCGCCCGGCCGATCTCCGGCCCGCGCATCCCGGTGGCCGCGGCGAGGGCGGCGATGTCGTGCTCGCCGTCCAGCAGCGCGAACAGCCGCGGCAGCAGCCCGGTGGCCGCCGCGCCGGTGAAGACCTGGCGCTTGGCCACCCCCTCGACCAGCAGGGCGTCCGGGCGCCGGACCACCGCGAGGCCGCGGGCCAGCCGGGGACGGCGCTCGGCACCGGGACGCGGCCCGGCGGCCGCCGCCGCGCTCATCGCGCGCTCCCGGTGCGGGCCAGGGCCGGTGTCCGCAGTGACCGCGCCACCCTCGCCACGGCTCCGTCGACGCCCAGCCGGTCCTGTTGCCCGCACCGTGGGCAGCCGTGGCAGCCCACGGTCCGGTGTGCGGAGATCCGACTGCCGACCGTGTTGGCGGACAGCACCAGTCCGGGCTCGCGCAGCCGCAGCGCCTGCTGCGCCAGACCGACCGCCAGCCGGACGTGGTGCGGCAGATGGCCGCTCACCCCGAGCTCCGGATCGGCCGCGTACGCCTCGGTCAGCGCCTGGACGGTGTCGGAGTGCTGCCGGTGCTGCGCCCGGCGGTCCAGGTAGCAGCGGTGGCACGGGCCGTCCGGCGGCGCCAGCCACGGGCCGACGACCACCCAGGGGTGTTCGAACACCACCGGCAGCCAGGGCCGGCCGGCCGCGAAGGCGGCCTCGTCGACGCGCTCGCAGAGCTCCTCCAGCGGCCGCCAGAGCGCCACCACCAGGACCTCGGGCGCGCCGGGCAGCGGCCCCGCCGCCGTGGGCTCCTCGGCCGTGAGCTCCTCGGCCGTGAGCTCCTCGGCGGTGAGCTTCTCGGCGGTGAGCTCCGCGGCCGTGAGCTCCTCGACGGTCACTGGCGCGGCGCCGAGGTGGCGGACGAAGCGGTCGCGCACCGCCTCGCCGAAGTCCCCGACGCCGGCCACGCCGACGCCGTCCAGCTGGATGGCTAGGGCCATGGGTTCTGCTCCTCCTCTGGATCCACTGGTGCCGTCCGGCGTTTCACCGTGCGGCGTTTCACCGGCCGGGCGTGTCATCGGCCGACGTGCCACGGGTCGACGTGTCCCGGTCGAGCGGGATGCCCAGCACGAACTCCCCGACGGACGACTCCTCGATCAGGTCGAGCCCGGTGATCCGGGCGAACACGGCCGACTCGCCGCCGCCGGCCGCGCAGCCGCCCAGCCGCATCGCCGTCGCCGCCAGGTACATGGCCTGGTAGAGGACACCGACGTTCTTCAGGGTGGTCGCGTAGCTCAGGCCTCGGTACTTCCAGGACAGCCGGTTGAACCGCGCGGCGAGCGTGACCACCACCTGGGGGACCGAGGTCGAGGTCAGGCTCCGGCAGACGTCGCGGACCAGTTCCACCACCGCCTCCCGCTCCGCCGTGACCAGCGTGAGCCCGTGCGCCAGCGGCTCGTAGTGGTAGACGCCGGACGCGAGTCCCTGGCACCGGGTGACCGTCAGGTACAGCTCCAGCTCGTGAGCGGCCCCGGCGGACGGGACCGGGCGCAAGGTGCGGTCGTAGGGCAGGTCCTCGTCGGCCGGCAGCTCCTCGCGCACCCGGGCGGTGCGGTACAGGAACTCGCCGAGCTGCTCCAGCGTCAGTGGGCCGGCCGTGAAGGCGCGCACCGAGCGACGCTCCTCCGCCACCTCCGCGAACGGCGGATCCGTCGTCCGGAGCCGGGCCAGGTCAGGCCGCGGCAGCGCGATCACCGGCTGCTGGACCGGCTTCACCGCGGCGGGCGGCGGGAAGCGGTCGCGGAACGGGTAGGACATCCCGACGGCCCGGCCGGCCAGACCCCGGCGGCTGTGCCAGTGGAGCAGCACGTCGTGGAACTCCCGCTGGGCGGGCACCGGGTCGACGTCCTCCGGCAGTCGGCCGGCCTCGTCCAGCGCACCGGCCACCTTGGCCGTGATCAGCAGCTCCAGCAGCTCCAGCACCACCGCGGCCGGCAGTCGGCCGCTCTCGCACAGCTCGCCGACCCGCTGCGGCTCGGCCAGCAGCGCCAGCAGCGCCGCCACCTCGGGCGCGCCGACGATCAGCCGGGTGTGGCCGGTCAGCGACTCGACCACCAACTCCTCGCCCACGCGCCGCAGGCAGGCGAACCTGGACAGCTGGATCCGCTGCCCGGCCGGTGGCCGCGCGCGCGTGACGGCCGCGAGTTCGCTGGTGACGCCGACCCGCAGCAGCTCCCGGCCACCGTGGACGCAGCGCAGCTCCAGCGCCCCCCGGAGCAGCAGCGCCGACAACTGCCGCTCCAGGGCCGCGCCGGCCCGTGGCGCCAGCTCGGCCAGCTCGGCCTCGCTCCGCGCGCCGGTGCCCAGCGAGAGCAGCGCGTCGGCGATCCCGGGGGCGGTCGGGCGCAGCACCATCGACCGGCTGGGCGAGACGGTCAGCAGCACGGCGCCGGTCGGCTGCTCGTGGGATGGCTGCTCGTGGGATGGCTGTTCCTCGGATGCCTGTTGGTCGGATGCCTGTTGGTCGGATGGCTGCTGGTCGGCGGGCCCGATCCCGATCCCCGGGGCCAGGCGCCAGCCGATCACCGCCGCCCTCCGTCCCGGCCCGCGCCCACTATGCGAACGGCTGCGGCCATGGGTTCTGCTCCTCCTCCGGCAGACTGGCGAAGCCCATCCGCACCGGCGCCTCGGAGAGCCGCGGATGGGCCCGGAACTGCGCCAGCGGGTCCAGCGACATCGGCTGCAACTCCGGGACCACGACGGAGACCGCCGTCAGCCCGGCCGCGCGCAGCTCGCGCGAGGTCCGGTCCACGGCCACCGCCTGCATGTCCGCGGCGGCCAGCCGCTCCAGGAGCTCCTCCACGGCCGCCTTGGGGTCCTGCGGCAGCGCGGGGCCGCCGGTGGAGGGGCGGCGGTCGGCCAGGCCATCCGTCAGGAAGTCGTACACGTGCGCGTACTTGGGCAGCGCCATCATCCGCGAGCCGTCCAGGAACTGGAAGTCCCCGTAGTCATCAGGGAGTTCCTCCTCGGCGCGGTAGGAGTCACGGATCGTCAGCAGCTCCAGCAGGCAGCGCTCGGCTGCCTCGCCCAGGCTCCGGCCGGCGCCCGCCCCGATGATCTGCCGGACGGTGTCGTCGTGCGGGGCGATCTGCAGCGCGTAGACGGCCGGCACGCCCAAGTCCGTCGTGGCATCGAAGAGTTGGGTCTGCAGGAAGCGCCGTTCGGTCCAGTCCAGCAGTTCGCGGGAGGTGGGGGTGAGCGCGGCGGGGTCCACCGGCGGCAGTGGCAGTTTCTGCAGCCAGGTGAGTGCGATCGAGTCCCGCTCGAACAGCTCCAGCAGGCCGCCCAGCACCGCCGCGTAGGGGTCGGTGTGGACCGACTGGCCGGTGGAGATCTGTATGACGAACCGCTCGGCACCGTGCACGTGGAAGCCGTAGCAGGCCATCACGGTCGGCACCCAGATGTCCTGGCCACTCATCAGGTCGAAGCCGGGACTCCAGTGGATCGGGGTGTTCGGATCGTAGGGGCGGACCGGGCAGCGCGGATCGGCGTACTCCCGGTCCGAGCACCGGGGCACCCGGGTCAGGTCGAGCACCGGGCCGTCGAGCTCGGCCGCCGTGGCCAGGCGCGGCCGCTCGTGCGGCAGCCGGCCGGCGTAGCGCTCGGCGGCCTCGGCGGTGGCGACCACGTAGGAGAGGTACTCGTCGTCGAGGACCCGGCTGCCGCCCGAGGAGCCGGCGGAGGGGGCCCGGGTCGTGCCCGGTATCCCGCTGCCCGCGTTCGCGGAGGCCATCTTCAGGCGGGGCAGCCCGCGCAGGCCAGGGGCGGGCCGGACCGTGGAGGCGAGGCCGACCGGGGAGACCAGGCTCGCCAGTGCGGAGCCGCGGAAGCGCTCTTCCGCCAAGGCGGCCGGGCGGCTGTCGGAGGTGATGGCCATCTCTCCAGTCCTTGAAGGGGGTTCGCCGGGGGGAGCGGGCGAGCCCGGGTGGGCTCGCCCGCCGTTTCAGCCAGCTGCTCGATGCGGCAGTGGCCGGGGCTCAGCGGTTGCTGGTCA
This sequence comes from Kitasatospora sp. NBC_01287, assembly GCF_026340565.1. Classification (NCBI taxonomy): domain Bacteria; kingdom Bacillati; phylum Actinomycetota; class Actinomycetes; order Kitasatosporales; family Streptomycetaceae; genus Kitasatospora; species Kitasatospora sp. NBC_01287. Next base: position 5,168,921 of record NZ_JAPEPB010000001.1, read on the forward strand.
GCAGCCGCCGCCGTTGCAGCTGCAGCCGGTGCACTCGCAGCTGACGTCGCACGCCCCCTCGCAGAACATGTAGGCGCCGCCCTGCTCGTAGACGGCGGCGGCGAGCTTCTCCCACTCCTCGCTCGCCTCCTCGGACAGGGCCAGGTCCAGACGGGTGTCCTCGGCCATGGTCACCGGCATTTCATTCTCCTTCTCGGTAGGAAGAAAGGATGCGAACCACCTGGCAGTCCGACGGCCCAGTATCGGCAATTCCGTAGGAGTGCAACCAGAAAGTCCGCAGCCGAACGGAGTCCCAAGTCAACCGGGTGTCCTGTAGTACGTCAACGGAAGATTGCACGAGGCTCCGATCCAGTGGCCCTGACCTGCGGAAACTGGTGTTCAACTGAGCACGTCCGAACTTGTACGGGCCCGTTCCGGGGGAATTCTGCCGTACCTGGGCCCGGTCGGGCGGCGGATCGGGTCTGCTACGGTGTGGCCGCAGTGGACGGGAATTCGACCTGGCGTTCCTGCGGGATTGAAGGGGTGTTGACATGAGTGCGCTTCGGGGAGCTTCGATCCTGGTCACGGGCGGTTCCGGGTCCTTCGGTCTGGCATTCGTGCGGCATGTGCTGGCGACCTGTGACCCTGGCTGCATCGTGGTCTACTCGCGCGACGAGCTGAAGCAGTACGAAATGCGGAACGCGTTGGCCGGTGACCGGCGGGTGCGTTTCGTGCTCGGTGATATCCGTGACCGGCAGCGGCTCTCGCAGGCGATGGCCGGCATCGACCTCGTGGTGCATGCCGCGGCTCTCAAGCACGTGGATGCCGCGGAGTATTTTCCGACCGAATATGTGAAGACGAACATCGATGGTTCGCGCAATGTCATCGACGCCGCGGTGGAGAATCGGGTGAAGAGCGTGGTGGCGCTGTCCACCGACAAGGCGAGCAGTCCGATCAACCTCTACGGTGCCACGAAGATGGTCGCCGACAAGCTCTTCACGTCAGCCGCCGCGACGCTCGCCAGTGAGACGAGGTTCTCCGTGGTGCGCTACGGGAACTTCATGGGCAGTCGGGGTTCGGTGGTGCCGTTGTTCCGGCGGCTGGCCGCGGCGGGTGAGAGTCTGCCGGTCACCGACAAGCGGATGACCCGGTTCTGGATGAGCGTTGAGCACGCCGTCACTTTCCTGGTGGACTCGTTCGAGCTGATGGCCGGTGGTGAGCTCTTCGTGCCGCGGATACCGAGTGTGCGGATCATGGATCTGGTCGAGGCGATCGCGCCGGGGGCCACGACCTATGAGATCGGTGCCCGGCCGGGCGAGAAGTTGCACGAGGAGATGATCGCCGGGGAGGACAGCCATCGGACCTTCCGGTTCGGCGACCGCTACGTGGTCACCTCCGCCACCCGGGCCGCCGATCAGCAGCTGGCGCCCGAATGGCGGCCGGTGCCAACGGAGTTCGCCTACCGCTCGGACTCCAACGACAGCTGGCTGTCGGTCGAGGAGCTGCGGGGCATGCTGGAACCCACCGAGCACTGACCGGGCACTGACCCAGCCCGTGCCCGATGGGCCGGTGGAACGCACCGTCTCAGCAAGTAGCGCCGCAGTCGCTGTCGTAGCAGGCGCAGACCAGGCAGAAGACGGAGGCGAATCCCGTTTCCTGGAGGCCGGTGCTGCCCTTCTCCCAGCCCGTGCGCGCTTCCTCGGACAGGACCAGGTCCAGACGGGCATCCTCGGTGAGGTTCATCGGCATGTTGTGCTCCTCTTGATCTGATGCGAAGGGCTGCTGTGCACCGGTCGGCGACGGCACCGGCTGTGCTGTGCCCGGCAGTTCACGGTGAACTGGTTCGTAGTCAACCCGACTTCGACCAAAGGGGCAACGGTGGCAGCGGCGGTTTCTGCGGTCAGGTGGAGATGTCCTGACTGCTCATCAGATCGACGCCCGGCTCCGGTCGGCTGTCCGATGTCCCAAGAGTTGTAGGGGATGGGGACTTGCGGCTGATCAGGCCCCGGCGTCCAGCAGGTCGAACAGCCGGCGCGCGACAGTTTCGCCGGTGCTCCAACCGAAGTCGTCCAGCACCGCCGCCCGGTCCGGCCCGGCCGCACCGGCCCTGGCCCGCACGATGGCCTCCCAGACCGCGGGCGGTCCCTCGCGCACCGGCGCCGTCTCGATCAGCCCGGCGGCCGTCAGGTGCCGGATCCGGCCCCGGAAGGTCGTCGGGAAGCCGCCCGCCGACTCCTCGTCCAGTAGCGCGACGGTGGGCACCAGATTCCAGGCCAGGTCGCAAATGGTCGACCCCATGGCGTCGTTGAGCACCACGTCGGCCGCCCGGTAGTACGTCTCGGGCTCCGAGGTCACCCCGGCCCAGACCACCTCCCCGCCGCCGGTGGCAGCGCCGCCGGCGCCGTCAGCGCCGTCGAAGGCCGGGTCCGACCTGGCCGGCCGGTCGGCCAGCACCAGCAGCCGGGCGCCGAGGGGCGCGTGCCCGCGCCAGGCCCCGATGGCGGCCGCCGCCATCCGGCGGCTCTCCGGTCGGGTGTTCATCCCGCCCAGGCTCAGCACCGCCACCTCCTCCCGCTCGGCGAGGCCCAGTCCGGCCCGGGCGGTGCCGCGTTCTGCGGTGAAGGGCTGCACCACCGGGCCGGGGAAGCTGAGCGGCGCGATGGTGCCGTACGCCTCCCGCCGGTTCTGCGGGAAGTCGAGCACCATGACCTCGTCGGCCGCGTCGAAGAACTGGTCCGCCTGGGGCCTGCCGTACTCCGCCCAGAGCGCGCAGAGCAGCATCACGCAGGGCCGCTGCCAGATCTTGCGGGCGAACGGCAGGGCCCACAGGACCTCGTCCGAGACCACCAGATCGGGCCGGGGCACCGTGGCAAGGGCCCGCCAGACGGCCTTCGCCGCGGCCTCGCCGAAGTCCTCGTCGGGCAGTTCGATGGGGGTGCACGGCACGCCGCGCATCGCGTAGTAGTCGACCGCGCTGCCGTTGGCCATGATGCGGACCGTGGTGCCGGGCCGCCGGCGCAGTGCCTGAATCACCCTCAGATCACGTGCGGCGTGGCCGAATCCGTGGCCGCGGGTCAGGAAGAGGATCTCTGCCATGGTGCTTCTCGCCTCGCCTGGGTCAGCCGCCGTGCGACGGCCTGCGGTGGACGGCCCGCGGCTGGCGGGCGTGGGTGACGGCGTGCTGGTCCATCAGGGTCTCGATGTGCTCGGCCAGGCCGGCCCAGTCCGCCGCGCAGTTCCGGGCCAGCAGGAGGATCGCCGGGGCGTTGTGCGGCGGGACCGCGGCGGCCAGCTGCTGCCAGGCTTCGGCCTCCGCGTGATGGGTGATCAGCATCCTCAGCAGCGAACGTCCGGTGTGGCTGTGCCGCAATGAGGGGTCCCGGGACAGCTGCATCAGCAGGCGGCGGCGCTCCTCCAAGGCGGCGGAGACCTCCGGCGGCAGCTGGTCGGCGCCATCGCCCCGCGGCTCCTGGCGCCGGCCGGCCGGGACCGGGTCCAGGCCCTGCAGCAGCCGCTGCTTGACGTCCCGGGCGGTGCCCGGCGAGATGCCGGCCTGGCGGGCGATCTCGCGCAGTGACAGGCTCGGATCCTCGCGGATCAACTCGGCTGCCCGGAAACGCCCTTCGGCGGTCACCACCGGGCGGGCCCGGCCGTCCCTGCCCACCCGCCGGGCCGGCGCCGGGAGGTCGCGCATGGCGCGGCGCAGGGCCGCGACGGTCTTGGTGGCCAGCCCGCTGGTTCCGGCGATGCGGCGGTCGGACCAGTCCGGATGGCTGAGCACCAGTCGTCGGGCGGCGGCCGTCCGTTCGGCTCTGGACAGCGGGTGATCGGTTGGAGTGCCGGCGTGATGCGGACCAGCGGTGGACAACGGTGGCTCCCCCGAAGCATATGCGGCACTACCGGGTGCGTTCCGAGGCGAAATCTTCTCGCGATAGGTCGGATCGGAGATCCCTGTGCACTCAAACTACCCTTGCAGCGCTGGATATTACGCTGTTACGTTGAGGCTGGTCCAGACCAAAGTTCAAGTACGGTGATCTCCGGTCGGCCGTCCGGCGATCCGGTCCGAACGCCCTGGTCCCAAGGAGTTGAGCGACCTGTCGACCACTCTTCGCCGAGCCCGCCTGCTCGCCGACTGCGCCGCCCTGGCCTTCGACCGGCAGGCGCAGAGCACCTGTTGGCCCTGGTGGTACTGGACCAGGTCCGACCACGAGCGGGTGGTGGAGCTGCTGCGCGGCGTGCCGCGGCTCACCGGCCCGCTGGCGGAACTGGCGCGCGCACCACAGGATGTGGCCGCACACCGGCGGCTGAACCTGGCCGTGGCCGAGGTGCTGGCCGAGCGGTCGGGGCCGGCCCAGGAGTTGACGGCCGCGCTGGAGGTGATCGAGCAGTCCGCGCGGCTCGGCCTGCACCTGGGCGCGGAGGTGGCCGGCCAGCCGGCCGCGGACCCGATGACGGTGGAGCGGATCCTTGCGGGCGTCGACCGGACCAGGCCCCGGCCGGGCGCCGGGCCCACCCGGGTCACGGTGGTCGTCCCGTTCCGCGCCGGCGACCCGCACGACGGCCGGGCCCGCAACCTGGCGGCCTGCCTGGCCGCGCTGGCGGACCAGGACCTGCCGCGCGACCAGTACCGGATCGTGGTGGTGGAGAGCGACGCCGAGCCGCGCTGGCGGGCCGCCTTCGAACCGCACGCGGACCGCTACCTCTTCGCCTTCAACCCGGGCCCGTTCAACAAGTCCTGGGCGGTGAACTGCGGGGTGGTGCACGGCGGCGGGCCGGACGGGCTGGTCTGCGTCCTGGACGGCGACGTGCTGCCGGACGCCGACTTCCTCTCCCGGGGCGCAGGCCGCTTCGCGCAGGACCCCACCCTGCAGGTGCACTGGCCCTACCGCGACATCGTCTTCGCCGATCCGGCCAGCAGCGACCGGGCGGTGGCCCTGCGCTGCGCCGAGGGCCGGCCGGTGGTCGACCACGCCGCCCTGCGCGGGGTGTTCCTGCGCCGACCGCCCGGCGGGTGCATCTGGGTGCGGCGCCGGCTCTTCGACCGGATCGCCGGCTTGGACGAGCGCTTCGAGGGCTGGGGCGGCGAGGACAACGACTTCGCCTGGCGGGCCGACTTCCTCGGCGGGGTGGAGCGCTTCGGCGACACCTTGCTCCATCTCCACCACGCCCGCGCGCACCCCGACCCCAGCACCCCGCCCCCCACCCGCGCCCCCGACCACCACTGGTGCAGCTGGCGGCCCACCGCGCCGATCGGCGACCTGGCGAAGTACCGGGCGGGGGAGCGGCCGGAGGACTGACGGTCAGGGCAGCGGCTCGGCCGGCTCGGCCGGCTTCGCGGTCTCGGCCCTCTTCGCGGCCTTCTTCGCGGCGCCCTTCGCAGCCTTGCTCGTGGTCTTCCCCGAGGCTCCGGCCCCGGCGCCGGCGCCGATCGTGGTCTTGCCGATGGTCGGCAGCACGAAGTCCTTGACCAGGCCCACCGCGTCGCGCACCAGCGGTCGGAAGACCCGGTAGCGCGAGAGGCTGACGACCCTGGCGACGAGCGGCGCGCAGCGGGTCGCGAAGGCCCGGGTGCGCTCGGTGTCCTCGGTGCGGTCGAAGACCCAGTACAGGACCACAACCATCAGGTGCAGCCAGAGCAGGTCGGGCAGCAGCGCGTCCAGTTCCGGATCGATCTTCGGGCCCAGGTCCGAGCCGTCCAGCACCTCGCGGAAGATCTGCACCGCCGTCTCACGCGCCGGGTGGGACTCGTTCGAGAAGGGGCTGAGCGCGCTGTTCGGATCGGCGGCCGTGCGGAAGAACTGCGCCGCGAACCCGTGGTACGGCGCCGCGCAGTCCACCCACGAGTCCAGGGCCACCTGGAGCCGGCCGGCGAAGTCGGTCACCCCGGCCATCCGGGCCCTGGCCGCCACGGCGTGCTCGTGCGTCATCCGGTCGTAGAAGCCCTGGATGAGGAACTCTTTGCCCTCGTAGTAGTAGTACGCGTTGCCCACCGAGACGCCTGCCTCGGCGGCGATCGCGCGCATGGTGGTCTTGTCGTAGCCGCGCTCCTGGAAGAGGCGCATCGCGGTCTCCAGGATGAGCGCGCGGGTCTGCTCGCTCTTGGCGGTCCTGGGTGCCCGGGGCGCACCGGTGTCCGCCGCCTTCGGCACGTCCGGCGCCGCCGGAGCCGGCTCGGCTGGGTCGGTTGGGGTCCTCGGGTCGTCCACGATGCCTGAGCCTAGCCCGGCGGGGGTGCGGGGCCGGGTCTCCCGGGAGGACGGCCGCCCGGCGCTCAGCTCGGCGAGGAGGGGTGCCGACCGCACCGACCGGGATCCCGTCAGGGGGCCCTGCAACGCGTTCAAGATGATCGGGGGGCGGCGGGCCAGGGTGGCATGATCAGGAGATGACCGATGTCGCGGAACTCCTGATACGACAGGGTGGGCCGGCCGACGCGCCCGCTGTCGCCGGACTGCACGCCGCGAGCTGGCGCACGGCGTACGCCACGATCGTGCCGGCGGCGGCGCTTGGCGACGGGCTCGCCGAGGAGCGCCGGGAGCTGTGGGCGATCCGGCTCACCGCCGACTACGGCGAGCCCGCGGCGACGCCCGCGCTGCTGCTCGCGGAGCGCGGCGACGGCGAGCTGATCGGCTTCGGTTACCTGGTCCCGGAGCCGGACGGCCGGGTGCTGCTGGACAACCTGCACGTGCGCCCCGGGCTCACCGGCGGCGGGATCGGCGCGGCGCTGCTGGTCGAACTCCGCGCCTGGACCGCTCGGACGCATCCGGGCGCCCCGCTCCGCGTGGAGGTGCTGCGCGAGAACCGCCGGGCTGTCGCGTTCTACGAGCGGACCGGCGCGGTGCGGACCAAGGAGGGCACGACGTACTTCCCGGGGGGCGGCGAACTGCCCGAGTACGAGTACACCTGGGCGCGGCCGTAGCTTGCCGGCCCGCGCTGCGAGGGTGGGCGGTCGGCCGGTCGGCCGGTCGGCCGGTCGGCCGGTCGGCCGGTCAGGCGGGCGGTCAGGCGGTCAGGCGGGCGGTCAGCCGGCCCGGTCGTCAGTCGTGGTCGTAGACGGTGATCGCGATGCCGCGCGCGCCGAGCCGGCCGGTGATCAGCGGTTCGACCTTCTCCCAGCGCCCGCCGGCCAGGCCGCAGCCGATCCGCGGCAGGTGCACCGAAGCGCCGAGCGCGAGCACCGGGTCGGCGAGCCGGGCGAGCGCGGTGTCGATCGCCGGGTAGCGCACCGGTGGGCCGGAGGAGCGGCCGGTGCGGATGCCACGCTGGCCGACCAGGTTTGCCACCCAGATGTCGGGCTCGACCTGGACCAGTTGCAGGGCGCCGAGCCCGAAGTCGTTGGCCGCGCGCTCGCGGTGCCAGCGGCGGAACGCGGCCTCGGGCTCGGGCCAGCGGCGGGACAGCGCCAGCACGAAGCCCTTGCCCCAGCCGCCCAGGTCGTTGCAGACGTGGGCGATCACCTTCGGCCCCTTGGCCTGCGGGCTGGTGGCGTCGCCGCGCAGGTAGCGGATCGCGCTCTCCATGCGGGCAGCGTAGGACCCGGCGCCGACGGCGGCAGCTGGTTTTCCGGCCCGGCCGCGGGGCGGGAGCCTGACCCGGCCGCGGCGCCGGAGCCGACGCCGGTCCCCGCCCGGCCTCGGCCGCCCGCTCCCGCCCCGGCCCGCTCCGGCCGCAGGCGGTGGGCGCCGGCCAGCGCGACCAGCAGTGCGAGTGCGGCCGCGCCGGCCGGGAGCAGGTAGCCGAGGCCGGGGCGCTCGTGCTGGGCGAGCAGCCCGCCGAGCGCGGAGCCCGCGGAGATGCCGGTCACGATGCCGGAGACGGCGAACGCCATGCCCTCGTTCAGGGTCGCGGCCGGCAGCAGCCGCTGGAGCAGCGTCAGGCCGCTGACCATGGTGGGCGCCGTCCCGGTGCCGGCCACGAAGAGGGCCGCTGCGAGCAGGCCGATGCCGCCGCCGGTCCCCCCGCCGAGCACGGCGACCGAGAGCGGCAGCAGGAGCAGCGCGGCCAGCGCCGCCAGGCTGAGCAGCAACCGCCGCACGGGCGCGGCGGCCTGCGGCAGCAGTCCGAAGAGCAGCCCCGAGACGCCGGAGCCTGCTGCCAGCAGGCCCAGCAACAGGCCGGCCGCGGACTGCCGCCCGTGCGCGGCGGACCAGGCCAGCGTGGTGATCTCCAGCGAGCCGAAGACCACGCCGGTGCCCAGGAAGACCGCGACCAGCAGCAGCACGCCGCGGATCCGCAGCGGCGAGCGCGCCCCGGTGGCGGGCGGCGGGGCGAGCGGTGGCTCGGTGCGGCGCTGCGTGGCGAAGAGCAGGGCGCCGGTGGCGGAGAGCAGGCTGACCGCGAGCAGGCCGGCCTCCGGGAAGAGCGTGGTGCAGAGCAGCATCCCCAGCACCGGGCCGGTCAGGTAGCAGAGCTCGTCGAGGGCCTGCTCCAGGGCGTTGGCGCGGTGCAGCAGGGCAGGGTCGGCGCGGTGCAGGTGGGCCCAGCGGGCCCGCGCCATGCCGCCGAGGTTGGGTGCCACCGAGGCGCCGAGGGCCGCGGCGCACAGGGTCCACGCCGGGGCGCCGAGGTGCAGCAGCAGCGGCAGCGAGGCGCGCGGCACGGCGGAGGCGAGCGCCGCCGGGACGGTGACCCGGCGCTGCCCGTACCGGTCGACCAGCCGCCCGAGCAGCGGCATGCCGAGGGCCACGCCGACCAGGCCTGCGGCGGCCACGGTGCCGGCCAGCGCGTAGGAGTGGCGGCGGTCGGCGATGGCGGTGAGCAGGCTGACGCCGAGCATCGAGAAGGAGAGCCGGCCGATCAGGCCGTAGCAGGTGAAGGCCAGTGCGCCGGGCGTGGCGAACAGGCGGCGGTAGGCGGTGAACACGGGGCTCCAGGGCATGGGAGCGCGGGCCCTGGGCCCCGGGCGGAAGCCCCGCTGGGGCCGGCTGGGGCCGGTCGGGAAGCTCCGGGGCAGGGCGGCGCGGCCGGCTGCGGGACCGCCGCGGGGATCGCGCGGCGGCGGTCCCCAGCCTGGCCGCCCGGCCCGCGGGCGGTCCAACACCTGTTCCGGCCGATTGACGCAGTCCTGTTGTCAATCCCTTGCTACCCTCGCCCGCATGCCCGTGGACCTGCACCCCCGTCTGCTGCGCGGTTTCGTGGCCACCGCCGAGACCCTGCACTTCGGGCAGGCCGCCGCCCGGTTGCACCTGGCGCAGCAGGCGCTCAGCCGCGACATCAGGACGCTGGAGCGGCTGCTCGGCCGCCCGCTGTTCATCCGCACCACGCGCAGCGTCGCGCTCACCGAGGCCGGGGAGCGGCTGCTGCCGCAGGCCCGGCAGTCGCTCGCGCTGCAGGCGCGGATGCTGGCCGCACCCGAGCGCCGGGCCGTGCTGGTGGACCTGAACAGCGCGGTGACCGGCGAGGACCTGACGGCGGAGCGGATCCTGGCCGCCGCCCGCGCCGCCGACCCGCGGGCCGAGCTGCTCGCCCGCTACCACGGCGGACTGGCGGCCGGGGCGCGGGAGTTGCTGGCCGGGCGGTTGGACGTCTCGTTCGGCTGGTTCAGCGGCCTGCCGCGCGCGCTGCGCGACCGGCTCGGGCAGCGCCCGGTGCGGCTGGAGCGGGTGGCGCTGCTGTTGCCACTGGGGCATCCGCTGGCCGCTCGCAGCGCGATCCGCACCGCCGAGCTGGCGGGCCACCCGGTGGACATCTGCGCCGGGAACCCGGCCACCACCGAGTGGACGGAGTTCGGCGAACGCCTGCTGGCCGCCCACGGGTTGACGGCGGCCCCGGCGGCGGTTTTCCCGGTCGGGGCCGCCGAGACCGCGCGCTACCTGGCGCTGCACGGGCAGCCGATGCTGACCACCGTCGGCGGGCCCGAGCTGCCCGGGGTGGTCACCAGGCCGCTGGTCGATCCGGTGCCGCTCACCCTGGTCAGCCTGGTGCACCGGGGAGGGCCGCCGGCGTCCGAGCTCGCGCTGATCGCCGGGTGCGCCGCCGAGTTGGGCGCTCGGGAGGGGTGGCTGCTGCGGCCGCCGGCCTGCTGGCTGGCGGCGGCGGACGAGGAGCTGCTCGCGGCGGCCCGCCCCTGAGCCGTGATGGGGACGAGGGCCGAGGGGACGGGCCGGCCGGTGCGCGTGAGTCGACTGCTGGTGAACGCTCTTGATCCGGTGGCTACTTGGCGGGAGCGGCCTGCTTGTCCGCGGTCAGCTTGCCGGCCGTGCCCCAGCTGTCGGTGGGCACCTCGTGGATCCAGACCTGCACGCTCTCGGCCGGGATCTGGTAGGCGTCCACGAAGGCGTCGGTGATCCGGGCGACCAGCTCGCGCTTCAACTCGACGCTGCGGGGACCCTGCTGCACGGTGACGACGGGCATGATGTGCTCCTCGGTCTTCGCGGCCCGCCCCGGCTGTTCCGGGGCCTCCTGCCGCCAGGAACAGTTCACCGCGCGGGGGCCGGTGCGACCCAGACCCGAATCACTCTCACTGCTATCACGAATCCTGATCGCCGCTGGTGGGAGCTGGTTCGGCGGGCACGCAGGCGGAGCGCAGCAGATCGAGGCCCGGGGTGCTCGGACCCTGCCGGAGGGTCAGTGCCACGGGTAGTCGCAGGCCCGGTGAGCGGAACGGGACGAAGGCGACCCGGGGCACCCGCATGATCCGGGCGTTGCCGCCGTAGACCACGGTCCACATCGGGGTACCGGTGCCGATCGCGGCCAGGGTGTCCTGCAGGTTGCCGGAGGTCGGCCCCGGGATCGGCTCGAAGCCCTCGGCCTGGCAGGCGTTCAGCACCAGGTCCACCAGGGCAGGGTTGTTGCGCCGCTCGGTCAGCCGCAGCGGCAGGGTGGCGAGCTCGGACAGGGCCAGCTCGGCCTGGGTGGCCAGCGGGTGCCGGGCGGGCACGGCGGCCATCAACTCGTCCTGCCAGAGCGGAAGCTGACGGATATCTGGGGTGTCGGGCCGGGCCGCGCCGCGGACGAAGGCGGCGTCCAGCCGTCCGTCGGCGAGTTGGGCCAGCCGCTCCTTGACCGGGAGCGCGACCAGCTCCACCCGCAGCCCAGGGGCCTGGCGCTCGAAGGCATCCAGGATCCGGTCCAGCCGCTGGCCGAGGCCGGTGATGGTGCCCAGGCGGAAGCTGCCCACCCGTCCGGCCGCCAGGTCGGCGGCCACCGCGCGGGCGGCGTCCTCGGCGGCCAGCACGCCGCGCGCGGCGGGCAGGAAGGCGTCGCCGGCCGGGGTGAGCCGGACCAGCCGGGGTGTCCGGTCGAACAGCTCGACCTTCAACTCGCGCTCCAGCCGCCGGATCTGCTGGCTGACGGCGGGTTGACCGATCAGCAGCCGCTCGGCGGCGCGACCGAAGTGCAGCTCCTCCGCCACGGTGACGAAGTAGCGCAGCTGTCGAAGTTCCACCGGCTCTGTCCCCCTCCCGCGACCGGTTGGGTCCCGGTCCCCGGCCATCCTGCCGCACCGGGCGGCGCCGGGGACCCGAGGGGGAGCGGGTGGTTCCGGAGGGGGAGCAGGTGGTTCCGGAGGGAGGCGGGGATCAGGCCCGGACGGCGGAGATGTCGAAGCTCAGCTTGACCTTCTCGCCGATCAGCACGCCGCCGGTCTCCAGCGCGGCGTTGTAGCTCAGCCCGAAGTCGGTGCGGTCGACGGTGGTCGAGCCCTCGAAGCCGAGCCGCTGGATGCCGTACGGGTCGGTCGCGCTGCCGGTGAACTCCAGGTCCAGCACGACCGGGCGGGTGGCGCCCTTGATGGTCAGGTCGCCGGTCAGCCGGTAGTTGTCGGCGTCGACCCGGTCGGCGGAGGTGCTGCGGAAGGTGATCTCCGGGTGGGTCTCGACCGCGAAGAAGTCGCCGGTGCGCAGGTGGCCGTCGCGCTGCTCGTTGCCGGTGTCGATGCTGCCCACCTGGATCACCAACTCGGCGGTGGAGGCGGCCGGGTCGCTGCCGTCCAGGTGGAGCTTGCCGTGGTAGTCGGCGAACTCGCCCCGCACATTGGTGACCATCGCGTGGCGTACCGAGAAGCCGACCCGGCTGTGGGTGGTGTCGATGGTGTAGTCGCCGGTGAGATGGGCGAGGTCCGGGGCGGCGGACGTGCCGGGGGCGCCCAGGGCGGTGGTGGCGGTCTCGACGTCGTCGGTCTTGCGGCTGAACAGGCCCATGGCTCCTCCTCGGGTTCGAAGCCTTTTGTTTAGGCTTCAACTTGTTGGCTCCACTGTAGGCTCTTTTCGTTCAACCTTCAACCATGTGCGGCGTCGACATCGCGCCATTCCGCGCCGGGCCGCCCGGGCGGGCGGTGCCCGGGCGGGCGGCCGTGGATCAGGCCTCGGCGCCGACCGCCGCCACCGGCTCGAAGGCCGTCCGCCCGTCCAGCGTCTCGCGGATGATGTCGGCGTGACCGCAGTGGCGGCCGACCTCCGCGATCAGGTGGAGCAGGATCCAGCGGGCCGTGCGCCGGCTGTTCTCCGGGAACCACGGGGCCTTGGGCAGTGCGGCGTCCACCTCCAGGTCGGGCAGGCCGTTGATGATCTCCTCGGTCTCGGCCTCGACGTCCGCGTAGGCCTTCAGCCACTGCTCCAGGGTCTCGCCCGGCAGCAGGCGGAACTGCTCGGCCCACTGCTCCGGACTGCCGGCCCGGTCGACCGGGCGGCCCATCAGGATGCCGACGATCCAGGTCCGCTCGCAGAACACGGCGTGCTTCACCAGGCCGGCCAGGCAGAGCGTACTGGCGGTGGGCGCGGCACTGGCCTGCTCGTCCGTCAGGCCGTGCACGGCCCGGCGGAGGGCGGCGCGCTGGGCGGCGAGGAAGGCGAGGAAGGCATCGCGTTCGCTGTTCTCGGCGCGGACAACGGTGGTCATGGCGGCGGCCTTTCGTCGGGGTCGGCTGGTGCGGGGTGGTCGTCGCGGGGCGCGCGTGGTGGGGCGGCCCATGGGGGGCGGCCCGTCGCGGGACCGCCCGTCGTAGGGCTGCCCGTCCTCGGGCCGTCCCTTCGACAGAACCGACGCTATCGACGATTGCGGACAGGTTCCGTCCTCGATGGCCACGGGTTGTCCGGAGGTGCTGTCGCAGGTCCTGGCTAGGCTGCGAGGGGGTGTCCGGTGGGACGCGTCCGGCTGGAAGTGCTCGGTGAGTGGCGGAGGAGGTGGCCGGGAGCGGTGTTCGCGGTGCACGCGCTGTGGCGCGGGCCCCAGGGTGGGCGGCTGGCCCTCTGGGCCGAGGACGCGCGGGCGCTCGGCCGACCGCGCGAGGCGGTGCGCTACCCGGCTGCCGGCGCTGATGGGACCGGCCGGGCTGGTGAGGGCGCCAGCGCTGGTGGAGTGGCCGGGTCCGGTGGAGCGGTCGGGTCCGGTGGGGTGGCCGGGGCTGGTGGAGCTGCTGGGGCCGGTGGGGCGGCGCGGCCGCATCCGTACGCCTGCTCAGCCGCGCTGCTCGCCCGAGTGCTCGGCGGTATCGGCCCCGGGCTGGAGTGGCTGGCCGGGCAGGCGGCCGAGCGCTGGGCCACGCTGACCCTGCCCTCGCTCAGCGGCACGCCCACGCCGTCGCCCGAGCTGCTCGGGGGTGGGGCGCCGAGCGGGGTGTCGCTGCACGCCTGGCGAGTGCCCGCGCTGGTCTTCGAGCCGACCGAGGCCGCTCAGCTGCTGGGTGAACTCTTCGACCCGCGCTGGGCGCTGACCAGTGCGGAGCTCGACGGCCAGGGCCGGGTCGATGTCGCCTACGGTGCCTCGCTGCGCTGGTTCACCGCCGTGCACGACCTGGCCTGGCGACTGGCCGGGCGGGGCCAGGTGCTGCCCGCGCTGGTCCGGTTGGACGGTGAGCCCTACGCGCGCTGGCAGCCCGTGCTGGGCGCCGCCGACCGGCGCGAGGCGAGCGCCTTGGCGGCCGGCTGCCCGGCGGTGGCCAGGGCCGGGCGACCGGGCGCGGTGCTGCTGGCCGAGGCCCTGGAGACGCTGACCGACCGCGAGGTCCGGGCGACCCTGGCCGACCACCCCGGCGCGCTGCGGCTGCCCCGGGGTGTCGGGGCGGCCGGCGACCCAGACGACCTGGTGGCCGAGCGCTGGTTCGCGGCGCTCGGCGCGGGGGACGGTCGGCTGGCGGTGGCGCCGGGTGTCTCGGCGGCGGCGCTCGACCGGTTCGCGGCGCGGCTGGCCGCCTGGCACGGCTCAGGGGGCCCCGAGGAACCGGCGGTCCGGCTCTGCTTCCGGCTGGTCGAGCCGCTCGGCCCCGATCCAGGGGATCCCGAGGGGCGCACCTCCGACGACCACTGGCGGCTGGACTTCCTGCTGCAGGCCGCCGCGGAGCCCTCGCTGCTGGTGACCGCCACGGACCTGTGGGCCGGCGGCGCGGCGGTGGCCGCCTTCGCCCGTACGGTCGAGGACCCGCAGGGCGCCTACCTGGCGGAGCTGGACCGGGCCGTGCGGTGCCGGAGCGAGCTGCGCCAGGCGATGCGCTCCGCCCGCCCGGCCGGGCTGACGCTGGACCGGGAGGGCGCCCTGGACTTCCTGCGGGCGGCGGCTCCGGTGCTCACGGAGGCGGGCTTCGGGGTTCTGCTGCCCACCTGGTGGCAGCGGCGGCCGCAGCTGGGCATGGCCCTCGCGGTCAGCGGGGCGGCCGCGGGCCCGCCGACCGGCGCGGCCGCGGGGCGGACCGCGGGCGCGCTGCCGCCCGACGGGCGGCCCTGGCTCGACCGGGACGCCGTGCTCGCCTTCCAGTGGCAGCTGGCGCTGGACGGCGAGCAGCTCACCGCCCAGGAACTCGCCGACCTGGCAGCGGCCAAGCGCGGCCTGGTCCGGGTGCGTGGTCAGTGGATCGAGGTGGACAGCCGCCAGATCGCCGCCGCCGTCGACTTCCTCTCCCGGCAGGGGGTCGGGGAGAGCACCCCGGGGCGGCTGCTCCGGTTGATCCTTGACCCGGGGGCGATGGTCGCCGGGCTGCCGATCGGCGCGATCAGGGCTGCTGGGGTCTTCGGCGGGTTGCTCGGTGGTGGTGGTGGCAGTGGCGGCGGTGGTGGCGGTGCTGAGGGGCGCGGGCCCGTGGTGGTGCCGCTGCCCGATGACTTCGGCGCCACGCTGCGCCCGTACCAGGAGCGGGGCGTGGCCTGGCTGCGCTCGTTGAGCCGGCTGGGCCTGGGCGCGGTGCTGGCCGACGACATGGGCCTGGGCAAGACCGTGCAGGCCCTGGCCCTGCTCGCCGCGGAGCACCTGGAGCACGCGGAACAACTGGAGCAGCTGGAGCAGGCAGGCCAGGCAGGCCAGGCAGGCCGGGGCGCGGCGGCTGCTCCCGGCCCGACGCTGCTCGTCTGCCCGACCTCGCTGGTCGCCAACTGGCGGCGCGAGGCGGCCAGGTTCGCGCCGATGCTGCGGGTGCACGTGCGGCACGGCGCCGACCGCCCCACCGGCGACGCGCTGCCGACCGCCGTGGGTGCGGCCGACCTGGTGATCACCACGTACGGCCTGGTCCAGCGCGACGCTCCCGAGCTGCGCCGGATCGCCTGGCGCCGAGTGATCGCCGACGAGGCGCAGAACATCAAGAACAGCGCCACCGCCCAGTCCCGGGCGCTGCGTTCGATCCCGGCCGAGCACCGGATCGCGCTCACCGGCACGCCGGTGGAGAACCGTCTCGCCGACCTGCACGCGATCCTGGACTTCGCCAACCCCGGCCTGCTCGGCTCGGCGGCGGCCTTCAAGGAGCGGTACGCGATCCCCGTCGAGCAGCACGCCAGCGCTGGCCGGATGGCCGAACTGCGGCGCAGGACGAGCCCGTTCGTACTGCGCCGACGCAAGGACGACCCGGCGGTGGCCGTCGCGCTGCCGGCCAAGGAGGAGATGACCGTCTGGTGCACGCTGACCGCCGAACAGGCGGGCCTCTACCAGGCGGTGGTCGCCGACCTGCTGGACCGGCTGAACGGGATCAAGGGCGTGCAGCGCAAGGGGGCGGTGCTCGGCGCGCTCGGCAAGCTCAAGCAGGTCTGCAACCACCCCGCCCAACTGCTGCACGACGGATCGGCGGTGGCCGGTCGCTCCGGCAAACTGGCCCGGCTGGAGGAGGTGCTGGCCGAAGCGCTCGCCGAGGGCGACCGCACCCTGGTCTTCACCCAGTACGCCGAGTTCGGCACCCTGCTCCACCGCCACCTGGCCGACCGGCTCGACACCGAAGTGCTCTACCTGCACGGCCGGTTGAGCGCGCGGCGGCGTGACGAACTGGTGCAGCGCTTCCAGCAGCCGGGGAGCGGCGGCGCGGGGCCGGGCGTCTTCCTGCTCTCGCTCAAGGCCGGCGGCACCGGCCTCAACCTCACCGCCGCGAACCAGGTGGTGCACCTGGACCGGTGGTGGAACCCGGCTGTCGAGCAGCAGGCCACCGACCGGGCCCACCGGATCGGTCAGCACCGCACCGTCCAGGTCCGCCGCTTCGTCTGCGCCGGCACGGTCGAGGAGCGGATCGCAGGCCTGATCGACGCCAAGCGCGCGTTGGCCGAGGCGGTGGTCGGCGAGGGCGAGCGGTGGCTCACCGATCTGTCCGACGGTGAGCTGCGGGAGCTGCTCACCCTCTCCGCGGAGGCGCTGGCGGAATGACCGAGCTCAGTGGACCGAGCGACCCGACCGGCCCGACCGGCCCGACCGGCCCGACCGGCCCGAGCGGCCCGACCGGCCTGGGCGGACCGGATGGACCGGCTGGCCCGAGCCCGTCCGGCTCGCCGGTGAACCCGCTGGACGGCTACTGGGCGGGTGACTTCACGCTGCGCCAGGAGGGCACGGCCGTACCGCCGGGCCCGGGCCGTCCGGGCCCGCCGCCGATCGAGCGGCTGGCCGCGCCCGACATCACCGTCCGCGGCCGGGGCCTGACGGCGCTGCTCGCGCCGGTCTACCGGGCGCTGACCTCCTGAGCACCCCCGCCGCCGGCGACCCGCACGACCGCTCCTTGACCCTCGACCTGGTCGAGGCCGCAGAGTCCTCGGCGTGGAGAGCGTGATGCGCAGTATCGGCCAGTTGGCCAGGGAGAGCGGCCTGACCGTCAGTGCCCTGCGGTTCTACGACAGTGCCGGGGTCTTCGGCCCGGCCCGGGTCGATCCGCAGACCGGCTACCGCTGGTACGCGCCGGACCAGCTCGCCGATGCCCGGCTGCTCTGCAGGCTGCGCCGGGTCGGGCTGCCGCTGGCCGGGATCCGGCTGGTCCTGGCCGCGCCGTCCGACGCCCGAGCGGCGCACGAGGTGCTCGATGCGCACCTGCGGCGGTTGGAGGACGGCTTGGCCGACGCGCGTCGGGAACTCTCCCAGGTCCGAACGCTGATCGATCAACGGGAGCACATGATGACGACGACCGGCCCCACCGATCCGGCCACCCCCGCCGGCGCCGCGCACGTCCTGAGCGCCGCCCGCCTCGCCGTGGCCGGGAGCGACCTGGTCGCCGCCCTGGCGGCGGTCCGCTTCGCGGTGAGCCGCGACGCCGAACTGCCGATGCTCGGCGGTGTCCTCTTCGACTTCGACCCCGACGGTGCGGAGCTGCGGCTCGTCGCCACCGACCGCTACCGGCTCGCGGTCGGCACCGCCGCGGCCCGCGCGGCCGCCGGGACCGGGTTCAGCGTCCTGGTGCCGGCCGTGCTCGCCGACGAGATCGGCGAGCTGGCGACGGATGCCGCCGAGCTGACCGTCGTGGTCGAGGGTGCCACGGTCACCGCCGAGGCCGGCGGCCGCCGGGTGACCGGTGAGCGGCTGGACCTGGACTTCCCCGACTACCGCCGCCTGCTCAGGCTGCGGCACACCCACCGGGTCGAGCTGCCCGCCGACGCGCTGCGCCGTGCGGTCGTGGACGGCGCCACCCGCCCGTTCACCCCCGAGCGGGGGGCCCGCCTGGGCGCCGCGCCGGCGGCCGAGGTCCCGCTCACCGTCCTGGCCGTCGGTCAGGACGGTGAGCTGCGCGTCGTAGGGGCCGGGCCCGGCGACGCGTCCGGAGTCGAGCCTCGGGGCGCCGGTGAGGAAGCGGCCGGGCCGGGAGCCGGGGAGCTGCGGGTGGCGGTGAACCAGGAGTTCCTGCTGGAGGCCCTCACGGCCGGCGCGATGGATCAGCTGATCCTCGAACTCGGCGGTGCGATCAGCCCGTTGGCGATCCGATCGGCGGGCGGCCCGGCCGGGAACTACTCGATCCTGATGCCGGTCCGGCTGACCTGAGGCCTGAGGCCTGAGGCCTGAGGCCTGGGGGCCCGCGCCACCGCCACCCGGCATCCGGTGGCGTGGCGCGGGCGGCGGTGGCCGGGCGCTCGTGCGGTCAGTCGTCCGACCGGTCGCCCAACCGGTCGTCGAGGACGGTGAGTTCGAGCCGGCCCAGGTGGTCCGGGTCGGCGATCACGTCGATCTCGGTGATCAACCCCTCGGTGATGGTGAAGGCGAGGACCACGGAGAGCCGGCCGAGCGGGGCCATCACCAGCCCGACCGCACCGTCGATCAGGGCAGGCTCGGTGAACCGGGCCCGCCCGGCGGAGGCGAGCGCGGCCGTGGCCACGGTGTGGGCGCCGCGCAGCAGGACGGGCAGGGGAGTGGGGCCGACGGTCGGGTCGGCCCGGAGCACCACGTCCGGATCGAGCAGCGCCACCAGCGCCTCGAAGTCGCCGCCCCGGGAGGCGGCCAGGTAGGCGTCGACGACCCGCCGACGGCGGATCAGGTCGCTGTCTGGCGCCGGGGCGACGCCCTTGACCCGGCGCCGGGCCCGGCTCGCCAGCTGCCGGGTGGCGGCGGGGGAGCGCTCGACCAGCGGGCCGATCTCCTCGAAGGGCACCGCGAACATGTCGTGCAGCACGAAGGCGATCCGCTCGGCGGGCGTCAGCGTGTCGAGCACCACCAGCAGCGCCAGCCCGACCGAGTCGGCCAGTAGCGCCTCCTGCTCGGGGTCGACCGCCGCCAGGTCCCGGTCGCCGATGGGCGCGGACCCCGCCACGTCGAGCGGATCCTCGCGCCGGTGCTCGCGGGTGCGCAGCATGTTCAGGCAGACCCTGGCCACCACCGTGGTCAGCCACCCGGCGAGGTTCTCGATGCCGCCGGCCTCGATCCGGTCCAGCCGTAGCCAGCCCTCCTGGACGGCGTCCTCCGCCTCGCTCAGCGAGCCGAGCATCCGGTACGCCACCGCTCGCAGCCGGGGCCGGTGCTCCTCGAACCGATCGGCCAACCAGGCGCTCTCGTCCACTGGTCGAATTCCTTCCGCACACGGGGCACAGCAGCAGATCCACGAAAGCCAGCCGATCCGAACGGGCGCGCGGGCCCCGGGCCGGCACTTCGCAGGCCGGCACTTCACCGTCCCGGCGGCGGCCTGGGCGGCCCGGGACCTCAGCGGGACAGGGGCGAGCCTGCGCCGCTGCCGCCGCTGCTGAGGTCGGGCGCGGGCTTGCGGGCGAGGAAGAACGCCTGCCGACCCTGCCGGGGCCTCTCGCTCTCGTCGGGTTCGCGGATCAGCCGGGCGTCCACCACCAGGCCCGCCCCGCCCAGCAGATCGGCGACCTGGTCGGGCGAGACCCAGTAGATGTCGAGCGACACCTCGTGACCGTACGCCTGGTCCCGGTGCAGGTGCCGGTCCCCGACCTTGAAGGCCAGCAGCAGGTGGGCGCCGGGGGCCAGCACCCGGTGGCACTCCGCGAAGACGGCCGGCAGCAGCTCCGGCGGGGTGTGGACGGTCGAGTACCAGGCGACGGCGCCGCCGAGCGAGTCGTCCGCCAGGTCCAGCGCGGTCATCGAGCCCACGTCGAACCGCAGGCCCGGATGGGTCCGGCGGGCGACCTCGATCATCCCGGGGGACAGGTCGATGCCGAACACCTCTACCCCGAGGGAGTGGAGGTGGGCCGTGACGCGGCCGGGACCGCAGCCGAGGTCGGCGACCGGGCCGACACCGGGCGTCCGCGAGAGCTCGGCGAACGCGGCGAGCATCGCGCGGTCCAGCGGTTTGGCGTCCAGCTCGTCACGCAGGAGCAGCTCGTAGTCGACGGCGACGGTGTCGTAGGCCGTCCGGGTGGCGTGCAGGTGGGTCGCTTCGGTCATGGCCGATGACGGTAGCCGTGAGCCGCGCCGTGCGCTAGCTGCGTGCTTGCTTTTGCAAGCACCAGTGGGCAGCATGAAGGCATGGCTTCACTGAAGGTGGGCTCGCTGGGTGAGTACATCCGCGAGCAGCGGCGCGCCGCGCAGTACTCCTTGCGCCAGTTGGCGGAGGTCGCGGGTGTGTCGAACCCGTATCTCAGCCAGATTGAGCGGGGGCTGCGCAGGCCCAGCGCGGAGATCCTGCAGCAGATCGCCAAGGCGCTGCGGATCTCGGCGGAGACGCTCTATGTGCAGGCGGGGATCCTGGAGGAGCGGCCCGAGGGCGGGGCGGACCTGCGGGCCGCGATCTTCGCGGACACGGCGATCAGTGAGCAGCAGAAGCACGCGCTGCTGGCGGTGTACGAGGCCTTTGTGCGTGACAACAAGGCCGAGTGAGGCCGATCGATGAGAGGAAAGACCGATGCCCAGCACCGATGAGATCAGGAACGAGATCAAGAAGACACTGAGCGACCCCACGCCGCTCTACGCCCTCGCGGGCGCCGGCGAGCTGGCGTACGCGAAGCTGCGAGAGGTGCCCGGGCAGCTTGAGGCGCTGGCCGGCGACCGCAGGGCCGCGCAGGAGACGGCGGCCGCGCGGCTGCAGGAGGCGCAGGCCCGGCTCGCGGAGGCGCAGGCCAAGGTGGTCGGCACGGTGACCACGCTGCCGACCGACCTCAAGTCGCTGCAGGACCGGGCGCAGACCTTCGCGTTCCAGCAGGTGGGCCGGGCCGCCGGGTTCGCGGTCAAGGCGAAGGAGGTCTATGACGAGCTGGCCGAGCGCGGCAAGGGCGTGGTGGAGAAGGGCTTCACCGACCGGCCGGAGGCGCCCGTGGTGACGGTGGAGCGCGCCGAGTCCGTCCCGGTGGACCTGGAGGCCGTCGAAGAGGCCGAGGCGGAGGTCGAGCCGGTGGCCGAGTCCGCCGCCGGGCCGAAGCCGGCGAAGAAGGCGGCCCGGACGCGGAAGGCGCCGAGTGCCGGCAAATAGCCGCGCCGCCGGTCACGGCACGCTTCGGGCGCCTGGCACGTTCACCGTCTGTCGGGTGCCGCAGCGTGTCAGGATGGGTGGACGCGGCCGTGGGTAGTCACGGTGGGGCGGCGGCGAGGCTTCGTGTGAGGAGACCAGGGTGGGCTACATCACGTACATCAACCTCCTGAACCCGCTCTGGTGGCTGTCGGTCGGGATCATCCTCTTCAAGGGGTTCGCCTTCGTCGACGCGGCCATCCGGCGGGATGGCGCCTACCGTGACGCGGACAAGAAGACCAAGACCTTCTGGCTCGTCCTCCTCGGCGCGGCGCTCGGCCTGGACCTGCTCTTCGGGGCCAACTTCATCGGCAGTTTCCTGACCCTGGGCGGGCTGGTCGCGGCGATCGTCTACATGGTCGACGTCCGCCCGGCCATCAAGGCGCTGACCGGCGGGCGGGGCGGCAAGAACGACCGCCGGAACATGGGCCCCTACGGCCCCTGGTGACTGCCGGGTGGCTGCCTGGGGGCCACCGACGAGCCGGACCCGCTGACCCGCTGACCCGCCGCCGACCGCTGTCGCGGCGGGTCAGCCCATCAGCGGCGGCTGCTGGTGGCGCTCCAGCAGCAGCACGGCGACGTCGTCGGTCAGCGCGCCGCCGTTGAGGTCCTCGACCTCGGCGAGGGCGCTGTCCACCAGGCGGCCGCGGGTCAGCCCGTTCGCCTGATGGTCGCCGATCAGGTTCAGCAGGCCGTCCTGGCCCAGGCGGCGGGAGCCGGCACCGACCCGGCCCTCGATCAGGCCGTCGGTGTAGAGCATCAGGCTCCAACCCGGCCGCAGCTCCAGGTGGTGCGGCGGCCAGCTGGCGTCGGTGTCGTCGCAGGGCAGCAGGCCGAGCGCCGGGCCGGCCTGGTCGAACGGGACCACGGCGGGGCGCCGGTCCGCGGAGAGCAGCAGCGGCGCCGGATGCCCGGCCAGGTAGAGCTGGGCGTACTCCACCTCGGGGCGGTCGGACGGCAGCGGTTGCTGGCCGGCCCCGGGAGCCGGGCGGCCGCCGGCCGCGCGCGAGTCGGCGGTGGCGCGGCGGTGGCCGCGCGGTGCCCCGTCCGGAGGCGTGCCCGGGGTGATCACCAGCATGCAGAGGGTCGCGAAGATCTCGTCGCTGCGCCGCTCGTGCTCCAGCACGTGCTGCAGCGTGGTGAGCAGGGTCTGGCCGGTCAGTCCCGCGAAGACCAGGGTGCGCCACGCTATCCGCAGCGCGACGCCGAGGGCGGCCTCGTCGGGGCCGTGCCCGCAGACGTCCCCGATGACCACGTGCACGGTGCCGTCGTCGGTGCGGACCGCGTCGTAGAAGTCGCCGCCGAGCAGTGCGCGGCGGCGCCCGGGCCGGTAGCGGCGGGTGAAGGAGAGCTCGGCGCCCTCCAGCAGCGGGGTGGGCAGCAGGTGGCGCTGCAGCCGGGCGTTCTCCTGGCCGCGCAGTTCGGCCTCGACCAGGCGGCGCTGCGACTCGTCGGCCCGCTTGCGCTCGACCGCGTAGCGCAGCGCGCGGGCCAGCAGCGGGCCGTCGGTCTCGTCCTTGGTGAGGAAGTCCTGGGCGCCCGCGGCCACCGCGGCGGCGCCCAACTGGGTGTCGGCGGCGTCGGTGAGCACCACCACGGCCGCGTTCGGTGCCAGGCGCAGGAGCTCGCGCAGTCCGTCGAGCGGGTCGGCGGCGGTGGTGGTGCGGTGCCGCTCGGCGGCGGGTGGGGTGGCCAGGTCGAGCAGGACGCAGCTGAAGTCCACCGGCAGGGTGCGCGGGCGGCGGCCGGGGACGCCGGGCTGCGGGGTGAGCTGGGCCGCCGCCTGCGTCAGGCCGCGGGCCCAGCGGAGCTCGACGGGCGTGCCACTGGCCGCGATCAGCTCCTCGATCAGCTGGGCGTCGCTGGTGTCGTTCTCGATCACCAGCAGCTTGAGCGGCGCGGCGGACCGGTCCACGGCCGCGGCGCGCGAGGTGGAGCGGGGGCCGGGCAGCAGCGGCGCGGCCTCGCCGTCCGGGGTGGCGGGGCGGGCGGGCCCGGCGAAGCCGGCCGGGGCGCCGAGGCGGCTGAAGGTGTCCAGCGCCTCCAGGTCCTGCAGGGAGTTCAGGCCGAGCCCGTGCAGCCCGTTCAGCTGGTCGTCGCCGAGTGCGGCGGCGCCCGGATCAGGGCAGGGGGCGGCGGCACGCCGACGGACGCCGGCTCCTGTCGGGGCACCGGACCGGCTTTCGGCGCCGAGTCCAGGCCCGTCTCCCGTAGCGGGCACGGATGGTTCCTCCCTTTCCCTGACGGGGTAACGGCTGCGGTCCGCGTGCAGTGCCCGCAGGGCACCGCGAGTCAGGGAGCTTCTCGCGACCATAACGTGATCTCCCGGGAATTCTCTGGCCGGCCTACGTGGATGTGGCTATTGCCACGCTGGTGGCGGGGGTGCTCGCTAGCGTGAACGGTTCGGGGCCCAGGGACGGCACGGCCGGGCGAAAGGGGTTGACGGTGACGCAGATCACTTTGCTCCAGGGTGATATCACGAAGCAGCGGGTGGACGTGGTGGTCAACGCGGCCAACTCGTCCTTGCTGGGCGGCGGCGGGGTGGACGGCGCGATCCACCGGGCCGGCGGCCCCGAGATCCTGGCCGAGTGCCGCAGGCTGCGCGCTTCGCACTACGGCGGCGGCCTGGCCGTTGGCCGGGCGGTGGCCACCACGGCCGGGCTGCTGCCGGCCGGTCATGTGGTGCACACCGTCGGCCCGGTGCACGGGGCGTCGGGCGGTGCGGGGCTGCTGGCCTCCTGCTACCGGGAGTCGCTCCGGCTGGCGGTGCTGGAACTGGGCGCCAGGAGTGTGGCGTTCCCCGCGATCTCCACCGGGGTGTACCGGTGGCCGCTGGAGGACGCGGCCCGGATCGCGCTCTCGGCGGTTGCCGAGGTGCTCGCGGAGGATCCGGTCAAGGCGGTGGTGGGCCTGGAGGTGCGGTTCGTGCTCTTCGGAGCGGCGGCGTACGACGTCTTCGCACGGGTGCGGGCGGAGTTGTGGCCGGTATTGGGGCCGGAGTTGGGGCCGGAGTTGGAGGAAGGGTAAGAGCAAAGGCTGGGGCCGGGGCCCGAGTCGGGCCCCGTCGGACAGGCGATGTGTTCGAGTCAAGGAGCGGACGATGCCGGTGTCGCGCCAGGCGCCGGGCGCGTTCCCATAGTGGCCTGACGCCGCGTCAACACGCCAGGGGAATTCGATAACTCGTTCGAGTGAACCCGAAAGCCCTGCTCCGAACGCCGGCACCGAGACCCTGCTCAGGGTGCCAGCGCCGACCACGGCAGCGTGACCTCGCCCTGCCGCCATCGCCCGCGCGCGTCCGTCAGCGGCCACTGCCCGGCCAGCGAGGTGCACGCCGCCACCCAGCGCTGCCGGGCACCGAACGCCCCGTACGGCGCGGCGGCCGCCCAGGCCCGGTCGAAGTCGGTGAGGAAGGCGTGCACCGGCCGGCCCGGCAGGTTGTGGTGGATGAGTGCCTTCGGCAGCCGCTCGGCCAGGTCCGAGGGCCGCTCCAGCCCGGCCAGCCGGGCGGCGAAGGTGACCGTGCGCGGTCCCGCCGCGTCGAGCGCCACCCAGACGTGGCGACGGCCGACCTCGTCGCAGGTCCCCTCGACCAGCAGGCCGTCCGGGGCCAGCCGCCCGCACAGGCGCTCCCAGACCGCGGCCACCGCCTCCTCGTCGTACTGCCGCAGTACGTTGGCGGCGCGGATCAGCTGCGCGCTGCCGCCGTCCAGCGGCACCTCGAAGCCGCCGCGGCGGAAGGTCAGGGCGGGCGGCTCGGCGTACGGCTGCGCGGCGGTGACCCGGGCGGGCTCGATCTCGATGCCGACCGTGCGCAGGTCGGGCCGCACCGCGCGCAGCCGGGTGGAGAGTTCGACGGCCGTCCAGGGCGCCGCGCCGTAGCCGAGGTCGACGGCCACCGGCGGCTCCTCGGCCGCGCGCAGTCGCGGGCCGAGGGTGTGCACGATCCAGCGGTCCATCCGCCGCAGCCGGTTGGTGTTGGTGGTGCCCCGGGTCACCGAGCCGACCGGGCGGGTGGCGGTGGCCGCCGCCCGGGGCGTCCGCGGCGCCTTCGCCGGGCGCGACGCCCTCGCCGGTTTCGGCTGCGCGGCCGGTACCGGCCGCGACGGCTGCTCCGGCGCTGTCGGCACCCCGGGCGCGGTGCGCGCGGCGGGGTGCCCGGACGGGTCCGGGGCGGAGGTGGCGGCCATTCCCGCAGGGTAGCCCGCCCCCGCCCGGGTCCGGGCGCCGCGGTCGGCGTGACCTGTGCCGCGGTCGGCGTGCCGTGCGCCGTGGTCGGCGTGACGTGCGTCGCTCCGGGAATGCGGGACGGGTCCTCAGCGGTTGTCCTCCTGTTGGAACCACAGGAGTGGCCGCCGCACAAGGTGTCGCAGCGCAGATCAGAGAGGCCGCAGCCAGGTGATCAAGCCCCCCGTGTCGACGGTATGGCGCGACCGGCAGCCCCCGCCGGTCCGCGGGCGCCTGCACGCGCTCGCCGCCGGCCGTGGCCGGCGTCCGCGCCGGATCGCGATGCTGAGCGTGCACACCTCCCCGCTCCACCAGCCGGGCACCGGCGACGCGGGCGGTATGAACGTCTACATCGTCGAGCTGGCCAAGCGCCTGGCCGCGCTCGGCATCGAGATCGAGGTCTTCACCCGGGCCACCTCCTCGGACCTGCCGCCGACCGTGGAGCTGGCCCCCGGGGTGCTGGTCCGCCACGTCACCGCGGGGCCGTACGAGGGCCTGGTGAAGGAGGACCTGCCGGCCCAGCTGTGCGCCTTCACCCACGGGGTGCTGCGCACCGAGGCCGGCCACCGGCCCGGCCACTACGACCTGGTGCACTCGCACTACTGGCTCTCCGGCCAGGTCGGCTGGCTGGCGGCGCAGCGCTGGGGCGTGCCACTGGTGCACACCATGCACACCATGGCCAAGGTGAAGAACGCGGCGCTGGCCGAGGGCGACACGCCCGAGCCGCCCGCCCGGGTGATCGGCGAGACCCAGGTGGTGGAGGCCGCCGACCGTTTGATCGCCAACACGGCGGACGAGGCGGGCGAGCTCGCCGCGCACTACGGCGCCCGGTCCGACCAGCTCGCCG
The DNA here is from genome assembly GCF_026340565.1 of Kitasatospora sp. NBC_01287. NCBI lineage: Bacteria > Bacillati > Actinomycetota > Actinomycetes > Kitasatosporales > Streptomycetaceae > Kitasatospora > Kitasatospora sp. NBC_01287. Next base: position 5,195,020 of record NZ_JAPEPB010000001.1, read on the forward strand.
TGGTGCACCCCGGGGTCAACCTGGAGGTCTTCCGGCCGGGCGACCAGCGGGCGGCCCGGGCCCGGCTCGGCCTGCCGGCCGATGCCGCGGTGCTGCTCTTCGCCGGCCGGATACAGCCGCTCAAGGGCCCCGAGGTGCTGCTCAAGGCGGTCTCGGCGCTGCTGGAGCGGCGTCCCGAGCTGCGCGAGCGGCTGGTCGTGCCGGTGGTCGGCGGCCCCTCGGGGACGGGGCTGGCCAAGCCGCAGGGCCTGCAGAAGCTCGCCGCCCAGCTCGGCATCGGCGATGTGGTGCGGTTCCACCCGCCGGTCGGGCAGGCCGAGCTGGCCCAGTGGTACCGCGCGGCGACGCTGCTGGCGATGCCCTCCTACAGCGAGTCCTTCGGGCTGGTGGCGCTGGAGGCGCAGGCCTGCGGCACGCCGGTGGTGGCCGCTGCGGTCGGCGGCCTGCCGGTCGCGGTGCGCGACGGCGAGACGGGCACGCTGGTGCGCGGCCACGACCCGGCGGCCTGGGCACGGGCCCTTGAGCCCTACGTGAGCAGCCCCGGGCCGGCGGCCCGGCAGGGCCCGGCGGCGGCCCGGCACGCGGCCGGTTTCGGCTGGGGCGCGGCGGCCGCCGCCACCGCCGAGGTGTACACGGCGGCGCTGGCCCGCCCGGCCGGTCGGCTGGCCGGGGCACGGCGGCTGCTGAGCCAGTAGCGGCCGGCCGGCCGGCCGCGTGCCGTGCGGTGGCGCGGCCGCCGCAGCCAGCACGTCCGCCGTGCCGGGCCTGCCTCGCCGGCGCGGGGGACACGGCACGGGCCGGCGGCGGTGGCCGGGTACCAGCCGGTAGCGTCACGGGCATGGCTACCCGTACCAAGGACGAGGCCCTGGGCCTGCTCGCCGCCGCGCTCGACGAGACCGGTGTCGGCTGGGAGCCGGCCGCCGCCGATCCGTACACCCTGGTCGCGACGCTCCCCGGCACCCGCAAGCTCAGCACCACCTGCGCGCTGCGCGTCGGCGACCACACCCTGTCGGTGAACGCCTTCGTGATCCGCCGCCCGGACGAGAACCACGAGGCCGTCTTCCGCTGGCTGCTGGAGCGCAACACCAGGCTGTACGGCCTCGGGTACGCGCTGGACCAGCTCGGCGACGTCTACCTGACCGGCCGGTTGCCGCTGGAGGCGCTGAGCGCCCAGACCGTTGACCGGTTGCTCGGCACCGTGCTGGAGAACGCCGACGAGCCCTTCAACACGCTGCTGGAGCTGGGCTTCAGCTCGGCCATCCGGCGCGAGTGGGAGTGGCGGACCAAGCGCGGCGAGTCCACCCGCAACCTGGCGGCGTTCAAGCACCTGGCCCAGCAGCCGCAGCCGCAGCCGCAGCCGCAGCAGCCTCAGCAGCCTCAGCCCGAGAGCTGACGCGCCGCGTCCGCCCGCCGGCCCAGCACCAGGTAGCCGCCCGCGGCCGCGGTGCCGAGCGCCGCGCAGCCGTACCAGACGGTGGCGTGGCCCGCGTGGTCCAGCAGGAAGCCGCCGGCCGCCGGCCCGAGGAAGGAGGCGGCCGACCAGGCCAGCGAGTAGACGCCCTGGTAGCGGCCGCGGGCATGGGCCGGCGCGAGTTCGGCGACCAGGCTCATGCTGGTCGGCGCCTGGATGATCTCGCCGAGCGTCCAGACCGCCACGACGCCGGCGTAGCAGAGGGCGGAGGAGCCGGCGAAGGCGGTCAGCCCGAAGCCCCAGCCGGTCAGCAGCGCCGCGACCAGCAGCAGCGGGCCCCGGCCCTGGCCCCGGAGCATGCGGGTGACCGGGATCTGCAGCAGCACGATCAGCAGCCCGTTGAGCCCGATCACCAGTCCGAACTGGGTGGTGCTCAGCCCGGCCCTGCCCATGGTCACGGCCAGTGTGGTGTTGCCCTGCTGGAAGACCAGGGCGACCAGGAAGGTCAGCCCGACCAGGGCCATGAACCGGCGGTCCCGGAAGACGGTGCTGAGGCTGACCGCGGGGGCGGCGGCCCGAGGCCCGCCCTGCCCGCCCTGCCCGCTCGGCGTGGCGGCCGCGCTCGGGTGGCTCTCCGGGACCCTGGCGAAGACCACGCAGGCACAGAGCAGCGTGGTGGCCGCGTCGGCGATGAAGAGCGGCAGGTAGCCGTGCGCGGCGACCAGGCCGGCCACTGCCGCCGAGACGCCGAAGCCGATGTTGACCGCCCAGTAGTTGAGCGCGAAGGCCCGCACCCGGTCGGCGGCGGGCACCACGTCGGCGATCACCGCCGAGATGGCCGGCCGTGAGGCGTTGCTGCTCAGGCCGACCAGGAAGGCCACCGCGGCGATCATCACCCGTCCGTCGGCGAAGCCGAGCGCGGCGGTGCTGAGCGCGGTGAGCAGTTGGGCGCCCAGCATGGTGGGCCGGCGCCCGATCCGGTCCGTCAGCACCCCGCCGACCAGGGCCGCTATGGCCCCACCGAGGCCGAAGAGCGAGGCGACCAGGCCGGCGTAGGCGGCCGAGTAGCCGCGGTCCACGGTGAGGTAGAGCGCCAGGAAGGTGACCACGAAGCCGCCCAGCCGGTTGACCAGCGTCGAGGTCCAGAGCCACCAGAAGGCCGGCGGGAGCCCGCCGACCGACTCGGCGGTGGCGCTGCGCAGGCGCGCGGTCAGCGAGGCGGCGGCCGGATCGGGTGGTGCGGCTTCGACGGGTGGTGCGGGTGGTGCGGTGGGCATGGCGTGGCTCCCGGCGGGCAGGTGCCCCGGCGGGCGGCATGGCGGTGGGCCGCGCGACGGGACGGGAGTGGGGCGGGCAGGTGTGCCGTACGTGGCACTGTAAGTGTCACAAGGCCGATGCGAACATTACAGGCGAGTTCCTGGCCTCGGCTACCCGTTTATTAGGCTCCATTTGCCGCCGGTCTAAGCTGTGCCTCATGGCTGACACGACCTACCGACTGATCCTGCTCCGCCACGGCGAGAGCGAGTGGAACCAGAAGAACCTCTTCACCGGCTGGGTCGACGTCGACCTCAACGAGAAGGGCGAGAAGGAGGCCGCGCGCGGTGGCGAGCTGCTCGCCGCCGAGGGCCTCTTCCCGGATGTGGTGCACACCTCGCTGCTGCGCCGCGCCATCCGCACCTCGCAGATCGCGCTCGACAAGGCCGACCGGCACTGGATCCCGGTCAACCGCAGCTGGCGCCTGAACGAGCGCCACTACGGCGCGCTGCAGGGCAAGGACAAGGCGCAGACCCTGGCCGAGTTCGGTGAGGAGCAGTTCCAGCTGTGGCGCCGCTCGTACGACACCCCGCCGCCGGTGCTCGCCGACGACAACGAGTTCTCGCAGGCCGGTGACGCCCGCTACGCCGAGATCCCGAGCGAGCTGCGGCCGCGCACCGAGTGCCTCAAGGACGTCGTCGAGCGGATGCTGCCGTACTGGTACGACGCGATCGTGCCGGACCTGGCCGCGGGCCGCACCGTCCTGGTCACCGCGCACGGCAACAGCCTGCGCGCGCTGGTCAAGCACCTGGACGGGATCTCCGACGAGGCGATCGCCGGCCTGAACATCCCCACCGGCATCCCGCTGGTCTACGAGCTCGACGCGGACTTCAAGCCGGTCACCGCCGGCGGCCGCTACCTGGACGCGGAGGCCGCCGCCGCCGCGATCGAGGCGGTCAAGAACCAGGGCAAGAAGTAACGCGGGGAGCGGCAGCCGAGCGAGCGGGCCCCGGCCCCGGTGCACACGCACCGGGGCCGGGGCCCGCTCGCTTCGCTCAGTGACCGCCGCAGCAGCCGCCGCTGGCACCGCCGCACTGGCAGGGCGCGCCGGACTGGCAGCCGCAGCCGCAGCCGGGCCCGCAGCCGCAGGCGCCGATCAGGACCGGCAGCCGCGTCCGGGCACCCGGGGCGACGGGGGCGGTGGGACGGGGGGTCAACGTGGGCCGGGCGGGGGTGGTGGTCATGCTGCGTGCCCTCCTCGATCGAGGCAGGCGGCGGGGTGACGGGCTGCCTGCTCCACGAGTGAAGCTCCGCGACTGACGGAGCGTCAATGGGCGCGTAGGTGTGGGGACGGAGCGCTTCATGCGCCCCCGCACCGGTTGCCGAGCGCCGCCCCCGCGGCCGGGTTCACCGCCGCTCGCGCCACCGCTGCCCGCGCCACTGCTGCCCGGGCTACTGCTGCTCGGGGACGAAGTCGCCCGCGTGCTCGCCGGTGACCAGGAAGACCACGCGCTTGGCCACCGAGACCGCGTGGTCGGCGAACCGCTCGTAGTACCGGCCGATCAGGGTGACGTCCACGCCGGTCTCGATGCCGTGCTGCCAGCGGTCGTCGGCCAGGTGCGCGAAGAGCTGGCGGTGCAGCTCGTCCATCGCGTCGTCGTCGCGCTCCAGCTGAAGCGCCGCGTCCACGTCCTTGGTGGCGATGACCTGGCCGGCCTTGGCCACCAGGCGCTGGGCGAGCTGGCCCATCTCCAGGACGATCGGCTGCAGGTCGCTGGGGACCGCGGAGTCCGGGTAGCGCAGCCGGGCCACCTTGGCCACGTGCCGGGCCAGGTCGCCGCAGCGCTCCAGGTCGGCGCTCATCCGCAGCGAGGTGACCACGATCCGCAGGTCGGTGGCGACCGGCTGCTGGCGGGCCAGCAGGTCGATCGCGGTGTCCTCCAGGCCGTGGTGGAGCGTGTTGACCTTCTCGTCCGCGGCGATCACGCTCTCCGCCAGCTCCAGGTCGGCGTCCAGCAGCGCGGTGGTGGCGCGGCCCATGGCCGACCCGACCAGCCGGGCCATCTCGACCAGGCCGTCGCCGATCGAGTCGAGTTCCTCGTGGTAAGCGTCACGCATGCGCTTCTCTTCTCCTTCTCGCGGTGTCGGTGGCGGTGCCGACCGGCCGCCTGGCCCGCGCTGCGGGAGGGCGGCCGCTGCTGGTGGCGCGCATCGTACGCGCGTCACCGACCCACACGGGCTGCACAACGCAGCCTGGGCCGTCCGGGCGACGGCGCACGGCCGCCGCAGTGAACCGGTGGCTACCTGAAGGTGAATTCTCGGCAACGCACGGTCGATGCCTTGATCCGACGCTTACGGAGCGGCCGGTCGATGCGCTTAGGCTGGCCGCATGGACGTGAATGTGGCCGCCGCCGCTGCCTGCGCCATCGCCGGCCTTGGCGTCGGTCTCACGGCCTCCATCGCCTTCCGCTGGAGCGAGCGCGAACAGGGTCGGGGCAGCAACAGCGGCAACGGTAGAAGAAGTAGCAGCGCGTCAGCGGTGCACGCCCCCCTCCAGGAGCCGGCGCTGCCGCCCGGTGTGGACACGGTGCTCTCGGTGCTGCGCTCCTGCGCGATCGTGCTGGGCGAGGGCGACGAGGTGGTCAAGGCCAGCTCCGCCGCCTACTCGATGGGCCTGGTCCGCGGTGGCGCGGTGGCCGTCGAGCAGATGCTCGCGCTGGCCCGGGCGACCCGCCGGGACGGCGAGATCCGGCAGGTCGAGCTGGACGTCCCACGCCCCGGCGTGGCGCGCTCCGGCGAGCCGCTCTCGGTCTCGGTCCGGGTCGCCCCGCTCGGCTCCCGGCTGGTCCTGGTGCTGGTCGAGGACCTCACCGAGCGCCGCCGGATCGAGGCGGTCCGGCGCGACTTCGTGGCCAACGTCAGCCATGAGCTCAAGACCCCGGTGGGGGCGCTGTCGCTGCTCTCGGAGGCGGTCGCGGACGCGGCCGACGACCCGGAGGCGGTGCAGCGCTTCGCCGGCCGGATGCAGATCGAGGCGACCAGGCTGGCCAGCCTGGTCCAGGAGATCATCGACCTCTCCCGGGTCCAGGACGACCGCCTGCTGATGGACCCCGAGCCGGTCCCGGTCGACGAGCTGATCGCCGAGGCGATGGACCGCTGCCGCCAGCAGGCCGCGGCCAAGCAGATCCACATCGCGGCCGGCGGCATCGCGGGCCTGCACCTCTTCGGCGACCGCGGCCAGCTCGCCGCGGCCCTCGGCAACCTGGTCGAGAACGCCGTCAACTACAGTCCGCCGCGTACCCGGGTGGCGATCGCCACCCGCCGGATAGCCAGCGCCGCCGCGATCGGCGAGGCGGACGGCGAGCTGATCGAGATCTCGGTGACCGACCAGGGCATCGGCATCTCGGAGAAGGACCGCGAGCGGATCTTCGAACGCTTCTACCGGGTGGACCCGGCCCGCAGCCGGGCCACCGGCGGCACCGGCCTGGGCCTGTCCATCGTCAAGCACGTGGCGGCTTCGCACGGCGGAACCGTCTCGGTGTGGAGCGTCGAGGGCCAGGGCTCCACCTTCACCGTCCGGCTCCCCGCCGGACAGACCCCGGCGCCCGCCGCTTCCGGCGACGCGGCGGGCACCGCCCATGACGAATCCGCACACCGTTCCCCCTTTCCTGATTCCCCCCTTCCTGCCCCGGAGGCCCGATCGTGACCCGTGTACTGGTGGTCGAGGACGAGGAGTCGTTCAGCGACGCCCTGTCGTACATGCTGCGCAAGGAGGGTTTCGAGGTGGCCGTCGCCGCCACCGGCCCCGACGCGCTGGAGCAGTTCGAACGCAATGGCGCCGACCTGGTCCTGCTCGACCTGATGCTGCCCGGGCTGCCCGGCACCGAGGTCTGCCGCCAGCTGCGGGTGCGCTCCAGCGTGCCGGTGATCATGGTGACGGCCAAGGACAGCGAGATCGACAAGGTCGTCGGGCTGGAGATAGGCGCTGACGACTACGTCACCAAGCCGTACTCGACCCGCGAGCTGGTCGCCCGGATCCGCGCGGTGCTGCGCCGCCGCGGCGAGGAGGGCGGCATCGGCAACGACGGCGGTGGCCCCGGCGCGCTGGAGGCCGGCCCGGTCCGGATGGACGTGGACCGGCACGTGGTCACCGTGGACGGCGCCAAGGTCGACCTGCCGCTCAAGGAGTTCGACCTGCTGGAGATGCTGCTGCGCAACGCGGGCCGGGTACTCACCCGGATGCAGCTGATCGACCGGGTCTGGGGCGCCGACTACGTCGGCGACACCAAGACCCTGGACGTCCACGTGAAGCGCCTGCGGGCGAAGATCGAGCCGGACCCGGGCGCGCCGCGCTACCTGGTCACGGTCCGCGGCCTGGGCTACAAGTTCGAGCCGTAAGCCGACACCGTGCGCCGGCTGGGCTGAGCGCGACACGACGAAGGGCCGCACTCCTAGAACCCGAGCAGGGTGGGGGTGCGGCCCTTCGTCGTGCGCGGGGCGCGCGACCCGGCTGCCGGGTCGCGCGCCCCTGGGCTCAGTGCGAGGGGCTGGGGCTCGGGGTGCCCGTGGCACCGGCGGCCGGGGAGCCGCTCGGGGCACCGGCGGCGGCACCGGAGGCCGGGGCGCCGGCCGGCGCCGACGGGGAGGCGGCGGTGCTCGCGGCGGTCGAGGCCCCCGTCGAGGCGGAAGCGGCGGCGGAGGCCGACGCGCTGGCCGAGCCGCCGGCCGACGGGGAGGCGGAGACCGGCGCGGACGGGCCGGCCGAGGCGTAGGTGCCCACGGCCGGGGTGACCAGCGCGGTGGTGTCGACCTTGCCGGCGCTGGAGAAGGAGAACGAGGCCGGCGTGAAGCTGCCCGCGGTCACGGTGAGGGAGGAGAACTGCGCCGTGGCCTGTCCGTTGCCGCCGACCGCCACCGCGCCGCCGGCCGGGACCACGATGCCGCCGGGCAGCGGCGTGCCCGAGGCGTCGTCGAAGGTGGCGCTGGTGCCGGCCACCGTGACGCCGGTCAGCGTCTCCGGGCTGCTGCCGGTGTTGCTGATGTTGACGGACAGGTTCGCGGGGCCGGGCTGGCCGGAGACCTGGTTCGCGCCGACCACGACGACGATGGCGTTGAGCTTGAGGTCGGCGCCCAGCGAGGTGGCCGGGGTGTCCGGCTTGATCTGGGCGGTCTCGGCGCTGCTCCCGGCGGAGCAGGCGGACAGCGAGACGGCGGCGAGGGCGAGGACGATGGCGGCAGTGCCACCGCGTCGAAGGCTGCGGCTCACGGCTGCGCATCTCCTTGGGTCACGTGTCGGGTTGTCAGCGCTCAGCGTACCGACCGCACTTATCCGGCCCTCACGGGGTGGCCCCGTGTCGCGCCCTGACCACTCCGCTGCCGGTTCGCCGGGTGGCGCGTCGTCGTCGCCGGGCCGGGCCGCAGCTGTACCGGGTCGCTACTGGGGGAGGGCCCGGCACTGGGGCGGTCCGGGGTGCGGTGTGACGGCGATGTGTGCGGTTCCGGAAGCGCGTCAAGATCAGATCACGATCGGGAAACGGTGAATATCCGGTGTCGACTTCAAGATCGAATGTCGGCCGCCGCAGTGTTGCCCAAGGTTTCGGAGGCCGGGAGAAGGGCCTCCGACCTGCGAGAAGCCGCTGCCGCGGGGTGGCCGCAGCACGTCGCAGGGGTCCTTGTCAAGCCCCGAGACCCGTCCTGACCTGCGAAAACGCCCTTCGAGTGAACGGAAAAGCGTGTTATTCTGGAAAGCCACGGAAGGGGTCCTGTCACATGACGTTCAAGGTTGGCGACACGGTGGTCTACCCCCATCACGGGGCTGCACTGATCGAGGCCATCGAAATTCGCCAGATCAAAGGTGTGGACAAGACCTACCTGGTGCTGAAGGTTCAGCAGGGTGACCTCACGCTGCGCGTCCCCGCGGAGAACGCGGAGTTCGTCGGCGTGCGCGACGTGGTCGGCCAGGAGGGTCTGGACCGGGTCTTCGAGGTGCTCCGCGCACCGTACACCGAAGAGCCCACCAACTGGTCTCGCCGCTACAAGGCGAACCTGGAGAAGCTCGCATCGGGTGACGTCATCAAGGTCGCCGAGGTTGTGCGAGACCTGTGGCGGCGCGAGCGCGAGCGCGGCCTCTCGGCCGGCGAGAAGCGGATGCTCGCCAAGGCACGGCAGATCCTCGTCAGCGAACTGGCGCTGGCGGAGAACACCAACGAGGACAAGGCGGAGACGCTGCTCGACGAGGTGCTCGCCTCGTAGTGCGGCGCGTGTGCCGTTCAACAGCGCCCGGTGTCATGACGGCATTCGGGCGCTGTGGCATGCCCGGGGGCGCCCCGGGGTGACGTCCGTGCGACGGTGCTCGTAGCGCGTGGTCCTGAGTTTGGCGCCCGTGGCTCCGCTGCCCCTAGCCTTTGGTGCCCCTAGCCTTTGGTGTCCAGAGGGTGGGGGCCCGCACACCGGTACCCGAGAGGCGGCGCCGGGGTGGAAGGGGTCCGGTGCACCGTCTGACGGGTACGCCTGGGCCATACCCACTTCGCCGAAGGAGTGAAACCTGAACAGCACAGGAGTAGTGGCGGCGGCCGTGGTTCCGGCCGCCGGGCGGGGCGAGCGGTTGGGTCCCGGGGCACCCAAGGCGCTGCGCGAGCTGGGCGGCGCACCGCTGCTGGTGCACGCCGTGCGCGCGCTGGCCCGCAGCCGGGCGGTCGGCCTGGTGGTGGTCGCCGCGCCGCCGCAGGGCGTCGCCGAGGTGCTGGGGCTGCTGGACAGCCACGGCCTGGACGGCAAGGACATCCGGGTGGTGGCCGGCGGCGCGACCCGGCAGGAGTCGGTGCGGCTGGGCCTGGCCGCGATTCCGGAGAGCACCGGGATCGTGCTGGTGCACGACGCGGCCCGGCCGTTGGTGCCGGTCGAGGTGGTGGACGCCGTGGTGGCCGCGGTCCGGGGCGGTGCCGAGGCCGTGGTGCCCGCGGTGCCGCTGGCCGACACCGTCAAGCGGGTGGGCCCGGCGGGCGCCGGTGAGCCGGAGCCGGTGCTCGACACGCCCGACCGCGCCACGCTGCGCGCGGTGCAGACCCCGCAGGGCTTCCGCCGCGCGGCGCTCGTCGAGGCGCACGCCAAGGCGCTGGCCGAGGAGGCCGCGGGCGGTGCGCCGGTGGTCACCGACGACGCCGGATTGATCGAGCACTACGGCGGCCGGGTGGTCGTGGTGCCGGGCCACGAGGAGGCGTTCAAGGTGACCCGTCCGCTGGACCTCGTGCTCGCCGAGGCCGTACTCGCCCGCAGGAGGGCTTCCGATGGCTTCTGACACCCCGTCGGTCGTGCTGCCCCGGGTGGGCATCGGCACCGATGTGCACGCCTTCGCGGACGGCCTGCCGCTCTGGGTCGGCGGGCTGCGCTGGGAGGGCTACGACCAGGGCCTGGCCGGGCACTCGGACGCCGACGTGGTCGCGCACGCGGCCTGCAACGCGATCTTCTCGGCCGCCGGGCTCGGCGACCTGGGCCAGCACTTCGGCACCGACCGCTCCGAGTGGAAGGGCGCCTCGGGAGTGACCCTGCTGACCGAGGCGGCCCGGATCGTGCGCGCGGCGGGCTTCGAGATCGGCAACATCGCGGTGCAGGTGATCGGGGTGCGGCCGCGGATCGGCAGCCGGCGCCGGGAGTCCGAGGAGGTGCTGTCGGCCGCGGTCGGCGCGCCGGTCTCGCTCTCGGCGGCGACCACCGACGGGCTCGGCATGACCGGGCGCGGCGAGGGCCTGGTGGGTCTGGCGACCGCGCTGGTGTACCCGCGACCCTGAGCCGCGCCTGACGGGGGATCGGCGGCGGAGGGCGGCGGGCCGCCGCGGACCGCGGCTATCGGAACCGGATCGTCCGCTTTGCCATGAACTCGTGACGGGTGGGACGCGTAAACGTCGCGGGGCACTGCCGGATTCCCACTACGCTGGATGTCGTGAGCATTCGCCTGTACGACACCAACGCCCGCCAGGTACGCGACTTCGTCCCGCTTGTACCGGGTTGCGTCTCGATGTACCTGTGTGGCGCGACCGTGCAGGGCGCCCCGCACATCGGGCACATCCGGTCCAACCTCAGCTTCGACCTGATGCGCCGCTGGTTCGCCTACCGCGGCTTCGATGTGACCTTCGTGCGCAACGTCACCGACATCGACGACAAGGTGATCCGCAAGGAGCACGAGCTCGGCGTGCCGTGGTGGCAGATCGCCTACGCCAACGAGCGTGCCTTCAACGACGGTTACACCGTGCTCGGCTGCCTGCCGCCGACCGTGGAGCCGCGGGCCACCGGCCACATCCCCGAGATGATCGACATGATGCAGACGCTGATCGCCAAGGGCCACGCCTACGCGGCCGACGGCAACGTCTACTTCGACGTCAAGTCCTACCCCGGGTACCTGGAGCTCTCCAACCAGAAGCTGGAGAACCTCAAGCAGCCCGAGGGCGAGGGCGAGACCGGCAAGCGCGATCCGCGCGACTTCGCCATGTGGAAGGCGGCCAAGCCGGGCGAGCCCAGCTGGACCACCCCGTGGGGCCAGGGCCGGCCCGGCTGGCACCTGGAGTGCTCGGCCATGGTGCACAAGTACCTGGGCAAGGCCTTCGACATCCACGGCGGCGGGCTCGACCTGATCTTCCCGCACCACGAGAACGAGATCGCCCAGTCCAAGGCGTTCGGCGACGACTTCGCCAACTTCTGGGTGCACAACGCCTGGGTCACCATGAGCGGCGAGAAGATGAGCAAGTCGCTCGGCAACTCGGTGCTGATCTCCGAGATGGTGCAGCGCTGGCGCCCGATCGTGCTGCGCTACTACCTGGCCGCCCCGCACTACCGCTCGATGATCGAGTACAGCGAGGAGTCGATCCGCGAGGCCGAGGCCGGCTTCGGCCGGATCGAGGGCTTCATCCAGCGGGTGGTCGAGCGCTGCGGCCCGGTCGAGCCGGCCGCCGAGGTGCCCCCGGCCTTCGCCGAGGCGATGGACGACGACTTCGGCGTCCCGCAGGCGCTGGCCGTGGTGCACACCGCCGTTCGGCAGGGCAACAGCGCCCTGAACGCGGACGACAAGGAGAACGCGGTAGCGCGACTGGCCGAGGTCCGTGCGATGCTCGGTGTACTGGGCCTCGACCCGCTCGACGCGCAGTGGACCGGCACGGAGCGCGGCGAGGACCTGCACGGGGTCGTCGACTCGCTGGTCAGGCTCGTCCTGGACCAGCGCCAGGCGGCCCGGGAGCGCAAGGATTTCGCCACCGCGGACGCCATTCGCGACCAGCTGGGCCTGGCCGGCCTGGCGATCGAGGACACCCCGTCCGGCCCGCGCTGGACGATCAGCAACCAGTAGCCCCGGGGTCGTACCCGGGGCGCCGGTGGGCCGTACTTCCGCCGCGCTGCGACGCGGCGCGACGAGTACGGCCCATCGGCATGACGCAGACGGATAGAACAGGAAGTAACGTCATGGCCGGCAACAGCCAGCGCAGGAACGCACGCAACCCCGGGTCGAAGAAGGGTGCGAGCGTCGGGACCGGCGGCCACAGCCGGAAGGCGCTGCAGGGCAAGGGCCCGACGCCGCCCGGCGAGGCCCGCAAGGGGCACCCCAAGCAGCGGGCCGCCAACGCCGCGCTCAAGCGCGAGCGGGACGCCAAGGCCAGGGCCGGCATGCGCCGCTCCGGCGGCGGCGGCCGGGGCGGGCGCGGCGGCGCGGGTGCCGCCGAGCTGGTGGTGGGCCGCAACTCGGTGGTCGAGGCGCTGGTCGGCGGCGTGCCGGCCACCGCGCTGTACGTCATGCAGTTCATCGACACCGACGACCGGGTGCGCGAGGCGTTCCAGGCCGCCAACGAGCGGGGCATCCCGCTGATGGAGGCGCCGCGCCCGCAGCTGGACCAGATGACCGGCGGTCTGAACCACCAGGGCCTGGTGCTCCAGGTCCCGCCGTACGAGTACGCGCACCCCGAGGACCTGGTGGCCGCGGCTGCCGACCTGGGCCAGGACGCGCTGATCATGGCGCTGGACGGGGTCACCGACTCGCGCAACCTGGGCGCCGTGGTCCGCTCGGCGGCCGCCTTCGGCGCGCACGGCGTGGTGATCCCCGAGCGGCGCGCCGCCGGGATGACCGCCGGCGCCTGGAAGACCTCCTCGGGCGCCGCGGCCCGGCTGCCCGTGGCCCGGGCGACCAACCTGACCCGGGCGCTGGAGGCCTACCAGAAGGCCGGCCTGCTGGTGGTCGGTCTGGCGGCGGACGGCGAGTCGGAGGTCGGCGAGCTGGAGGCGCTGACCGGTCCGGTGGTGATCGTGGCCGGCAGTGAGGGCAAGGGCCTGTCCCGGCTGGTGTCGGAGACCTGTGACATCCGGGTGCGGATCCCGATGCCGGGTGCGACCGAGTCGCTGAACGCCGGTGTCGCGGCCGGCATCGTGCTCTACGAGGCAGCGCGGCTGCGGGCCAAGCGCTGAGTGGCGCCGCTGAGTGGCGCCGCTGGGGGCGGCCGGCCGGTGGTCGGCCGCCCCTCGCGCGGTGGTCGGCGGCCTCGCGCTCGATGGCCGGTCGCTCGCCTCGGTCGCTCGCCTCGGCCGTTCTCCGTGGCCGTTCTCCGTGGTCGCGGTGTCCGAGCCTGCACGGGGTTGACCCAAACGTTCACCCTCTCGTACGGGAGTGACCGGATCCGTCAGCCACGCCCGGCAGTTGCACCCGGGAGAGTGTCCTAACCGGGTGTCACCCGGTTAGAGGGGTGTGGACACCAGAACACCTCGGCGCCCCCGGTTTGGCCAAGCGGCAGGGATAGAGGCTGAGCCCGGCCTCAGCACCGTCAAGGTGCCGAGCGATCCGGCTCGGCTCAGCAGCACCCAGGTCAGCTTCCGGCTCAGACTGGCCGCGCCGGTCGCGCCGCTGCTCGACGCGCCGCCACCCCTGGCGGTGCCGTACGCGGACTCCTTCGGGCGGCCGTACGCGGCGTTGAACTACGGCGGTCGGCCCGGGCTGGTCCGGGTCGGCAGTGCCGACGCCGGCCCGGCCGCACTGGCGGGCGTGGGAGCCGCGCTGGGCGGCCCGGCGGCGGTCGGCGCGCCTCGGCGCAAGGGCCGGGTCACCGCCGTCACCTGGAGCGGCCAGGCCGCGCCGGGCGACCTGGCGGCCACTCAGCTGCTGGACGCGGTCCGGCTCAGCACCGTGCCCGCACCGGTCGGCGGCGCCGCCTCGCTCGGGTCGTCGTCGGCGTCGTCGTCGGCGTTCGGGGCGTCCGCGGGCGGCGGATCCTCGGTGGGTCTGGTCGACCCCGAGGAGACCCAGCCGCTGGAGGCCGTGCCGGGCTGGGACGACACGCCCGCCGACGGGTCGTACGGCTACGGCGGCAGGGGCCGCGGCACCTACGGCACGCGCGGGGCGGTGCCCCGGCAGCCGCACGGCTGGGCCGACGGCCCCGCGCCCTTCGGTGCCGAGCCGTACGGTTCCGAGTCGTCGGAGTCCCGGTCGGCCGGGCCCGCGTCCGCCAGGCCGCGTCCGCCCGTCGAGCCGCGGCTGGAGCGCGCCCGGCCGGCCGGCTGGAAGCCGAGCGGCGAGCTGCCCGAGCACTCGGCCGCCGCGGCCGGGGAGTCCAGCCGGCACTCCTGGCAGCCCCGCCGGAAGGTGGACCTCGGGCTGGTCCTGCTGCCGCTGCGCCTGCTGCTCGGCTCGCTCTCGGTCTACGCCGGGTTCAGCAAGCTCTGCGACCCGGTGTACTTCGACGGCGGCAACCGCGGCTCGATGATGCGCTGGCTCTCCTCGCTGCACCCCTGGCAGCTGGCCCAGCCGCTGCTCGACTTCGCCATGGCGCACCCGGTCGGGGCCGGCCTCGGGGTGGCCTTCACCGAGATCGTGGTCGGCGTGCTCTCGCTGCTCGGCCTCTGGCAGCGGCTGGCCGCCGGTGCCGCGATGCTGCTCTCCGCCGCGCTCCTCTTCACCGTCAGCTGGCGCGCCGTGCCGGTCTACGACACGCCCGACCTGATCTTCCTCGCGGCCTGGAGCCCGCTGCTGATCGCCGGCGCGCCGTTCGCCTCGCTGGACGGCCGGCTCGCTCTGGAGGCCTGGCGCCGGTACGGACCGCAGGCGCCCAAGGCGGTGCGCCGCCGGGTGCTGCGCCGGGGCACCGTGGTGGCCGTCGTGGTGATCGGCCTGACCATGCTGGTCGGTTCGCTGCTGGGCGCGGCGGTGCGAACCGGCGGTCGGCCGCAGCCCGGCCCCGCCCAGCCGCCGACCGACTACGGCCCGCCGGTCTGGCCGGCCGCCACCGTCGGCACCGGCGGGTCGCACGCCCCCGGCATGCCCGCGCCGGCTCCCCGGCCGGCCACCGGCTCCGCACCGCCCAGCACCGCGCCCTCGGCCGCTCCCGCCACCCCCTCGGCGCCGCCCTCGGCCGCGCCGACGGCCGGCCGGAGCGCGAAGGCCCGCCCGTCCACGGCGGGCCGGGGCGGGGTGCCGGAGGGCTCGGCCACGGGTGGCAACCCCGCCGGGCCGGGCGGCGGTTCGCCCGCCGGGGCGCCGGCGGCCGGGGCCACGCCCGCCGCCGGTGGCGCGGCTCCGGCGCCGGGCGGCACGCAGGGCAGCGGCTCCGGGGCGAGCACCCGGGCGCCGAAGGCCGCGCCGAGTGACGGCCTGATCGGCGGCGTGCTGGGCAGCGGTCCGCCGCAGCTGCGGTTGCCGACGACGCTGGGCATGCCGGGCGCGGGTCCCGGAGCCTCGGGAGGCTCTTCGTCGGCAGCGCCGATGGCCTGAGCACCGACGGCCTGAGCACCGATGGCCTGAGGAGCTGACGGCCTGAGGAGCTGATGGCCTGAGCGCCGACGGCCTGAGGAGTCGATGGCCTGAGCGCCGGTCGGCCGCAGGGACGGCTCCGCCGGGTCCTGTGGCTCGCTCAACTGCCGATCGCCCCTTCCTGGTTCTCCGGGAAGGGGCGATCGGTTTGTGCGCGGCGCAGGTGAGTGTGCGTCAGTTCTACCTGGGGGTCAGCTCCGCTGCAGTGAGGCCAGCTCCTTGGCGGCCTCGGTGAGGTCCTTCGCGGTGTCGATCGCCCGCCAGTACACGCCCTGCGGCAGCTGGTAGCCCGCCAGCCGCCTGGCGCGGGCGAGTTGGGGGAAGGTGGTGCGCTCGTGGTCGCCGACGTCCGGCAGCAGCTCGGCGAAGCCCGGCGCGAAGACGTAGAGGCCCGCGTTGATCAGGAAGGGCGAGGGCGGCGCTTCGATGAAGTCGAGCACATTGCCGAACCGGTCCGTCTCCACCGCGCCCCACGGGATCCGCGGCCGGGCCAGTGCGAGGGTGGCGAGGGCGTCCCGCTCGTGGTGGAAGGCGGCCATCTCACGCAGGCTGAACCGGGTCCAGATGTCCCCGTTGGTCGCGTACCAGGGCTCGTCCGGCCTGGGCAGCGCCCGCGCGGCGAACTTCAGCCCGCCGCCCCGGCCCAGCGGTTCGGCCTCGACCACGGTGCGGGCGCGGAGCGGCAGTTCGGCCTGGTCCAGCCAGGCCTGCAACACCTCGGCCAGATGGCCGCAGGAGATCACCACGTCGGTCACGCCTTCGGCTGCCAGCCAGGCGAGTTGGTGTCCGACGATCGGCGTGCCGGTGCCGGGGATCTCGACCAGCGGCTTGGGCCGGTCATCGGTGTACGGCCGCAGGCGCGAGCCCTGACCGCCGGCCAGGATCACGGCCTGCGTGACCGTGGGCGCCCCGATCGGGGCAGCCCGCGCGGCCGTGGTGGCCGCCTCGGCGGACGGGCCCTGGGCGGGGCTGGGGGCTTGCGGGGCGGCGGGGAGGTCGAAGCCGGTCATGGGCAGCAGGATAGGCCTGCTGCCCTGCCGTACCCGGTTCCCGCAGCCCGCCGCGGGGCGGCGGCGGTCGGTGACGCGTCGTCAGCCGGCGATGCCGGCCGCGAAGGACCCGTCGCAGACCGGACGCGCGACGGACCGGGCGCGCTGCACGTCGCCCTGGTACAGCTTGAGCGTGGCCTGCCCCAACTCCTTGGCGAGCGTGGTGCAGTAGGGAGTCAGGTTCGGCTCCTCGGTCATGCTGCGCTCCAGCAGGTCGAGCGCGGCGGCGGCACCGCGCGAGCGCAGCTCCGACATCAGGTCGGTGCGCAGGGCGTCCTGCGGCGACAGGCCCGGGTGGGCGGTGGTGCCGGTGACGTCGGCGGTGGTGGCGGTGCGGCCGATGCCACCACCGCTGCCGCTGGCGGCGGCGACCACCTGCTGGCTGTCGTTAACCGGCGGCGCCCAGGCCACCCGGGTCACGGCGAGGGTGCCTGTGGTCACCAGGATCACAGGCAGGGTGAGGGCGATGGTCTGGCCGATGCGGCGAACGAGCTGCTTCACGCCAGTGAGGGTAGCGTCGTGTGAGGACCTCCCGACACTCCGTCACACGGACGAGTGACGGCATGGCGCGGCCCCGCCGGACGGGTGTCCGACGGGGCCACGGTAACCGTGCTCCTGTACGCCGCCCCGGTCCCGGGGCCTCGCACGTCAGCCGCTGAGGCGGGCACCCGTGCTGGTCGAGAAGACGTGCGTCTCGCCGCCGGTCGGGACCACGTGCACGGTCTCGCCCTTCTGCGGGATCTGCCGGCCGTTGACCCGCACCACGATGTCCGCGTCCTCGCCACCGATCTTGGTGGTGCCGTAGACGAAGCCGTCCGCGCCGAGCTCCTCGACCACGTTGACCGTCACGGCCACGCCCTCGATGCCGCCACCGGAGACGATCTGGAAGTGCTCCGGGCGGATGCCGACGGTCACCGTCTTGTCGCTGCCGGCGCCGACCAGCTGCTCGCGGTCGATGTTGATCACCGAACCGCCGAACTTCACGCCGCCGTCCACCAGCGGCACCTCGACCAGGTTCATCGCGGGCGAGCCGATGAAGCCGGCCACGAAGACGTTGGCGGGCTTGTCGTACATCCTCCGCGGCGTGTCCACCTGCTGCAGCAGGCCGTCCTTGAGCACCGCGACGCGGTCGCCCATGGTCATGGCCTCGGTCTGGTCGTGCGTCACGTAGACCGTGGTGATGCCCAGGCGGCGCTGCAGGCCGGCGATCTGGGTGCGGGTGGAGACGCGGAGCTTGGCGTCCAGGTTGGAGAGCGGCTCGTCCATCAGGAAGACCTGCGGCTCGCGGACGATCGCGCGGCCCATCGCCACACGCTGGCGCTGGCCGCCGGAGAGCGCCTTCGGCTTGCGGTCCAGGTACTGGGTGAGGTCGAGGATCTTCGCGGCCTCCTCGACCTTCTGGCGGATCTCGGCCTTGTTGACGCCGGCGATCTTGAGCGCGAAGCCCATGTTGTCCGCGACGGACATGTGCGGGTAGAGCGCGTAGTTCTGGAACACCATCGCGATGTCCCGGTCCTTGGGCGGCAGGTGGGTCACATCGCGCTCGCCGATCCGGATCGCGCCGCCGTTGACGTCCTCCAGACCCGCCAGCATCCGCAGGCTGGTCGACTTGCCGCAGCCGGAGGGGCCGACCAGCACGAGGAACTCGCCGTCCTCGATGTGCAGGTCCAGCGCGTCGACGGCGGGCTTGTCGCCGCCCGGGTAGAGGCGGGTCGCCTTGTCGTACGTGACAGAAGCCATGACTGTACGTCTCCTTCACCGGCAGGAACGTGCCGGACGATCCGAGTAAAGGGGTGGAGTGGTGCACACTGGCCGGCCTCGTGGCCCAGTGGCCTGGACCACCTGAGAACCGGCTGCGGCCGAGGCTACCTGCCCCTTTCCCCCTTGTCAGCCCCCTCCCCCCACTCACCCCGTACCGGTCCGGTCACATTCCCGCCCGACCCCCGCCGATCTTCCCCGCCACACACCCCCACACGCCCCGCCCCTGCCGGTAGACTGCGACCCGGTTGCCCCCACGGCCTCGGCCGGGGACGGCTGCCGTGCCTCCTTAGCTCAGCTGGCCAGAGCACCGCTCTTGTAAAGCGGGGGTCGTCGGTTCGAACCCGACAGGGGGCTCCGTGAACCACCTCGGATGAGCTGCGGGTTCGGCCTTCTGGGGGCTCCGTCGCCGGCCTCGGACGAATCGTCCGGGGCCGTTTGCGTGAGCGGCGCGGCGGGGCACGGGGTGGTATCGCGCCGGGGTGCCTGTGTCGAGCGGTCGGCATGATGACTGGCATGGCAACGAAGAAGTACACGGTGACGCTGCCGGAGGAACTGGCGGAGGAGATCCGCTCCGAGGTGGGGTCGGGCGGGTTCAGCCGGTACGTCGCGCAGGCTGTGGAGCGTCAGCGCGAGCGAGATCACCTGCACGAGTTCGTCGGCTGGTGGGAGGGCGAGCACGGCGAAGTGACCGACGCGGAGCTGGCGCTCGCAGAGGCGGAGAGGCTCGGGCTGCAACGGCAGCACGCGGAGTGCGAGGCTCGATCTGTGCCTCATCGCAAGGCCGGTTGATGTCCGAGCTCGTCTACCTGCTCGACAGCGAGGGCTTGTCTCAAGCCGTTCTCGGGCACCGCGCGATGGGTGCCCGACTGAAGGATGCGGACCGCTCCGGCATCCGGGTCATGACCACGTCGATGGCGCTCGTCGAGGCGTATCGCAGGCGCGTCAAGAAGGCCGTGTGGGCATGGACCCTCTCCGGGATCGCAGTGGAACCGGTGACGAGGGAGATCGCGGGGGAGGCGATCGAGCTGCTGGAGACGGCCGGGCTGCGTGGGCACACGTACGCCATCGACGCTGCTCTGGCCGCGGTGGCGCTGCGTCAGCGTGGCGACGTCACGATCTTCACGTCCGACGAGGAGGACATGAGACTTCTCTGCGGGGATCGGGTCGTTGTCAGAGGGATCTGAAGCTGGAGAGGCTCGGGACGTGAGCCGGACCGGAAAGCCCTTGTTCTGTAGAGCGGGGGTCGTCGGTTCGAACCCGACAGGGGGCTCGGCGCGTGGCGCGTCCGTGGACGCCGGAGAGAGGTGGTTCGGCGCCGACTTGATGGACCCCACCCTGGCCCGGCTCGAACACGGCTGGCCCCCTCCACGACAAACGGACCGGCGCATGGGGGTCTTGCGCCGGTCGACGCAGGGCGGGAGAAGCCTAACGGCAGCGCCGAGGCCGTGTCGGATCGGGCGGTACGCGACGGGCAACCAGGGGCAGTGCGAGGCCGAAGCCGGCCGGGGGGCTCAGAGGGTGACGAAGGTGAGGCCCTTGGCCTTGAGGGCGGGCAGGACGGTTTTGAGGGCGTCCAGGGTCTGGGAGCGGTCGCCGCCGCCGTCGTGGCAGAGGAGGATGTCGCCGGGGCGGGCGGCCATGAGCTTTTCGGTGATCTTGGGGACACCGGGGCGGGACCAGTCGCGGGGGTCGACGTCCCAGTCGATGGGGATCATGCCGTACTTGGCGGCGGCCGCGAAGACGGCGGGGGACCAGTCGCCGCCTGGGGAGCGGAAGAGGGTGGGGGCGGGGGCGCCGGCGTCCACGATGGCGGACTGGGCGTTGGCGATCTGCTGCTCGATCTGGGCGCCGGTGCGGTGCGAGAAGGGCTGCGGGTGGGTCATCGTGTGGTTGGCCACGGTGTGTCCGTCGGCGGCGAGTTGGCGGATCAGGTCCTTGTAGTTGTGCGCCTGGCTGCCGACCACGTTGAAGGTGGCCCGGATGTCGTACTTGCGCAGCAGGGCCAGCACCTGCGGGGTGTAGTGCGGGTCGGGGCCGTCGTCGATGGTCAGCGCGATCGCGTCGGTGGGCGCGTCCGGCAGCAGGTCGTGCACCTTGTAGACGGGCTTGCCGCGCACCGCGAGCGGGGAGGCCGCCGAGGGGCTGGGCAGGGCGGCGATGGCCTTCGGGTCGACGGGGGCGGCCGGGGAGAAGGCGTCGGACGGGCTCGGCTCGGGCGCGGCGCCGTGGGCGTGGGCCGAGCCGGAGCAGCCGGCCAGCGCGGCGGAGGCGAGCGAGGCCGCGCCCAGGGTGGTCCAGGCGAGCAGGCGGCGGCGGGACGGCTGGGCGGAGTCGGCGGGCCGGGGTGCGTCGGACGGCCGGAGCGGCCGGGATATCGGCATGGCGGGACCTCGGGGCAGGCGGGCGGGCTGGAGACCGCGGGACGGATACGTCTGACGGGACGGATACGTATGAACCGACGCTGCGCGTGCCAGGACAGTTCCTGAGTGCCCGCTGGGAATTGTGCCCGGCCCGGCTTGATCGGCCGCCGGCCCTGGATGAGACTGGAGCGCCGACCGGGTGAGCCGTCGGCGTTGTCTGGGGGGATCACGCGGATGGATCGGACGGATGCCGAGCGGGAGCGGCTGCGGGACTACCTGACGGGGCCTGGTCTCGACCACGCGATCTTCGCGCCCGGCTTCGTGGAGGCGGTCGGGGCCCGGCGGTTGACGGCGATCCGCGGCGAGGCCCGCAAGGGGCTCGGCACGCTGGAGTCGATCCGGCCGGACGGCGAGGCGGGCGCGTACCTGGTGGACGGCCGGCGCGGGGTGGTGCGGGCCGAGGTCGGCGTGGACGAGCGGGGGCTGATCACCCTGCTCGCGCTGGAGCCGGTGTCGACCGGCCGGCCGCGTTCGATCGGTCAGCGCGTCCGCGAGCTGCTGCCGGTGCTGGTGGCGCTGCTGGTGGCGCCCGCCGTCGTGCTGATCGCGCTCGGCGGCGCGCTGGCCGGGAGTTGGAGCGCGGTGCTGCCCGCGCTGCTCACCGCGCTCGCGCTGCTCGTGGTCTGCCGGCTGGGCACGCCGTGGTGCTGGGTCAGCCAGCACACCCGCGCGGTGACCGCGGCCGCCGTCCTCGGCCTGGTCGTCGTCGGGCTGGTGCGGCTGCCGGGCCTGCCCGCCGGGCACCTCGGCTGGTCGGGCGTGGTCTTCCCGGCGCTGACCGTGCTCGCGGCCGTCGCGGGGGTGTCGGGCAGCCGGGAGGCGCCGGCCGAGCGGGCACCGCTGCTGATCGCCAACCCGCTGCCGGGCAGCCGGGTGCTGGTCGGCCAGGGCGGCGGCAAGGCCGTCAACCACCACGCCGACCACCCGGACCAGCGGTACGCCCTCGACCTGCTCTGCCTGGGCCCGCGCGGTGCCCGGGCCCGCGGCCTGGCACCGCGCGATCTCGCCGCCTACCGCGCGTACGGCGCGGTCGTGGCGGCGCCGTGCGACGCGACGGTGGTCAGCGTGGTCGACGGCCTCGCCGACCAGCCGGTGCAGGCCAGTCCGTTCGAGCGGGCGGGGCTCGAGCGGCAGCCGGTGTGCGGCAACCACCTGGTGCTGCGCACGGAGTGGGCCGAGGACGTGCACCTGGTGCTCGCCCACCTGCGCGCCGGCAGCCTGCTGGTCGCGGCGGGCGACCGGGTGACGGCCGGCCAGCCGCTCGCCGAGGTCGGCAACTCGGGCAACACCACCGAGCCGCACCTGCACCTGCACGCCGAGGCCCGCACGCCCGAGGGCACCACGCCGGTGCGGCTGCGCATGGTCGCGCACCCGGGCCGGGAACCGCGGCGCGGGCGCCGGCTGGACCACTGAGCGGGGCCCGGGCGCACTCCGGGACCTCCGGGACCACTGGGCGCGCTCCCCGGGCAGGCACGGCGGGCGGGCACGGCGGGCTGGAGCGGCGTTGACCCGGAGCACACGTCGCGTCCGCCAGGATGGCGGACGTCCGCCGTTCCCGTGCCCAGAGGAGCCCGCCGCCGATGTCCAGCCTCACCTACGACCGGGACGGATTCACGCTCGACGGGCAGCCGCTGCGGATCCTCGCCGGGGCGCTGCACTACTTCCGGGTGCACCCCGAGCAGTGGGACGGCCGGCTCGCCCTGCTGCGGGCGATGGGGCTGAACACCGTGGAGACGTACGTGGCCTGGAACCTGCACGAACCGCGGCCCGGGGCCTACGACTTCAGCGGGATGCTGGACCTGGAGCGGTTCGTCCGCACGGCGGAGCGGCACGGGTTGAAGGTGCTGCTCAGGCCCGGCCCGTACATCTGCGCGGAGTGGGAGTTCGGCGCCCTGCCCGCCTGGCTGCTCAAGGACCGGTCGATGCGCCTGCGGTGCGCGGATCCGGCGTTCCTGGCCGCCGTTGACCGGTGGTTCGACGTGCTGCTGCCCAGGATCGTGCCGCTGCTCGCCGAGCAGGGCGGTCCGGTGCTGGCGCTCCAGGTGGAGAACGAGTACGGCAGTTACGGCAACGACGCGGCCTACCTGCGGCACCTCGCGGACGGGCTGCGGCGGCGCGGCGCGCACTGCCTGCTCTTCACCTCGGACGGGCCGAGCGGGGTGGAACTGCAGGGCGGGACGCTGCCGGACGCGCTGCCGACCGTCAACTTCGGTGACCGGGTGGCGGAGAACCTCGCGGTGCTGCGCGGGCAGCTGCCGGACGGGCCGCTGGTGTGCATGGAGTACTGGAACGGCTGGTTCGACAACTGGGGCGCGCCGCACCACACCCGGGACGCGGCGGACGCGGCCAGGGTGCTGGAGGAGCTGCTCGCCGCCGGCGCCTCGGTCAACCTCTACCTCGCGCACGGCGGCACCAACTTCGGCTACCTGAACGGCGCCAACCTGGAGGAGGACGGGCGGCTCAAGCCCACCGTCACCAGCTACGACTACGACGCCGCGATCGACGAGGCGGGCCGGCCGACCGCGAAGTTCTGGGCCTTCCGCGAAGTCCTCGGCCGGTACACCGAGTTGCCGCCGATGCCGCGGGACGCGCCGCCGCCGCTGGAGCCGCGGACCCTGGAGCTCGGCCCGCCGGTGCCGCTGCTCGACCTGGTCGAGCAGCTCACCACCCCCGTCCCCAGCGCGGCGCCGCTCTCGATGGAGGAACTCGACCAGTCCTACGGCTTCGTGCTCTACCGCACCTGGGTCAGCGGCCCGCGCGAGAGCGCCGAGCTGCTGGTGGACGGGCTCGGCGACCGGGCCCAGGTCTTCCTGGACGGGCGGCCGGCCGGCGTGCTGGACCGGACGGCGCAGCCGGGGACGGCCCGGGTCGAGTTCGCCGTCCCGGCGTCCGGCGTCCGGCTGGAGCTGCTGGTGGAGAACCTCGGGCGGGTCAACTACGGCCCGCGGCCGGCCGATCGCAAGGGGATCGCGGAGGGCGTGCGGCTCGGCCGGCAGCTGCTGCTGGGGTGGCAGATGTTCCCGCTGCCGCTGGTCCATCCGGTGCCGCCGGCGGCCGGGCCGGGCCACGGTGCTCAGGGAGCCTCGGGAGCAGGTGATCTGACGGACCGTCCGGTGCTGCGCCGCGCGGTCCTGGAGGTGGACCGCCCGGCCGACACCTTCGTGCTCACCGAGGGCCACGGCAAGGGACTCTGCTGGATCAACGGCTTCCTGCTCGGCCGCTACTGGGACATCGGACCGCAGCAGACCCTCTACCTGCCGGGCCCGCTGCTGCGCCCCGGCCGCAACGAGCTGGTGCTGCTGGAGCTGCACGGGCCGCGCGGGGACGAGCTGGCGCTGGTGGCCGAGCCGGTGCTGGACCGGCTCGCCGAGCAGCACGCTCAGGCCTGACGGGTCGAGCAGCACGCTCAGGCCTGACGGGTCGGCAGGATCACCGCCTGGCGCAGGTTGACCCCGCGGCGGCGGCTGGTGGTCCAGCCGATCAGGTCGGCGATGTCCGCCGCCGTCAGCGGCGGGATGACCTGGAGCATGCCGGTCAGCTGGTCGGCGAGTTCGGCGTTGTCGATGTGCCCGCCCAGCTCGGTCTCGGTCAGCCCGGGCTCGATGTTGGTGACCCGTACGTCCAGCGGCCCGAACTCGGTGCGCAGCGAGGCCGAGAGCTGGGTCAGCGCGGCCTTGGTCGCCCCGTAGACGGCGTAGTTGGGGAAGGCGACGTGCGCGCCGATCGAGGAGACGTTGACCAGGTCGGCGGTGCGGCCCTCGGCCGCGGCGGCCACCAGGTCGGCGCGGAAGGCGTGCACCATGCGCAGGGCGCCGGTCAGGTTGGTGTCGATCATCGTCGTCCACTCGTCCAGGCGGCCGGCCGCCAGCGGGTTGGGCAGCATCACCCCGGCCGCGTTGACCAGCAGGTCGACCTGGCCGAACGCCGCGCGCACCTGGGCGGCGGCCGCGTCCACGGCGGCCTGGTCGCCGACGTCGACCCGGACGGCCAGGGCCTGGCCGCCCTCGGCGGTGATCTTCTCGGCGAGTTCGGCCAGCCGGTCGGCCCGGCGGGCCAGCAGCGCGACCCGGGCGCCGCCGGCGGCCAGCAGGCGGGCGGTGGCCTCGCCCATGCCGGAGGCGGCGCCGGTGACGACCGCGGTGCGGCCGGCGAGCTCGGGGTAGCCGGTGGTGGCCATGGTGTTCTCCTCCAGGATGCGCCCGCCGCTGTCCGGCGGGCTGTTGTGCTTGCGCCACCGATACTTCCGCCGCTCGGCAGGCCCACCCAGGGCAGCGTTGTTCCTGGGTCCGCCAGTACCACCCGGCCGGTCGGCGCGGCGGCCTAGGCTGGAGCGCATGGAGAACACACTGGGGGAGTTCCTGCGGTCGCGCCGGGCGCGGATCCAGCCGGAGGAGGTGGGGCTGCGCTCCTACGGGCAGCGGCGGGTGCCAGGGCTGCGGCGTGAGGAGGTGGCCCAGTTGGCGGGAGTCAGCGTCGACTACTACATCCGGCTCGAACAGGGCCGCGGGGCGAACGTCTCCGACGCGGTGCTGGACGCCGTCGCCCGGGTGCTGGCGCTGGACGAGGTGGAGCGGGCGCACCTGCGGGCGCTCGCCAGGCCGCCGCGGGCCGCCTCGCCCACCGCCGCCCGGACGGCCGGTGCGCGCGCCGGGCAGCAGGTGTGCCCCGGGCTGCGCCGGCTGCTCGACGCGATGACGGAGGTGCCGGCCTTCGTGCTCGGGCGGCGGATGGACGTGCTGGCCTGGAACGCGCTGGGCGACGCGGTGGTCGGCTTCTCGGCGATGGACCCGGGGCGGCGCAACATGGCCCGGCAGACCTTCCTGGAGCCCGACGCCCGCACCTACTACCCGCAGTGGGAGGCAGTGGCCGCGGAGACCGTCAGCCACCTGCGGCTGGACGCCGGACGACACCCGGAGGACCCCGAACTCGCCTCGCTGGTCGGCGACCTGTCGCTGCGCAGTCCCGAGTTCCGCCGGCTCTGGGCGGACCACCAGGTGCGGGAGAAGACCTGGGGGCAGAAGCTGCTGCGGCACCCGCTGGCGGGCGATCTGGAGCTGGGGTACGAGGCGCTGGCGCTGCCGGGCGATCCGGACCAACTGCTGGTCTGCTACACGGCGGTGCCGGGCAGCCCCACCGCGCAGCGGCTCGCGCTGCTGGCCAGCTGGTCCGCGCCGCAGCCGCAGCCGCAGCCGCAGCCGCAGCCGGAGTCCGAGGGCCGGCAGCGGTCCGGGGAGCGGTCATGAGCGGCCGCGGAGCGGTGATGAGCGGAGGCGGAGCGGTGATGAGCGGAGGCGGGGCGATCGAGTGGCTCACGGTGCCGAGTCCGCTGCCCAGCGGCCCGCTGACCGTCGGGATCACCGAACTCGGTGTGGCAGCCGTGCACTTCACCCCGGACGCGGTGCCCGAGCAGGCGCCGCGCTGCGTCGAGTCGCGGCGGGTGGCGGCGGTGACCGAGCGGTTCGCGGCCTACTTCGCCGGAGCCCGAAGGGAGTTGGGGTTGCCGGTGGACTGGCGGCTGTCGAGCGGCCCGCACCAGGTGGTGCTGGAGGCGCTGTACCGGTCGGTGCCGGTCGGCGAGACGATCACCTACGGTCGACTGGCCCAGCGCAGCGGGGTGTTCGAGGGCGTCGGTGAGAGCCCGGGCCTCGCGGCCAGGACGGTGGGGCAGATGATGGGCGCCAACCCGATCCCGGTGCTGGTGCCCTGCCACCGGGTGGTGGCCGCGGACGGCCTCGGCGGCTTCGGCAACGGGCGGATCGGGCTGGATGTCAAGCGCTGGCTGCTGACCCTGGAGGGCTGGCTGGCGCCCACCCTGGACTGGGACGGCCCGGGCTGAGCGGGTCCCCGGGACGGGGCCGGCCGCGGCCGGATCGGCACTGGCCGGAAGGAACGATTCTGTCCGGAATTCCCCGAACAGAATTCGAGCAGACTGGCTAATCATACTTATTAATCCGACGTTCCAATCACCCATCCGAGTGATTGCGTTGTGATCGTCGGGGCCTCACTCTGGAATGCAGAAGTCCGCATCTTCGTGGGGGAGGGCCCCGTCATGACCACTGATACCGGTGTCGGTATTCCAGCGCCCAGTAGTTCCGCCGAGAGCCGTGAGCAGCAGAGCCTCGCGACCGCCGCCGCTCGCAATCTCGCCACCACCACCAAGTCCACGCCGCAGATGCAGGGCATCAGCTCGCGCTGGCTGCTCAAGGTGCTGCCGTGGGTCCAGGTCTCCGGTGGCACGTACCGGGTCAACCGCCGGCTCAGCTACGCCGTCGGGCGCGGCCGGGTCAGCTTCGTCAAGACCGGCGCCGAGGTGCGGGTGCTGGCGCCGAGCCTGCGCGAGCTGCCGGTGCTGCGCGGCTTCGAGGACGACGCGGTGCTGGAGGAGCTGGCCACCCGCTTCGTCCAGCGCGAGTTCCGGGCCGGTGAGGTGCTGTTCGAGGCCGGCCAGCCGATCAACGAGGTCTTCCTGGTCGCGCACGGCAAGATCAACAAGATCGCCACCGGCAAGTACGGCGACCACGCGGTGGTCGGCGTGGTGGCCGACGGCGACCGGATCGGCGACGAGGCGCTCAGCTCGGCCGACTCCGTCTGGCCCTACGGCGGCCAGGCCGCCACCGCCGGCACGGTGCTGGCGCTGTCCTGGCCCGCCTTCCGCGAGCTCGCCGACCGTTCGGAGGTGCTGAGCGCCCAGCTGCTGCAGTACTTCGCCGACGCCGGCAAGCCGCAGACCAGGCACGGCGAGGCCGAGATCGCGCTGGCCGCCGGCCACGAGGGCGAGCACGAGCTGCCCAGCACCTTCGTGGACTACGAGCTGGCCCCGCGCGAGTACGAGCTGAGCGTCGCGCAGACCGTGCTGCAGGTGCACAGCCGGGTCGCGGACCTCTACAACGAGCCGATGAACCAGATCGAGCAGCAGTTGAAGCTCACCATCGAGGCGCTGCGCGAGCGCCAGGAGTACGAGCTGATCAACAACCGCGAGTTCGGCCTGCTGCAGAACGCGGAGTACGACCAGCGGATCCAGACCCACTCCGGCCCGCCCACCCCCGACGACCTGGACGAGCTGCTCAGCCGCCGCCGGGGCACCAGGATCCTGCTGGCCCACCCCCGGGCGATCGCCGCCTTCGGCCGCGAGTGCAGCAGCCGGGGCCTCTACCCGGGCACGGTCGAGATGCAGGGGCAGCAGGTGCCCTCCTGGCGGGGGGTGCCGATCCTCTCCTGCAACAAGATCCCGATCGTGGACGGCCACACCAGCTCGATTCTCGCGATGCGTGTCGGTGAGGACAACCAGGGCGTGGTGGGTCTGCACCAGACCGGCATCCCGGACGAGTACCAGCCCAGCCTCTCGGTCCGTTTCATGGGCATCAACGAGAAGGCGATCATCTCCTACCTGGTCAGCGCCTACTACTCGGCGGCCATTCTGGTGCCCGACGCGATCGGCGTGCTGGAAAACGTGGAAATCTCCCGTCCGCGTAGCTGAGCTGTTCCATTCTTTGGTCGCCCCGGGGAATTTCCCCGGGGCGACCGGCGGGCGGCACACGAGTGTGCGGCACCGTTTTTCCAGCCCGACTTCTGGGGGGACCAGCGATCATGGGCATCGAAACACTCAGCCGGGGCCGGGACAATCACAACGACGACCGGGGGGAACGGGGCGGTGCCGTCCCGGCGGCGCGCGTCGAGCGGGCCGGCGCGGAGGAGCCCGGCACGCAGCGGCTCGGGGGCTCGGCGTCCGGGGGCTCGGCGTCCGGCGGCTCGGCGCCCAGCGGGGAGGAGCAGGCCGCGGAACTGCTGGCCCGGGTGCGGGCGGTGGTCGATCCGGCGCTGCGGGCCGCCGTGGAGAGCATGCCCGAGTCGATGTCCCGGGTCGCCGCCTACCACTTCGGCTGGCGCGAGGCCGACGGCTCGCCCTCGGGGGCCGACGCCGGCAAGGCGATCAGGCCCGCGCTGGTGCTGGCCGCCGCGCAGGCCTGCGCCGGTCCGGACGCCGAGCCCGCGGCGGTCGCCGCGGCGGCGGTCCGGGCCGCCGCCGCCGTCGAACTGGTGCACAACTTCACCCTGCTGCACGACGATGTGATCGACCGCGACGAGACGCGCCGTCACCGACCCACCGCGTGGCTGGTCTTCGGGGCCACCGAGGCGATCCTGGCCGGCGACGCGATGCACTCGCTGGCCCTGCGCACCCTCGCCGAGGACCCGCACCCCGCGGCCGGCGACGCGCTGCGCCGGCTCGCCCACTGCGTGGTGGAGCTCTGCGACGGTCAGCAGGCCGACTGCGCCTTCGAGCGGCGCAGCACCGTCTCGCTGGACGAGTGCCTCGCCATGGCCGAGGCCAAGACCGGCGCCCTGCTCGGCGCCGCCTGCGCGATCGGCGCGCTGTACGGCGGTGCGAGCGCGCGGGTCGCCGAGGAGATGGACGCCTTCGGCCGGGAGATCGGCCTGGCCTTCCAGCTGATCGACGACCTGATCGGCATCTGGGGTGACCCCGCGGTGACCGGCAAGCCGGTCGGCGCCGACCTGCTGGTCCGCAAGAAGTCGCTGCCCGTGGTGGCGGCGCTCGGCTCGGGCACGCCCGCCGGCGCCGAACTCGCCGAGATCTACGCGCTGGACCGCCCGCTCACCGCCGACGAGGTGCGCCGCGCCACGGAGGCCGTCGAGCGGGCCGGCGGCCGCGCCTGGGCCCAGGGGGCCTCCTGCGAGCGGATGGCCACCGCGATCGAGCACCTCGCCCTCGCGGTCCCCGACCCGGAGGCGGCCGAAGACCTGCTGGCGCTGGCCGAGTTGGTCACCCGCCGCAACCGCTGAGCCGGCACCCGCACCGGGCCGGCGCTCCCGGGCCCGAAACACCACCCAGGCCTGAGAGCCTGAGCACAGCCGGGCCTGAGCACCTCCGGGCCTGAGCACATCCGGGCCCGAGAACACGCCCGCCCGAAAACACCCAGGCCCAAACGCTCCCAGGCCCAAACGCTCCCAGGCCCAAACGCTCCCAGGACCCAACGCTCCCAAGGACCACCATTCATGAGCCTGCTGGACATTGGCACCCTCGTCATCGTCCTGGCCGTCCTGGCCGTCCTCCTCAAGATGCTCCAGCGCTGGATCCCGCACCACGTCCGGGAGGCGCACAACGACGTCGCGGGCTTCATCTTCGCGGCCGTCGGCGTGATCTACGCCGTGCTGCTCGCCTTCGTGGTGGTCAGCGTGTGGACGAACAGCGACACGGCCCGCAAGACCACCTTCCAGGAGGCCGACGCGGTCGCCGGGATCTACTGGATCTCCCGCGAACTGCCCGCCCCGCTCGGGCCGCAGCTGGAGCAGGAGACCCTGACCTACGCGCGCACCGTGATGGACACCGAGTGGCCGTTGATGGCCCAGCACCAGAGCAGCCCGCAGGCCACCGACCTGGTGTACCAGATGCGGGACAGTGTCTTCTCGATCAACCCCAACGGCCCGCAGCAGCAGGTGCTCTACGAGCACGCGGTGACCCACCTGGAGGACCTCGCCTCGCAGCGCCGGGCCCGGCTGAACGAGGTGGACGACGACGTGCCGCCGCTGCTCTGGGTGGCGTTGATCGTCGGCGCGGTGCTCACCGTCGGCTTCACCTTCCTCTTCGGGCTGCCGAACACCTTGGCGCACTCGCTGATGGTGCTCTCGCTGGCCGGTCTTGTGGTGATCTCGCTGCTGGTGATCAAGGAGATGAACTTCCCGTTCACCGGGGTCACGGCCGTCAAACCGACCGCGTTCGAAGTCTTCCTGCAGCGCCTCCCCCCGCCGCGCTGAGCCGACAGGAGCCGGGCAGGGCCAGACAGGTACGGCGCAGGTACGGGCAGGTACGGGAACGGGCGGTGCGGGAGGTCGGATCGGCAGGCCTCCCGCACCGCCCGTCCTCACAGCTCGCCGGCCAGGATGCGGCGCTCCTTCTCCGGGTCGATGCCCAGCGGCTCGCCGCCCTGGGTGTAGGGCTGCTCGCGCGGCCCGCGCTCCTGGATCCAGGCCCAGGTGTCGCGCACCGTTTCGGCGACCGGACGGCAGCGCAGGCCGGCCGCCCGCGCCTTGCGGCTGTCCGCCTGCCAGATGCCGATCGGCTTGCCGTCCTCGAACTCCGCCGCCCAGAGCGGCAGCTCGGTCCAGGTCTCGATCCCGGCCGCGCGCAGCCGCTCGTCGTCCACCCAGCTCAGCTCGGCGTCCGAGCCGGTGGCGGCCACGCACTGGGCCAGCAGCTCGCCGTAGCTGCTGGAGCCCGGCAGCGCGGTGGTGACGTAGCTGCCGCTCGCGCCGCGCTCGGCCAGGTCCAGGCCGAAGACGGCGAAGTCCCGGGCGTCGATCAGCTGGATCGGCAGGTCGGGCCGGCCCGGGGCGAGCACCCGGCCGCCCCGCGCGATCCGCTCCAGCCACCAGGGCAGCCGTCCGATGTTCTCGTGCGGGCCGACCAGCAGGCCGCAGTTGAGGATGATCGAGCGGTCGCCGAACTCCTCGGTCACCGCCCGCTCGCACCCCGCCTTGAGCGCGGTGCTGAACGGCAACCCGGGTGGGGAGTCGGCGGGGCACTCGTGCAGCGGCGAGTGCTCGTCGACCGGTTCGGCGGGCCAGCCGGCGAAGGCGTGCACGGAGGAGACGAAGAGGTAGCGCCCGGCGTGCGGGCGCAGCGCGCGGGACGAGCGTGCCACGGTGTGCGGCTGCTGGCCGCTGGTGTCGATCACCAGGTCCCAGCCGCGGTCGGGGGCCCGGGCGACCAGCGCGGCCAGGTCCTGGTCGCTGTCGCGGTCGCCGCGCACCGCCTCGGCGCCCGGCTGGTCGGGGCCGGAGCGGCCGCGGTTGAAGGTGGTCACCTGGTGGCCCCTGGCCAGGGCGGTCCGGACGAAGGCGCGGCCGAGGAAGACCGACCCGCCGAGTACGAGGATTCGCATGTCGCCGATCCTGCCCGGCGCGGTCCGGCCGGTGAACGGTCGTTCGCGGTCGGCGGATCCGCTCAGGGCGTATCCGACGCGGGGTCATGACGGTCGGTCAGAGCCGCTCGCCGATCCGCCGTCGGCGCTGACGGTCACGCTTCGGCCACATCCCCATTTCTTTCTCATCCGGCGCGTGCAACAGGGACGGCCGCTGGCGAGTCCTAGGTAGGAATCATCGGGGAGGGCCCGAGGGTTCAGCGTGCGGGCGACGAGGACGAGGGGCTGGAAGTGGCAGAAGTCGGAGCAGGGCTCGGAATCGGACCGGGCGCGTCCCCGGACGGGGTGGCCGATGGTGTGGGAGTGGCGCTCGGCGAGCTGCTAGGGCGGCTGGACGGGCTCGGGGTGGCCGACGCGCCGGACGTCGGGTTCGCCGTCGGGCTGTCGCTGCTGCTCGGCGCGGTGCTCGCGCTGCTGCCGGCGCTCGCGGTCACCGAGGGGCTGGGGCTGGCCGCACCGCTGGGGTTCGCGCTGGCGCTCGGGACCGGGGTCGAGGGCGCGGCCGACGGGGTGGGCGCGGGGGCGGTGCCGTTGTCGCCGGCCAATGTGACCACGGCCTCGGACGGCGGCAGCGAGATCGCCGCCGTCCAGTGACCGCTCGGCGCGCGCTGCTCGTCCACGGTGACGGTCACCGTGATCCGCTGGCCGGGGGAGAGGGTGCCCGCGTCGCGACTGAGCCGTAGCCAGTCGCAGTCGGGCACGGCCCGCCAGTCGAGCGGTGCCTGGCCGGTGTCGGTCAGGGTGAGCACCGTCCGGTTGCCGTAGGCGCCCGCCTCGACCGTGAGCTGCGCGACCGGGGCGGCGGGCGCCGCGGGCACGGGCACGCCGCGCAGGCCCGGGTCGCTGAGTGCCAGGGCGCCCGCGGCGGGGACCGGCACGGCGGCGCCCTGCACCGCGGGAAGCAACGTTTCTGCACCGGCGGCGGCCGGCAGTCCCATCCCTGGCGCCGCCCCCGCGGCGGCGGGCGGGCGCACCACCGCGGCGGCCAGCGCGCTGTCCGGCGGCTGTTCCCCGCCCTGGCCGTGAGCCTGCGCCTGCGCCGGGAGCGGCACGGCCGGTACCGCTCCCGGGGCCTGGAGCGCCGGATCCGGGTCGGGGGTGCCGTCCGCGACGCGCACCGAGGAGACCGCCGCCGCTGTGTCGGTCGTCGCCGTGGCGTCCCGGTGGGCCAGCCAGAGCGCGGCCACCGGCGCGGAGAGCACGGCGGCCAGCACTCCGGTGGTCAGCGCCCGCTGGCGGATCAGGACGGCCCGCTCGTGCAGGTCGCCGCCGGGCCGGTGGCGCTCCAGCAGGCCGGGAGCACGGTGCCGGGGGAAGCCGCGCTGGTCGAAGCGGGCGGGTCTGGCGGGGCGCTCCGCGATCGCGGAGCCGTCCGGGTCGACGTCCGGGTCGACGCCCGAGGTGAGAACCGGGGTGAGAACCGGGCCGGCGCCGGGGTCGAGGCCCGGGTCGGCGGCCGGGTCGGCTGGCGGGTCGGAGACCGGCCCGGCTGCGCGGGCGCTCAGCAGCGGCAGCCCGGCGGTGCCGCCGCTGCTCGTGCCCAGGGTGGCCTCGACCCGCTCCGCGGTGCCCCGGCAGGTCGGGCAGCCGGCCACGTGCCCGACCAGCTCGCGCCGCAGCGCCGGGCCCAGCAGCCAGGAGCGCCAGTGGTCCGCGCCCGCGCCACCGAGCCGGGCCAGTTCGGGGCAGCTGCCGACCCCCAGCACCAGCAGCACCCGCCTGGTCCGCTCGACCTCGGCCGCGCCCTCGGCCAGCAGCCGCTGGGCCGCCTCGGTGCCGATCCCGAGCACCGCGGCCAGCTCCAGCGGGGTGAGCCGGTGGCGCACCGACAGCTCCAGCGCCTCCCGCTGCTCCGCGGTGGTCCCGGCCGCCTCCGGCCAGGCCAGCTCGCCCAGCAGCGCGGCGCCGCCGCCGTCCACGGCCGGGTCCTGCGCGGTGCCCAGGCGCCGCACGCAGGCGTACCGGGCCAGTGAGTAGAGCCAGGCCCGGCGCAGTCCGGGGTCGGTCAGCCGCTCCGCGTTGGCGTCGGCCAGCCGCCGTGCCTCGTCGAGCGCCGCGAGGGCGGCCCGCCGGTCGCAGAGCACCGAGAGGCAGTAGGTGTAGAGGCCGTCCTGCAGCTGGTCGAAGGCCGCGGCGGGGTCCAGACGGTGGGTCATCCTCCGACGGTAGGGATCGGGCCCTGGTCGGCCCGGAAAGTCGGGCCGTTTGTCCTTCTTTCGGGTAACAACACCGTCCGGCGGCTGACAGCGCGCTGTCGGACCCACCCGCTACGGTGGCCCCCATGGCAGCCCGCACCGCGAAGACCACCGCCAAGCCCCGTCCGGCCTACCGCTGCACGGAGTGCGGCAACCAGCTGCCCAAATGGGTCGGCCGGTGCCCCGAGTGCAACGCCTGGGGCACGGTGGAGGAGTACGGCGCCGTCCCGATCCGCACCACCGCCGCCGGGCCGGTCAGCGCGCCGGCCCGACCGATCGGCCAGGTCGACGGCCAGGTGGCCACCGCCCGCTCCACCGGGGTCCCGGAGCTGGACCGGGTGCTGGGCGGCGGCCTGGTGCCCGGCGCCGTGGTGCTGCTGGCCGGCGAGCCCGGCGTCGGCAAGTCCACCCTGCTGCTGGACGTCGCCGCCAAGGCCGCCACCTCCCAGCACCGCACCCTGTACGTCACCGGCGAGGAGTCGGCCGGCCAGGTGCGGCTGCGCGCCGACCGGATCAACGCCCTCTCCGACCACCTATACCTGGCCGCCGAGCAGGACCTCGGTGCGGTGCTCGGCCACATCGACCAGGTCAGCCCCGGCCTGCTGATCCTGGACTCGGTGCAGACCATCGCCTCCGCCGAGCTGGACGGTGCCCCCGGCGGCCCGGCCCAGGTGCGCGAGGTGGCGGGCGCGCTGATCCGGGCCTCCAAGGAGCGCGGCATGGCCACCCTGCTGGTAGGCCACGTCACCAAGGACGGCCAGATCGCCGGCCCCCGCCTGCTGGAGCACCTGGTCGACGTGGTGCTCTCCTTCGAGGGCGACCGGCACGCCCGGTTGCGGATCATCCGCGGCATCAAGAACCGCTACGGTGCCACCGACGAGGTCGGCTGCTTCGAGCTGCACGACGAAGGCATCGTGGGCCTGGCCGATCCCTCGGGGCTCTTCCTGACCCGCCGTGACAAGCCGGTCCCCGGCACCTGCCTGACCGTGACGCTGGAGGGCAAGCGCCCGCTGGTCGCCGAGGTGCAGGCACTGATGGTGGACTCCCAGATCCCCTCCCCGCGCCGCACCACCTCGGGCCTGGAGTCGCCCCGGATCGCGATGATCCTGGCCGTGGTCGAGCGGCACGGCGGGGTCAAGCTCGGCAAGCAGGACATCTACACCGCCACCGTCGGCGGGGTGAAGCTCACCGAGCCCGCCGCCGACCTGGCCGTGGCGCTCGCGGTGGCCAGCTCCTCCACCGACACCCCGCTGCCCAGCAACCTGGTGGCGATCGGCGAGGTGGGCCTGGCCGGCGAGGTGCGCCGGGTGACGGGCGTGCAGCGCAGGCTCGCCGAGGCGCACCGGCTCGGGTTCACCCACGCCTTGGTCCCGCCGGACCCCGGCAAGGTGCCGCCGGGGATGAAGGTGGTCGAGGTGGCCGACATCGGCGAGGCGCTGCGCGCGATCCCCGGGCGCCGCCGCGCGGCCGCCAAACCCCGTACGGAGCAACGTTCGCAGCCGAACGGAGCCCCGGTGGTCCCCGCACCCGCCGCCTGGCCGGAGGAGCTGATGGCGGGCTGGGAACCGGTCGATTCGGACGAACTGGGCTGACCGAGGCACCGTCAGCGCGCCCGCATCGTAGACTTTGCCCTGTCCAGCACCAGATCGGGCAGTAGCGAACGAGGGACCGGGGCCACCGGGTGGCGCGGAACCGGCCGGCCTAAGGAGTCACGTGGCAGCGAGCGACCGGGTGGAGAAGTCCCCCCGCGAGGAGGCCCTGCTGCGTTCCTCGCTGCAGGCGATCGCCCCCGGCACGCCGCTGCGCGACGGCCTGGAGCGGGTGCTGCGGGCGAACACCGGCGGTCTGATCGTGCTCGGCTTCGACAAGACGGTGGAGTCGGTCAGCACCGGCGGCTTCGTGCTGGACGTCGAGTTCACCGCGACCCGGCTGCGCGAGCTGTGCAAGTTGGACGGCGCGGTGGTGCTCGACAAGGACATCACCAAGATCGTCCGGGCCGGGGTGCACCTGATGCCGGACGCCTCGATCCCCACCGACGAGACCGGCACCCGGCACCGCACCGCGGAGCGGGTCAACAAGCAGACCGGCTTCCCGGTGGTGGCCGTCTCGCACTCGATGCGGCTGATCGCGATGTACGTCAACGGCACCCGCCGGGTGCTGGAGGACTCGCCCACCGTGCTCTCCCGGGCCAACCAGGCACTGGCCACCCTGGAGCGCTACAAGCTGCGGCTCGACGAGGTGGCCGGCACCCTCTCCGCCCTGGAGATCGAGGACCTGGTGACGGTCCGGGACGTCACGGCGGTGGCCCAGCGGCTGGAGATGGTCCGGCTGATCGCCGCCGAGATCGCCGGCTACGTGTTGGAGCTCGGCACCGACGGGCGGCTGCTCTCGCTCCAGTTGGACGAGCTGATCGCCGGGGTCGAGCCGGAGCGCGAGCTGGTCACCCGGGACTACTTCCCGGAGCGGGCCGCCAAGCGCGGTCGCACCGTCGCCGAGGTGCTGGCCGACCTGGAGGCGCTCACCCACGCCGAACTGCTGGACCTGCAGACGGTGGCCAAGGCGATCGGCTACCCCGGCACGCCCGAGTCGCTGGACTCCGCGGTCTCGCCGCGCGGCTACCGGTTGCTGGCGAAGATCCCGCGGCTGCCGAACACCGTGATCGAGCGGCTGGTCGAGCACTTCGGCGGGCTGCAGAAGCTGCTCGCGGCCAGCATCGACGACCTGCAGGCGGTCGAGGGCGTCGGCGAGACCCGGGCCCGCTCGGTCCGCGAGGGGCTCTCCCGGCTGGCGGAGTCCTCGATCCTGGAGCGGTACGTCTGACCGGCTCCCTCGCCGTACGCGCCTGAGCCCACGTCGTGCGACGTGGGCTCAGGCGTTCTCCGGACGGGCCCAGTCGTGGTGTGAACGGGGCGAGTTGTCCTGCGGGCGTGCTCAGCCGTCCAGCCGGGTGGCGGCGAGCGCCTTGATCGGGCCGCCGCTGGGGCCGGTCAGCTCCGCCTGCACCGAGTACTTGCCGGTCGGCGCGAGCGAGGTGTCGGTCGGCGTGGCGCACTGCGGCTTGCTGTGCGAGCGGTCCCAGACGAAGGTCTCGGTCAGCACGTTTGCGGGGGATACCTGCACCCAGCGGCCCTGCTTGTCGCTCACGCAGTCGGCCGAGGACCAGATCCGCTCCCCGGTGGCCGAACTGACGGTGATCGCGGAGGCGGTCTGGCTCAGGTCGACCCGGCAGACGGCGCCGGAGGCGTTGTGGATCTTCAGCTCGAAGGTCGGCTTGTCCTTGGCGGCGAAGGCGTCCTGGGTGCCGGCCAGCTCCAGGGTGAGCTGGGAGGCGGTGCAGGCGGGGAGCGCCATCACCTCGCCGGTGTTGACCGGCGGGGCGCCGCCGCTGTCGGCGCCGGTGCCGGTGCCGGTGCCGCCGCCGGTCGTGCCGGTGCCGCTGCCGCCGCCGGTCGTGCCGGTGCCACTGCCGCCGCTGCCGCCGGTGGTGCCGGTGGACGTGCCACCGCCGTTCGAGGTGCCGCCGGTGTCGCTGCCACCACCGGCTGTCCCGCTGCCGCCCGTGCCGCCGCCGCTGCCGCCTGTGCTCGCGCCGCTGCCGCCCGTGCCGCCGCCGGTGGTCGTCCCGCTGCCGCCGCCCGTGCCGCCCGGGTGGGTGGTGATCGCCGGGCCGGTCGGGGTGGCGCCCGGTGTGATCGAGCCAGGCCCGGACGGCGTGCTGGGGGCCGGCAGGGGCTGTGCGGTCTTCTCCTTGGCGCCTCCGCCCTGACCCAGCGTCAGCCACGCCGCCACGGCCACCGCCACCGCGAGCGCGGCGAGCACAACAACCCGCCGCCGCCAGTAGATCGAGGCGGGCAGCGGTCCGACAGGCTGACGCAGAGAAGGCACGATCAAACTCTACGAGAGCCGGAGCACCGCTCGTCGCACCAACACCGGTCTCGGCCCCCGATCTTTCAGATGATCCGGTATTTCCGCCGTTCGTGGGACGGATCCGGGGCCGTCCGGCCGTGTGCGAGGATCGGAGACGCTATGGCAACGACCTCTGTGACCCCCGCCCCGCTGCTGCACGGCATCGTGCTCGACTGGTACCGCGAGCACGCCCGCGACCTGCCCTGGCGAGCGCCCGAGGCCTCGCCCTGGGCGGTGATGGTGAGTGAGTTCATGCTCCAGCAGACGCCGGTCAAGCGGGTGCTGCCCGTCTACGCCGCCTGGTTGGAGCGCTGGCCCACCCCCGCCGCGCTGGCCGCCGACGCGCCGGGCGAGGCGGTGCGGATGTGGGGGCGGCTCGGATACCCCCGCCGGGCCCTGCGCCTGCACGCGGCCGCGAGCGCGATCGTCGAGCTGCACAGCGGTGAGGTGCCCGACGACCACGCCGAGCTGCTCGCGCTGCCCGGAGTCGGCGAGTACACCGCGGCGGCCGTCGCCTCCTTCGCCTTCCGCCAGCGCCACGCGGTGCTGGACACCAACGTCCGCCGGGTCTTCGCCCGTGCGGTGACCGGCGAGGAGTACCCGGCGCAGGCCACCACCGCCGCCGAGCGCCGCACCGCCACCGAGTTGCTCCCGGACCACCCCGAGGTGGCCGCCGGCTGGGCGGTGGGCGTGATGGAGCTGGGCGCCCTGGTCTGCACCGCCCGCAGCCCCGAGTGCGGCAGCTGCCCGCTGCGCGCGCACTGCGCCTGGGACCGGGCGGGCCGTCCGCCGTACCAGGGCCCGGCGCGCCGGGGCCAGACCTACGAGGGCACCGACCGCCAGGTGCGCGGCAAGCTGCTCGCGGTGCTCCGCGAGGCGCACGGCGAGGTGCCGCGGCACCGGCTGGACGCGGTCTGGCCCGACCCCGTGCAGCGCTCGCGCGCGTTGGACGGCCTGATCATCGACGGTCTGGTCGAGCCGGTCGGTCAAGGTGGCTTCCGCCTGCCCTCCTGAGGGCCGCCGGGCGGTGGAAGACGGCGGCGGGTGGGCCCGGGATCCCTCCGGGCCCACCCGCCGCCAGTTCGTGGGGCGTCGGCTCAGTGCGCCATCGCCGCCATGTCCTCGCCTTCGGCCTTCTCGCCGCCGGAGCCCGCGGCACCGCGCAGCGGAGTGCCCTTGAGGAAGAGCGCCGCGGCGATCGAGACCAGGCTGATCAGCGCGGCCCAGACGAAGACCGAGTGGATCCCGTTGGAGACCGCCTGGTGGAAGCCGTCCTGCACGGGAGCGGGCAGGGTGCGCAGGCGGGCCGGGGTCATCTGGTCGATGCTGCCGAGCCGCTCGGCGCCCGGCAGGCTCTTGAGCGTGTCAGTGATCCGGTTGGTGTAGATCGCGCCGAAGAGCGCCACACCGAAGGAGCCGCCGATGGTGCGGAACAGGGTGGCGGTGGAGCTGGCCACGCCCATGTCCTTGAGCTCCACGCTGTTCTGCGAGACCAGCATGGTGATCTGCATCAGGAAGCCCATGCCGGCGCCGAGCACCGCCATGAAGATGCCGGAGGTGAGGCGGGTGGTGCCGGTGCCCATGGTGGAGAGCAGCAGCGAGCCGACGCCCATCACCACGGTGCCCAGGATCGGGAAGATCCGGTACTTGCCGGTCTTGGTGACCACCTGACCGACCGCCAGCGAGACCACCAGCATGCCGAACATCATCGGCATCAGCAGCAGGCCGGAGTTGGTGGCCGAGGCGTTCTGGACGATCTGCTGGTACTGCGGCAGGAAGGTGACGCCGCCGAACATCTGGAAACCGACGATGAAGCCGATGATCGAGACCACGGTGAAGTCGCGGTTGCGGAACAGGCCCAGCGGCAGCATCGGTTCCTGGACCCGCGCCTCCACGTAGCAGAAGCCGATCAGCGAGGCGGCGGCCAGCACGATCAGGCCGATGATGTGCTTGGAGCCCCAGGCGTACTGGGTGCCGCCCCAGGTGGTGATGAGCACCAGCGAGGTGATGCCGATGGTCAGCAGCGCCGCGCCGGCGTAGTCGACCCTCGCGGAGGAGCGCACCTTGGGCAGGTGCAGGGTGACCCAGACCACGGCGAGCGCGATCAGGCCCAGCGGCAGGTTGATGTAGAAGATCCAGTGCCAGCTGAAGTGGTCGGTGATGAAGCCGCCGAGCAGCGGGCCGCCGACGGTGGCGATCGCCATGACGCCGGCGAACATGCCCTGGTACTTGCCGCGCTCGCGGGGCGAGACCAGCGCGCCCATGATCGACATCACGCCGACCATCAGGCCGCCGGCGCCCAGGCCCTGCAGGGCGCGGAAGGCGATCATCTCGTTCATGTTCTGCGACAGGCCGGCCAGCGCCGAGCCGATCAGGAAGATCACGATCGAGGTGAGGAAGGTGCCCTTGCGGCCGTAGAGGTCGCCGAGCTTGCCCCAGATCGGGGTCGCGGCGGCGGTGGCCAGGGTGTAGGAGGTGACCACCCAGGAGAGGTGGTTGGCCCCGTGCAGGTCACCGACGATGGTGGGCATCGCGGTGCCGACGATGAGGTTGTCGAGCATCGCGAGCATCATGGTGATGACCAGGCCGATCATCACCAGTCGGATCTCTCGCTGGGTGCGGACCGGGCGCTGGTCGCCCGGCTCCCCCGCGCCGCTGCCGGGCGGGGGCGCCGCCTTCGCGTCGACCTGCTGCTGTGCCATGGTGCCTCTCCCGAAATGCGCGTGCGGACCGCTGAGCGCCGTCTGTTCCGCGGCCCGCGATCCTCGTGTTGTCGGCTGCGTACTGTGCTTCGCGGTGCTCGCGTCGCGGTACTTGCTTCGCTGTGCTTACTTCGCTGTGCTTACTTGCCGACCGGCTAGTTATTGGTCAGCTGGCACGGTAAGGTCTGGGTAAGCCGGGCGTCAAGCCGAATTCGGCCACCGCGTCACAGGCGGCGAGAATGTCCGCATCACGTGATCGGTGCGGCTCGACCACACCGGTTCCCCTCGCAGCTATCAAGGCAGGCCACACGCCATGAGTACGTCGCAGAGCCCCCGCAGTGGCACGCGGGCCCGGATCATCGCGGTCGCGCTGGAGCTTTTCTCGGAGCAGGGCTACGAGAAGACCTCGCTGCGGGAGATCGCCGACCGGCTGGGGGTCACCAAGGCTGCGCTGTACTACCACTTCAAGACCAAGGACGACATCGTCCACGGCATCGTGGCCACGATGGCGGCGCCGATCGACGAGACCATCGCCTGGGGCGAGCAGCAGACCTGGTCCCCGGCGGTGCGCGACGAGTTGGTGCGCCGGTTCGCGGCCGGGATGACCGAGCGGATCCCGCTGCTGCGCTTCTTCCACGAGAACCAGCCCGCGCTGCGCGAGTCGCCGGCCGGGCTGGAGTTCAAGGCCCGGATGGCCGCGATGGCCCGTCTGGTGCACGGCCCGGGCGCCTCGTTCGACGACCGGCTGCGCGCCACCATGGCGCTCTTCTCGGTGAACTCGGCGTTCTTCCTGCTCAAGAACGACACCGAGGACGCCTCCGGCTGCCAGCCCCACGGGGGCGGGTCCGACCATGCGGCGACCCTGGACGACGCCGTGGCGGGCGCGCTCACCGTGGCGTTGGAGAACGCCGCGCGGATCGAGCCCCGCCAGGGCGTGTAGCCGGTCGGGGTCGGCGGGCGGCCTGTGCTCCTCGCTCGGCCTCGGGGGGGGAGAGGGAAGGGCGGACCGGGCGAGTACTGTCCGGCTCATGCACAAGCTGATCCGTCAGGCGTGGGCCATCCCGTTGGCGGGTGTGGTGATCGCCCTGCTGGTGCTCGGTGGGAGCCTCTTCACGGCGTCCGAGCAGTGGCGCGCCGCGAGCCTCATCGACGCGTCGCCCCTGCGGGTGGACGCGACCATCAGCGCCGCGCTGCCGCGCAAGGGTGACGAGGGCTACACCGTTGCCTACCGGGTCGGCGATCGCGATTACAGCACGAAGTCGCTCAACCTCAAGCGCATCCCGAACCCCGGCCCCGGTGTGACCGTCCCCCTCGAGGTGGCCCAGTCCGACCCGGCGACAGCCCGGGTGGCGGGCGAGCACTACCCGGACGAGGACACGCCCTCCACCTGCCTGCTCGCGGCGGTGGCCGCCACGGCCGGCCTGCTGGTCTCACTGCGGTTCCTCGTCGTTCGCGTCCGCCGGACCGGTGGTACCGGTGGTACCGGCGCTGCCGAGGTTGCTGTAGCCCTCACCGGGCGCGCCTGACCGCCCAGCCGGGCGGCCGGGCGCTGGCTGCGCGGGATCCGTGGGCGGAGCGGGGTGCGCAGCGGGGGCGGACGACGGGTGGTGGGCCTGTCGGTCGCGAAGCCGAGTCGGTCACGACCAGATGCGTGCTCTTGCCGTTGGCGGCTGCGGGTTGACGTTCGATGGCTGACGGCTGACGGCTGACGGCTGACGGCCGCGGGCTGAGGGCCAACAGCTGATGGCTGACGGTCGACTGATAGCACCTGTCAGCTGTCAGCTGTCAGCTGTCAGCTGTCAGCTGGCGACCAGCGACCAACAGATGACGGATGACGGCTGACAGATGTTGATATCTGTCAGCGTCAAAGCCCCGTCACCCCGTGCGCCAGCAAATAGGCGACCGGGTCGATCACCGCGCCGTAGCGGTCGGCGGTGCGGATCTCGAAGTGCAGGTGCGGGCCAGTGGCGTTGCCGGTGCTGCCGGAGGCGCCGAGCGGCTGACCGGCCGTCACGTGGTCGCCTTCGCTGACGCTCAGCCGGGACATGTGCGCGTACAGCGCGAAGTGCCCGTCGGCGAGCCGCACGACCACCTCGTTGCCGTAGGCGCCGCCCCAGTTGGCCTCGACCACGGTGCCCTCGCCGACGGCCAGCAGCGGGGTGCCGGTGTTCACCGCGAAGTCCACGCCGGTGTGGTAGCCGGCCACGTAACCGGCGTCGGGGTGGCCGAACTCGTAGCTGATCCGCGCGCCGGGGGCGGGGGCCGACCACGCGGGCGCCGCCGGGGGCGCCTGCGGCGGGGCGGGCTCCGGGGCCGGCGCCTGCGGCTGTGCCTGCCCCTGGGCCTGCGCCGGAACCCCTGCGGCAGCCGCCGCCGCGGCCAGGTTGCCCGCCACGGCCACCGCCTGCTGGGCGGTGTGGGAGCCGCGCGGCAGCTGGTACGCGCTCGGGTCGGCCACCTGCACCAGGTTGTCGAAGGGTGCCCGGTCGCGGGCCGTCGCGGTGAAGGCGGAGCTGCCGGGGGTGGTCGGGTGCACCGTCTGTGCCGACGCGCTGCCCGGGACCGCCGCGAGCACCACGCCGAGCAGTGCGGCCCCCGCGACCGCCGAGGAGATCGCCTGGCGCCGGTGCGGTCCGCGGAAGACCGCGTAGACGTCGCGAGCCGGCAGCACGGGACGGGGCAGCACGGGCGCCACGCGGAGCACGGGCGCCACACGAACCAGGGACGCCACGCGGAGCAGAGGAGCCAGCCGGCGGACCGGCAGAGCCAGCCGGCGGACCGGCAGCGCCAGGCGGCGAGCCGGGCGCGGTCGGGCGTGGCGCCCCTTGCCGAAACGTACCTGCAGGCCGGCGAAACGGGACTCAGGGGATTTGGCGGACATCGTGTGCTCGACCTCGCAGCGGTTCGGGGCAGCGCGGAGCCGGCCCTGGGGCGTACTCGGCGGGGGACCCTACAGATGTAACCGTCGGTGAGGTGGTAGCGAAATCCGATCAGCTACGACGGCGTGTAGTGCGAGGCGTCCGTGAATTTCAGGCGATCGGCGGATTGGTCCGCTGATCGCATCATCGACGCCCGGCGCCCCCCTCTACTACCCCCCGTCGTATCGGCGGTTCGGCCTGTGAGAAGAGCCACGACTGCTCGCGTCCCGCCCATTCCCCGCGCCGCCCGCCTGATGGACCATCAAAGGATGGCCTACGAGTCGAACAAGTGGAACGAGTCGAACGGTCGATCGGATGCGGTGCTCGGCCCGGCGGACCGCCGCTTCGCCCTCTGGCGGGCCGGCCACCGGATCCTCTCCGGGCCCCGCCCGGTCACCCTGCACGAGCGCCTGGCCGAGCTGGGCGCCGACGCCCGCACCGCGGTCGGGCCGCTGGAGCGGCCCGACTTCTACGGCGACGGCGTGGTCGCCGAGCTGGAGCGGCGGGTGGCCGGCCTGCTCGGCAAGCCCGCCGCGCTCTTCTTCCCCACCGGCACCATGGCCCAGCAGGTCGCGCTGCGCTGCTGGGCCCGGCGCCGCCCCGACCCGGTGGTGGCCACCCACCCGCTCTTCCACCTGGAGACCCACGAGCGCCGCGCCCACCAGCGGCTCACCGGACTGGACGCGGTCTGG
Source organism: Kitasatospora sp. NBC_01287 (assembly GCF_026340565.1). Lineage (NCBI taxonomy): Bacteria > Bacillati > Actinomycetota > Actinomycetes > Kitasatosporales > Streptomycetaceae > Kitasatospora > Kitasatospora sp. NBC_01287. The sequence continues at coordinate 5,239,037 of NZ_JAPEPB010000001.1, forward strand.
CCCACCACCGCACCCCGGCTGCCCACCGCCGCCGAGCTGCGCGACTTCGACGAACCCTTCGGCATCCTCATGATCGAGCTGCCGCTGCGCGCGGCCGGCTTCGTGCTGCCCCCCTGGTCCGAGCTGACCGCCCTGGTGGCCGCCGCCCGCGAGCGCGGCGCCGTGGTGCACCTGGACGGCGCCCGGCTCTGGGAGGCGGCCGCGCACTACGGCCGCCCGCTGCCGCACCTCGCCGCCCTGGCCGACTCGGTGTACGTCTCCTTCTACAAGGCGCTGGGCGGCATCAGTGGAGCAGCGCTCGCGGGCGGTGAGGAGCTGATCCGCGAGGCCCGCACCTGGCGCCACCGCTACGGCGGACTGCTGTACCAGCAGTGGCCCGCCGCGCTCTCGGCGCTGGCCGCGCTCGGACGCGAACTGCCCAGACTACCCGGCTACCTGAGCCAGGCCCAGGTGATCGCCAAGGGGCTGCGCGAGGTGCTGCCCCAGGTCCCCGGCGGACGGCTGAACCCCGACCCGCCGCACACCCACCAGTTCCAGCTGCTGCTGCCCCACCCGCCCGAGCGCCTCACCGAGGCGAACCTGCGGCACGCCGAGCTGACCGGCGACGCGCTCTTCGGCACCTGGTCGGAGTCCGGCCACGTGGGCCTGGCGCTGACCGAGGTGACCGCCCTCGCACCGGCCCTCGCCTGGAACTCCGCGCAGGTCAGCGACTCGTTCAGCGGTTTCCTCAAGCTGCTCGGCCCGAGCCGGGGTTGACGCAAAGTCGCCCATCGTCAACGCTGATGACCGATCAGTAGTCGACTGGTCGGCCGACGAGGCAGCTGGGGGCGACGTGAACGACCGATTCGCTGACATCGAGCTCGCGGAGGCGGTCGAGGCCGTCCGCCGGCAGCTGGCGGCGGCCGCCGAGCGCGCGGCCGGTGAGCGGTTCCAGTTCGAAGTCGGGACGGTCGAGCTGGAGTTCGCCATCGAGCTGCGCCGCGACGCCGCGCTCAAGGGCGGGGTGCGGGCCTGGGTGCTGCAGGCGGGCGCCGAGGTCGGCGCCGGGCGCACCAGCAGCCACAAGGTCACCGTCTCGCTCACCCCCAAGGACCTCGCCACCGGCGGCAGCGTCCTGGTCGGCAATCCCGACCTGGGCAGCGACGAGGGCTTCCATTGAGTCTGACCGCCCAGCGGGTCGCGGCCGTCCGCGCGGCGGGTCAGGGCAGCGGTCTGCTGCTCACCGGCCGGCTGGTCCTCACCGTCGCCCACCTGCTGCCGCCCGCGGCGGCGGCCCCGGTGCGGATCGAGGCCGCGGTCCCGGGCGGCGGGGTGGGCTGGGTGCGCTGCGCCGTGCTGTGGCGGGCCGCGGACGAGGAGACGGACCTCGCGCTGCTGCTCGCCACCCGCGACCTGGTCCGCCCCGAACTCGCCGCCGCCCTCGGCCCGCTGCCCTGGGGCCGGATCGAGGGGCTGGAGCCGCTCCCGCTCTGCCACGCGATCGGCTACCCGGCCGCGGGGCGGGAGGACGGCGTGCTGCTGCGCAGCCACCAGCTGGTCGGCACGCTGGCCCCCGGCACCGGCCTGGGCACCGGTCGGCACACCCTCAGCACCCAGCACCAGCCGCCCGGCCCGGTGGCCGGCGCCGCCTCCCCGTGGTCGGGCATGTCGGGCGCGCCGGTGGTCTTCAACGGCCTGCTGCTCGGCCTGGCCACCGCCGACCTCGCCCCCGAGGTCTGGCACCACTCCCAGCTCGGCCTGATCCCGCTCGCCCCGCTGCTGGCCCGCCCCGACCTCGCCCAGCTGCTCGCCCGCCACCTGCCCGCCCCGGTGCGGCTGCTCGGCGTCTCGGCCCAGGAGCGCCAGGACGCCGCCTTCGAGGAGAAGTACGCCCGCAGCATCGGCAAGGAACACGGCCGACTGAAGATCTTCGGCCTGCCGCAGTCGCAGCCCTGGGACCTGGGCACCGCCTACCTCAGCCTGCAGGCCGTCCAGCTCTCCGACCCCCAGCGCCCCGCCGCCCGCCCCGCCGCCCGGCGAGGCCACCCGGGCGACGCCGTCCCCAGCGGCGACACCGTGCTCGGCCCGCCCGACCGGCGCGGGCGGGTGGAGGGCATGCTCAAGGACCGCCGCCGGGTGCTGCTGCGCGGCCAGGCCGGCTCCGGCAAGACCACCCTGCTGCAGTGGCTGGCCGTCAACGCCGTGGCCGGCACCCTGGTCGGCGAGCTGGCCGAGCTGAACTACCGGGTCCCGTTCGTGCTGCGGCTGCGCACCCTGTTCCAGCTGCGCAACCTGCAGCCGCTGCCCGCCGAGTTCCTCGCCATGGACCGCAGCCCGGTCGCCGACAGCCAGCCGCCCGGCTGGGCCGACCGGATCTTCGCCGCCGGGCGGGCGATCCTGCTGGTCGACGGCCTGGACGAGATCCCGCAGAGCGAGCGCGACGAGGCCGGCGAGTGGCTGGCCGAGCTGCTCGCCTCCTACCCCGACTGCGTCACCCTGGTCACCGTGCGCCCCTCCGGCGTCCCCGCGCAGTGGCTGGCCCACTTGCGCTTCGAGGAGCTGCTGCTCTGCCCGATGGACGAGTGGGACCGCAACCGCTTCGTCGAACGCTGGCACCAGGCCGCGCTGGCCGCCGAGCGCGCCACCGCCGAGGCCACCGCCCCCGAGCAGCTCACCGCCTCCGAACTGGCCGGCCTGGAAGAGGAGTTCAGCGAACGCAAGGACGCCCTGCGGCGCACCCTGGGCCAGTCGCCCGAGTTGGAGCTGCTCACCGACAGCCCGCTGCTCTGCGCCATGATCTGCGCCCTGCACCGCGAGTGGGAGGGCGCGCTGCCCCGGCGCAAGATGGAGCTCTACGAACTCGCCCTGGACATGCTGCTGCTGCGCCGCGACAAGCAGCGCCGGGTGGTCGTCGAGCAGTTCGGCCGCGAGGAGCAACTCGCCCCGCTGCAGCGGATAGCGCGTTGGCTGGTGCTCAACGGCCAGCACGAGGGCGACCGGTCCGACGCGCTGCGGCAGATCGACCAGGTGCTGCCCAGCCTGCCCGCCGCCCGGGACGGCGTCGACGCCGAACGGATGCTGCGCCACCTGGTGGAGCGCACCGGCCTGCTCACCGAGACCAGCGTGGACACCCTGGAGTTCGTCCACCGCACCTTCCAGGACTACCTGGCCGGGCGGGAGTTCGCCCAGGACCGGGACTTCGGGCTGCTCGCCGCGAGGGCGGTCGACGAGCACTGGGCCGACGTGATCCGGATGGCCGTCGGCCACTGCCCGCCACCTGACCGGGCCCGGCTGCTGCGTCGACTGCTGGCCGACGCCGACGCCTGCGCGGAGCCGCGCGAGGCCCGCTGGCTGCGGCTGGTCGCCGCCAGTTGCCTGCCCTACGCCTCGGTGCTGGACGAGGCGGTGCGCGCCGAGGTGCTGGCCGCACTGCTGCCGCTGCTGAGGCTCTACCCGGTGGAGGACCAGGCCGCCTACGAGCAGCGCGAGTGGCAGGGCCTGTTCGCGATCGGCGAGGAACTCCTGCCGCTGCTCGGCCCCGAGAGCGGACTGCCGCTCTGGCTGGTCTGCCGGCTGCTGGAGCGGATGGGCGGTGAGGAGGCGCTGGCCCGGCTGGTCGCCGTCAACGCGCGGATCGCGGCCGAGCGGGACGGGCGCGACGCGCTCGACTCCCGGGAGGTGCTCGCCTCCCGCGAGGTGCTGGCCCGCGCCTACCAGGGGGCGGGCGACCTGGGGCAGGAGATCCCGGTGCTGGAGCAGCTGGTCGTGCTCTCCGAGACGGTCTACGGCGCCGGCCACCCCGACACCTTCGCCCCCCGGCTGCGACTGGCCGACGCCTACCTGGAGTGCGGCCGACTGGGCGGGGCGCTGACCCGCTACCAGCAGCTGCTGGCCGACGCCGAGTCGGGCGCGGCCGCCGCCGACCTGCTGCACATCCGCGGCCGGCTCGGTGCCGGCTACCTGCGGGCCGGTGCCACCGACCGCGCCGTCCCGCTCTTCGATCAGCTCAAGGCGCAGGCCGAGGAGGTGCACGGCCCCGAGAGCGGCCAGGCGATCGTCGCCCGCGGCAGCCACGCCACCGCGCTGCGCGACGCGGGCGCCCTGGCGAAGGCGATCACCGCCTTCGAGTGGCTGCTGCCGGACGCCGAGCGGATCCTCGGCGAGGACGCCTCGGAGACCCTGGTGATCCGCACCGAAGCCGCCGCCGCGCTGGCCGAGTTCGACCTGCACCGCGCCATCAACGCCCTGGAGCAGATCCAGGCGGACGCCGTGCGGGCCCTGGGCGAGGACTACCCGATCACGCTGACCGCAGGTCTGCAACTGGCCTCGGCCTACGTGCGGATGGGCGAGCAGGACCGCGCGGTGCCGCTGCTGGAGGCGGTCGACGACGCCCGCACCCGGCGGCTCGGCGAGGACCACCCCGACACCTTCGCCGCCCGCCGCCTGCTCGCGGTCGCCTACCTGGGCCTGGGCGAGCGCGGCCTGGCCTTCGAACTGCTGCGCGGCACGCTGGAGCGGGCCCGGCGGGTCTTCGGCGAGCAGCACCCCGAACCGCTCGCGCTGCGCTACGAACTCGGTGTCGCCACCCGCAAGGAGGGCGACCCGAGCCAGGCGGTCGCCCTGCTGCGCGGGGTGCTCAGCGACCGCTGGTCGCTGCTCGGCGAGCGGCACCCCGACACGCTGCGCACCCGCCACCAGCTGGCGAAGGCGCACTGGGCGGCGAACGAGTCCGTCGAGGCGGCCCAGCTGGCCGCCCGCACCCTGGCGCTCTGCCTGACCTCCCTGAGCGAGGGGCACCCGCTCACGGTGGCGGTGCGGGAGAGCCTGGACGCGGCCGAGCGCGACCGCCGGCGCGGCCAGGGCCGCTGACGATCCGTCGGCGCCCCGCCCCCGAGAGGGCACGGGAAGTCACCCGAGTGCGCGGCGAAACCCCTCGCGCGCGGTCTCGTTAGGCAGCGCATGAAGAAGCGCAGCATGCTCGCCTACGCCTCCCTCGCGGTCGGTTTCGCCGCCTCCCTCGCGGCGCCGAGCGCCGCCCACGCCGCCACCTCGGTGGGCGACGGCACCTCGCCCAACCTGGCCGGGAACAACCCGATCGTCGACTCGCTGCTCGGCAACCACCACGGCCCCGCGGTGGCCGCGCCGACCAGTGCCACCGAGGGCTCGCTGCTGGGTCAGTAGCTGCTGTCAACCAAGGGTTGACACTGCGATGCTGTCAACCTACGGTTGACACATGACGCATCCCATCCGGCTCGATGAGCTGATCGAAGGCATCAAGAAGACCCACGGCGACGCGCTGGAGCAGCTCTCCACCGCTGTCGTCGCCGCCGACCACCTCGGCGAGGTGGCGGACCATCTGATCGGGCACTTCGTGGACCAGGCGCGGCGCTCCGGCGCCTCCTGGACGGACATCGGCCGCAGCATGGGGGTGACCCGGCAGGCCGCGCAGAAGCGATTCGTGCCCAAGGATCCGGGGGAGCCCTCCGACCTGGACCCGAGCCAGGGCTTCGGCCGCTTCACCGACCGGGCCCGCAGCGTGGTGATGGCCGCGCAGGAGGAGGCGCGCACGGCCGGCAGCGGCGAGATCGGGGCAGCGCACCTGCTGCTCGGGCTGCTGCACGAGCCCGAGGGCCTCGGCGTGACCGCGCTGCTCGCGAACGGACTCACCGCCGAGGCCGTGCGCGCGGCCGTCACCGCTACGCTCCCGGCGCCGGCCGCCGAGGTGCCCGAGCTGATCCCCTACGACGCGGGCGCCCGCAAGGTGCTGGAGCTGACCTTCCGGGAGGCGATCCGGCTGGCGCACAACTACGTCGGCACCGAGCACATCCTGCTTGCTCTGCTCGAACACGAGGACGGGGCAGGGGTGTTGAGCGGGCTGGGGCTCACCAAGGCGGCGGTGGAGGGCACGCTTCCGTAGCGCCGGCCGCTACGGGGCCGCCACCGCGCGGGCGCTCTGCCGCCGGAAGGAGGCCGCCTTGCTGACCGCCTGCAGCAGGTTGGCCGCAGCCAGGGCGAGCCAGAGCGCCCGCAGGCCGCCGGCGTCGGCGATCGGCACGGCGGCCGCCCCGAGCAGGCCGAACCAGAGCAGGGTTGACAGCAGGCTCGGCACCGTGCGCTTCAGGGCGACCAGTCCGAAGCCCGCCACCGCCTGGAGCGCGTCGGCGGCCACCGCCGCGAGCACCAGCGGGAGCAGGGTGAGCGCCCGGCGGCGGACCGCCGGGTCGGCGGTGAAGAGCGGCACCAGCTGCCGGTGCGCGCCCAGCACGACCGCGCCCAGCAGCAGCACCGCGCCGAGCGCCACCACCAGCGCCGTGCTGATCGTCCGTCGGGCCCGGCGCAGGTCGCGGTCACGGACGGCGACGGCGGTCAGCGGCACGGCGGCCTGGCCGATCGCCACCGCGGCGGTGTAGAGCAGGTTGGCCAGCGCAACGCAGACCGACTGCACGGCCGCGTCCGCCGCGCCCAGCCGGGCGGCGGCCAGGGTCAGCACCCCCAGCACCGCGAACTTCACCAGCACCGTCCCGGCCAGCGGGACTCCCACCCGGGCCTGCCGCAGCACCGCGCGCGGGTCCGGGCGGCCGGGGTGTGCGGGCAGCCCGCGCAGCACCTCGCTTCGCCGCAGCGCCAGTTGGGCCGCGCCACGGCTCACGGCGGTGGCGCCGAGCAGCGAGAGCCCGGCGCCGGTCAGGCCCAGCGCGGGCACCGGCCCCAGGCCGCGCACCAGCACGACGGAGAGCAGCACGGCGGTCGCGGTGCCCAGCAGACCGGCCCGCATCACCGCCTTGGCCCGCCCGAGCCCGATCAGCACGCTGCTCGCCGTCGCGCCCAGCGCGGTGACCAGCACGGTGGCGGCCAGCAGCGCGGGGAAGACGCCCAACCGCGCCAGCGTGCCCGGGGGCGTCCCGGTCGCGGCCCCGATCAGCGGCACCGCGGCGAGGACCCCCGCGCCGAGCAGCCCCACCGCGTACCCGAGCCACCGGCTCGCCCGCACCACCGGGAGCAGCGCCGCGCGGTCCTCCCGGTGCGCGGCGACGAACGGGATCACGCCGCGCTGCACGCCCGCCAGCGCCGTCTGCACGGGCGTGAAGACGGCCAGCGCGACGGCGAAGGCGGCCAGTGTGGCGGTGCCGCGGTGGCCGAGCAGCGCGGTGTCCAGCAGCGCCGCGACCGAGGAGACCAGCATGCTCAGGTAGACGGGGGCGGCCGTGCCGACGATAGGCCTGATCAGATCGGTCCTGCGGCGACCGCCCAGCGCACGGCCGTCACTCGTGCCACCGCTCGTGCCACCGCTCGTGCCGCTGCTGCCACTCGTGCCGCTGAGGCCGGTGCCGGTGCTCGCGGTCATGGCGTGGCCGACCCCTCGGGCGACGCCTGCGCGAGCAGCAGGGCGACCTGGCCCGCGTGCGCGTAGCCCTCCGCCAGCAGGCCGGTCAGGCGCTCGGCGACGGTGTGGGTGTTGCCCAGGGTGGGGCTGGTGGAACTGCGCCGGAGGTCGTCATCGGGTGCGCGGGCGAGGTACCGCTGGGCGAGCCGGTAGGTGGCCGACAGGTAGCCGCTGAGCACCTCGGCGGCCGGGCCGCGGAAGGCGGCGGCCTCGGCGGGCGAGTGGCCGTAGCCGGTGTCGCCGGCGTCGGCGGGCCGCCCGAACCGCTCCGACCACCCTGCGGTGAGCCAGAGTTGCGGCACCTTGAGCAGCTCGGAGAGGTTGCGGTCCTGGCCGCGCGCGATGCGCCAGGCCAGCCAGCCGACGCTGTTGGCGCCGACGGCCGGACGCCGGTCGAGCAGCGCGCGATCGGCGCCGTCCAGGGCGGCCGACAGGTCGCGGTGGACGCGGTGGAACTGCGCGAGGACGAGATCCTGCCAACTGTGCTGCCCGCCACCGGTCATGAACGCCACCGTCCCTCGCCGCCGCTCCGTCACGGCCACCCTAGGACGGTCACCGACCGGATACGACCAGGTTTCAGGCCGCCCGAGCGCCGTACCCCGCGCCCCGCGCCCCGGGCCGCGCACTACCGCGTGCCGCGGGTGGTCATCGCGGCCCGCGCGGTCGCCGCGCCGCGGTGGTACATCTCCGCGACCGACTCGTCCGCCCACACCGGATCCACCGCGCAGGTGCTCGAACGGCAGCGCCTGCCCACCTGCACCGGCGCCCGGCAGGTCCCGCACTCCGCCATCATCGGCCCGGGCAAGGGCGGCTCCGGGGCGGTTCCCAGGGCGGGCGGCGGCGGCATCTTGCGCTCCAGCCGTCTGCGCAGGAAAGCCAGCGGCGCGAAGATCGGCCCTTGCGGCAGCGCGTCCAGCAGCGCGCGCCCGAGCCGGTCCTCGCTGCGGTCGCGGGCGAGCCACTCGGCGGCCAGCGGGGCCAGCGCCAGGATCTCGGCCAGCCCGAGGGACAGCCGCGCCTCCCCGGCGAGCAGCCTGCGCAGCACCCGCCCGGCCGCCGCGACGGGCCCGGGCGTGACGGGCCCGGGCGTGACGGGGCCGGGCGGCCGCGGCGGGGGCGCCGCCGGAGCAGGCGCCGGATCGGGTGCGGCGGGAGGGAGGTTCTTCCCCCCATTGTTCTCCCCCTTGGGGGAAGTGCCGACTGCCCGACCCGTCTCCCCACCGAGTGTCGGGTCCTGGTGCGTCGGTGACGCCTGCCCGACCTCTCCCGCCTCGCGGGTCGTCGCCGCCCAGGCCTCGGAGATCTGTTCGGGCGTGGTCAACGGCACGCTGCTGGCCAGCACTTCGGTGTGCCAGGTGCCGTTGGTCGGGTGCTGTCCGCGCCGGACGTGCAGGTAGCCCTCGGCCTTGAGCTGGGCGCGCGCGGTGCTGACCGCCTGCCGGCCCTCGGGCATCCGCTGACCGATCGTCAGGACCGTGTCGCGGCTGCCCGGCGGCAGTGAGAGGGCCCAGAGCAGCAGGGTCTTCGCCGTCCCGTTCAGACGCGGGTGGCGGACGATCTCGTGGTCTGCCCGGACATAGCGCTCGGGCGCGCTAAAGTTGATGTGCATTGGGAGCTGCTTTCCTGGTGCCGGGCCCCGGGGTGTTGGCGCACCGCCGGGGTCAAATTGCTTCTGCGGCGGACGTTAGCACCGCAGATGATCTGATCCACCATCAGATCTACAAAAATCACCCGTGCGAGTGGCGGGCGGGATGTTCGAAGCCCCGCCCGCCCGCTCGCCCATCAGGAGCAGTCGCGTCCCGCCCTGCCCGCTACCCGCGCTTGAGTTGCCGCACCAGCCGGCGGTACGTCTGGAACGCCGCCTTCGGCGTGTAGTCGTCGTTGAGCAGCCCGAGGTGGTCGAGCATGTTGGTCGAGCCGCTCTTGTCGTCCCGCAGGTCGAAGTACTCGTAGGCGGTCACGTCCAGCTTCGCGCGGTTGGCGCTGATCGCGGTCAACTCCGAGGTGAGCGCGGCGGACTGCTGGGCTTCGGTGCGCGGGGCGAGGGTGTCCCAGCCGTTCTCCGCGACGTGGATGGCCACCTTGCCGCCCAGCCCGGCGATCGGCATCTCCTGGGTGCGCACCACGGTGATCGCGTCCACCGCCTGCTGCCCCAGGTCCCCCGGGCCCGGGAAGAAGACGTCCGGGTAGAGCTCCACACCGACGTAGTCGATCGAGTCGCGGAACTTCTCGCCGCCCGCCGCCGCCAGTGACTGCCAGAACGGGGTGTATGCCCGGCCGAACGCGCCCTCGTCGAAGCCGATCTCAAGGTTGCGCAGGCCCAGCCGGCGGGCCTCGTCCTTCGCCGCCTCGACGCCCGCCACCACGGCCGGGACCACCGACGGGTCCGAGGCCGCAGAGAGGTTGACGTCGACGCCCAGCGAGATCGACGCCGCGCGCGGACCGGCCACCCTCACCTCGGTGCGGACGTACTGCAGCCAGCCGTCCAGCGGGGTGTCCTTGCCCGGGTAGCTCAGCACCAGGTCCAGCTTGCGGCCGTGGCCGAGGTACCCGAAGTACTGCTTGGCGTCCGCACCGCCGTTCTGCGTCCCGTTGTAGCCGACGTACTCGCGGACCAGGAAACCCGGCCCGTCCTGGAGTTCGTTCAGCGCCTTGACCACCTTCGCCGGATCGTCCGGCAGCGGATCGGTCGAACCGCCCCCCGCGTAGCCCCCCGGATAGATCCCCAGCGCCAGCGGCCTCGGCGCCGCATCGGCCGCCGGACTGGTGAGCGCCAGCCCCGTGACCGCCAGCGCCACCGCGCAGACGGCTCCCCGAACTGTCCTCTTCATCGTTCCCCCGTGCTCTCTTCGTCCGGATCGTGTGATCACACTAATCTGAGCGGACGTCAGCTGAGCAGCGGGTTTCCCTCTCAACAACGCAACAACTAGCGCGGTGTTGCGACAGTTCCGGTCTTGAGGGCGCTGATGAAGGCGGACCACGCATCAGGGGTGAAGGCGAGCGCAGGGCCGTGAGGGTCCTTGGAATCGCGGACCGGGAGGATGCCGGTGAGACCATCGGCCACCTCGACGCAATTGTTGCCGCCACTACCGCCGCTGTAGTTGGACTTCCGCCACGAGACTGCGGGGTCATTGCTCACATGCGTATTCCTCTGCAGCCGCCTTGACCAGTGCCAGAGAGGCCTCGCATGGCAGCGCGGACGCTCTTGCGAGATCGTAGAGCATCTCTGACTTGGCGACCATCACTGGTTTATCGATCAGTTGGCCTGTGAGAGCGGCTTCCACGTAGGCCACCGGTGGCGCGTCGGCGAAGGCCATGATCCGCAGCGAGCCTTCCTGTAGAGCATGGCCGCCGGCAGAGAACGGGAGCACCTGCAGGATGATGGACCCGCTCTCCGCCAGCTCTGTCACATGCCGAAGCTGCTCAGCCATGGTCACGCGACCACCTAGCGGCCGTCGGATTGCCGACTCATCGATGATCACCCACAACATGGGGCGTGTTGGACCTTTCAGCAGCCCTGCTCGTTCTAGCCGGGCGGCCACCAGCTGATCGAGCTCCTTCCCTGGAATCAAAGGCTGGCAGGCAAGGTAGATGGCTCGCGCGTAGGCCTCGGTCTGCAGCAGTCCAGGGAGCAGCTGACCGGCATGCTCGCAGATGCTGATCGCCTGCTGCTCCAGCTCGGCGGCGACTACGAAAGGGTCCTCGAACACCGAGCTGTCGACCAGCTCCTTGCACATCCGACCGAACCGTCCGTCGGTCTCCAGTGCCTTGTCGATCCGCTCCGCCACATCGAGTTGCGGCTTGCGGGTGGCCGACTCGAACTGGCCGACGTACGAGCCCGACACGAAGATGAGCGCACCCAACTGCGTCTGGGAGAGGCCCTTCTCCTCCCTCGCGCGCTTCAGCTCGGTGCCGAAGTGCTTCCAGCCGATCTTCTGGTTGAACCGGTCCGCGCTCACGTATTCGAACTCCCCTCGCCCACAAACCCCTTGCTGCCACCGCCCCCCTGGCGAGCCGACCCCGCCGCCCCCGAGGCTTGCAGGGACCACATATCGGTCACCGTGCCCCATGGGAGGCCCCCGCATGCCCGAATCCCTCGCCAAACCACCTGCCCGGGTTGTCGAAGGCGCCCGCTGGTTCCCCAAGGACCTCAGAAGTCCCTCCCGTGCACGGCAGTTGCTGCGCGAGGTGCTGGCCAGGGCCAAGGAGGGTGAGCGCTACGCGGACTGCGGCGAGCTGCTCCTCTCCGAGCTGGTCACCAATGCCGTGGTGCACGGCCCCCGCCGGGGCACGCTGATCCGGGTGGTCGTCAGGCTGGCCGAAGAAGGCGAGGGCCCGCTGCGCATCGAGGTGCACGACATCGGCGAAGGCCGCCCGCTGCCCCGCCAGGTGGGCGCCGACGAGGAGTCAGGACGCGGCCTGCTCCTCGTCAAGTCGCTCGCCAGCCGCTGGGGCTGCTGCCCTCGGGCGCACGGCATCGGCAAGTTCGTCTGGTGCGAGATCCCGCCCGCCGTCGGCTAGGGCCTGTCCGGTCGATCTTGGGGGGGGTTGCAGTGGGTTTTGGGTACGGCCGGGTGGGGTCTGGGTCTTGATGTGGGACTGCCCCGCTGGCCCTTCGGGCGTGGCGGGGCAGTGGGAGCGGGGTGGTGAGGTGTCAGAGGCCGCCGGCGTACAGCAGTTCGTTGGGGCTGCTCTTGGTGACGGTCAGGGCGTCCCTCGTGCTTTCAGTGGAGAGCCACTCCGCGAGGTCCTCGGGGGTCGCGTCGGTGTGCCCGGCGAGGTAGAGGGCTACGGTGCCGGTGACGTGCGGGGCGGCCATGGCGGTGCCGCTCTTGGATTCGCTGCCGCCGCCGAGCCTGGCGGAGATGATGTCCTTGCCGGGCGCGTACAGCGAGACGCACGTGCCGTAGTTGCTGAAGTCGGTCTCCTCGTCGTACTTGTCGGTCGCGCCGACGGTGACGACCCGCTTGGCGGAGGCGGGGGAGGAGAGGCAGGCGTCGCGGGCGCCGTTGCCGCCGGAGACGACGGGCAGGATGCCCGCGTTGGAGAGCGCGTCGGCTGCCTTGTTGAGTGCTTCGTCCTTGTCGCCGCCGACGGAGATGTTGGCGACGGCGGGCTTCTTGGCGTTGGCCGCCACCCAGTCGAGGCCGGCGATGATCTGCTCGGTGGTGCCCTTGCCGTCACAGCCCACGACGCGGACGCTGACCAGGTTCACCTTGCGGGCGACGCCGTAGGTCTTGCCACCGACGATGCCGGCGACGTGGGTGCCGACGCCGTTGCAGTCGGCACCGTTCTTCCCGTCGCCGACGGTGTCGGTGCCGAGGGTGGCGCGGCCCTCGAACTCGTCGTGGCCGAAGTCGATGCCGGTGCCGATCAGGTAGGCGGTGACGCCGGCTCCGTTGCCCTCGACGTTGAACTGCCCGTCACCGGTCCCCGCGTCCTTGTCCCAGTCGTGCTGGTCGATGCGGTCCAGGCCCCAGCTGGCGGCTACCTGCCGCTTGTCCTGGGTGGGCGAGACGGTGGCCGCCTGGGCGCCGGCGCGGCCGTTCTCCTCGACGGCCTCCACCCCGGGCTGGGCACGTACCCGCTCCAGTTGGGCTGCGTCCAGGCGGGCGGAGAACCCGTTCAGGACGTGGCGGTAGGTGTGCAGCGGCTCGACGCCCCCGGCCCTGGCCGCCACCCGGGCCGGGTCCAGGCCCTTGCCCACCGTGACGATGTACTCACCGGGCACGGCCGTGGCCGTCCTGTGCAGGGGAGCCGCGACGGCCCGCTCGGACGGGCCGTCGGCTGCCGCTCCCTGCGCGGCGGCCAGGGGAATGATCAGCATGAGGGCGGCGGACGCGCAGCGCGCGGACAGTCGCATCAGGTCTCCGTTCACGAAAAGGGGACCGCCCCCGGGGCCGGGACAGCCCCACGCACGACGGTCACCTGATGCATCGTCCGTCCGCGCACCTTCCTTGAGCCCGGCGCGCCGCGGGAGCCTGCCCGGTTTCCGGTTGGCGGAGTGGTCGTTGATCCGGCCGTGGAGGACAGAGGCAGGGGCGATCTCACGGATGCGCAGTGGGAGCGGCTTCGGCCGTACCTGCCGGTGGGCACCGGGCGGTGCGGCAGGTGGCGCGACCACCGGCAGGTGATCAACGGGGTGCTGCACCGGCTTCGGACCGGTGTGCCGTGGCGTGACCTGCCGCACCGCTACGGGCCGTGGAAGACCGTTTCCGAACGGCATCGGCGGTGGTCGGCGGACGGTACCTGGGCCCTGGTGCTCCGTCGGCTCCAGGCCGAGGCCGACGCGGAAGGTGACATCGACTGGGAGATCGCGGTCGACTCCACATCCGTGCGCGCCCACCAGCACGCCGCCGGTGCCCGGCGCACGGTGCCGATGCCCCTGTCGTCCGGGCGTCACTCCGCCGGCGGGCTCCGGCCGGGTGTCGGCAAAGCCGTAGCCCCAGTTTGCGAGGGTGATGCCCTTGGTCGCTCACGAGGCGGTTTCACCACCAAGGTCCACCTGAGCGCCGACGGCCGGTGCCGCGTGCTTTCCCTGGTCCTGACACAGGGCCAGCGTGCGGACTGTACGCAGTTCGAGGCGGTGATGAGAGGCCTCCGGGTTCCCGCATCGGTGCTGGCCGGCCTCGGAGCACCCCGTCGAGCGTCAGCGCGGACAGGGCGTACAGCAGCCGGGCAATACGCCAATACCTACGGAGTCGCGGGATACGCCACAGCATCCCCGAGAAGAGCGACCAGGCTGCCAACCGCCGCACGCGCGGGCATGCCGGCGGCCGACCACCCGGGTTCGATCGGGATCGGTACAGGAAACGCAACACCGTCGAACGAGCCATCAGCAGACTGAAGAACTACCGCGCCGTCGCGACGAGATACGACAAGCGGGCATACGTCTACCAGGGGACCGTCACCGTCGCAGCCTTCATGATCTGGCTCCGCACATGATCGGCCGGACAGGGCCTAGGGAGCTGCCGTCGGTCAGCCGTAGCCGCGGCGCCGCCCGCTTCGAGCCAGGCCCGACGCCCAACCGCGGTGCAGGTCCCGCGCCAGGATCTGCACGAGGAGGATGGCGAGTGGAATCGCCGGCGCACCCCAGGAGGGCCGCAGGTGCCCTCGACCCTCGAAACGGAGTTCGGTCACAGCCCATCACTGCACGCCGCGAAAAAGCCGTGGGCCCCACGAATTCCTTCGTGGGGCCCACGGCCGCGACTCACTCGGAGCGAGCTGCTACTTCGTCAGGTCGGGACCCGTCGCCGCGACCGCCGCCGGGGTGTCGGCGACAGCCGACTTCTCCTCGCCGCGGAAGGTGAACTTGGCTTCCTTGCCCTCGCCCTCCACGCCGACGACCACGATCTGGCCGGCCCGCAGCTCGCCGAAGAGGATCTTCTCGGAGAGGTGGTCCTCGATCTCGCGCTGGATCGTGCGCCGCAGCGGACGCGCGCCCAGCAGCGGGTCGTAACCGCGCTTGGCCAGCAGCTTCTTGGCCTCGACGCTGAGCTCCAGGCCCATGTCGCGGTCCTTCAGCCGGGAGTCCACCTTGTCGACCATCAGGTCGACGATCTGGATGATGTCCTCTTCCGACAGCTGGTGGAAGACCACGATGTCGTCGACACGGTTGAGGAACTCGGGGCGGAAGTGCTGCTTGAGCTCCTCGCCGACCTTGGCCTTCATCCGCTCGTAGCCGGTGGCGGTGTCGCCGGTGGCCGCGAAGCCCAGGCCGAAGCCCTTGGAGATGTCCCGGGTGCCGAGGTTGGTCGTCATGATGATGACCGTGTTCTTGAAGTCCACGACCCGGCCCTGGGAGTCGGTCAGGCGACCGTCCTCCAGGATCTGCAGCAGCGAGTTGAAGATGTCCGGGTGGGCCTTCTCGACCTCGTCGAAGAGGACGACCGAGAACGGCTTGCGGCGCACCTTCTCGGTGAGCTGCCCGCCCTCCTCGTACCCGACGTAGCCGGGCGGGGAGCCGAAGAGCCGCGAGACGGTGTGCTTCTCGCTGAACTCCGACATGTCGAGGGAGATCAGCGCGTCCTCGTCGCCGAAGAGGAACTCCGCCAGCGTCTTGGACAGCTCGGTCTTACCGACACCCGAGGGGCCGGCGAAGATGAACGAACCGCCGGGGCGCTTCGGGTCCTTGAGGCCCGCCCGGGTGCGCCGGATGGCCTGGGAGAGCGCCCTGATGGCGTCCTTCTGGCCGATGACGCGCTTGTGCAGCTCGTCCTCCATGCGCAGCAGCCGGGAGGACTCCTCCTCGGTCAGCTTGAAGACCGGGATGCCGGTGGCCGTGGCGAGGACCTCGGCGATCAGCTCCTCGTCGACCTCGGCGACGACATCCATGTCGCCGGCCTTCCACTCCTTCTCGCGCTTGGACTTCGCGTTGAGGAGCTGCTTCTCGTCGTCACGCAGCGAGGCGGCCTTCTCGAAGTCCTGCGCGTCGATCGCGCTCTCCTTCTCGCGGCGCACGTCGGCGATCTTCTCGTCGAACTCGCGCAGGTCCGGCGGCGCGGTCATCCGGCGGATGCGCATCCGGGAGCCGGCCTCGTCGATCAGGTCGATCGCCTTGTCCGGCAGGAAGCGGTCCGAGATGTACCGGTCGGCCAGGGTGGCGGCGGCGACCAGGGCGGCGTCCGTGATCGAGACCCGGTGATGGGCCTCGTAGCGGTCGCGCAGGCCCTTGAGGATCTCGATGGTGTGCGGGAGCGAGGGCTCGGCGACCTGGATCGGCTGGAACCGGCGCTCCAGCGCCGCGTCCTTCTCCAGGTGCTTGCGGTACTCGTCCAGCGTGGTGGCGCCGATCGTCTGCAGCTCCCCGCGGGCCAGCATCGGCTTCAGGATGGAGGCCGCGTCGATCGCACCCTCGGCGGCGCCCGCGCCGACCAGGGTGTGCAGCTCGTCGATGAAGAGGATGATGTCGCCGCGGGTGCGGATCTCCTTGAGCACCTTCTTCAGGCGCTCCTCGAAGTCACCGCGGTAGCGCGAGCCGGCCACCAGGGCGCCGAGGTCCAGCGTGTAGAGCTGCTTGTCCTTCAGCGTCTCGGGGACCTCGCCCTTGACGATCGCCTGGGCCAGGCCCTCGACGACGGCCGTCTTGCCGACGCCGGGCTCGCCGATCAGCACCGGGTTGTTCTTGGTGCGGCGGGACAGCACCTGCATGACCCGCTCGATCTCCTTCTCGCGCCCGATCACCGGGTCGAGCTTGGCCTCGCGGGCGGCCTGGGTGAGATTGCGGCCGAACTGGTCCAGGACCAGCGAGGTCGACGGCGTGCCCTCGGCGGGGCCGCCGGCCGTGGCCGACTCCTTGCCGCTGCCCTGGTAACCGGAGAGCAGCTGGATCACCTGCTGGCGGACCCGGTTGAGGTCGGCGCCGAGCTTGACCAGCACCTGGGCGGCGACGCCCTCGCCCTCGCGGATCAGGCCGAGCAGGATGTGCTCGGTGCCGATGTAGTTGTGGCCGAGCTGAAGGGCCTCGCGGAGCGACAGCTCCAGCACCTTCTTGGCCCGGGGTGTGAACGGGATGTGACCGGACGGGGCCTGCTGGCCCTGGCCGATGATCTCCTCGACCTGCTGGCGGACCGCCTCAAGAGAGATCCCGAGGCTCTCCAGGGCCTTAGCGGCGACACCCTCACCCTCGTGGATCAGGCCCAGGAGGATGTGCTCGGTGCCGATGTAGTTGTGGTTGAGCATCCGGGCTTCTTCCTGAGCCAGGACGACAACCCGCCGCGCGCGGTCGGTGAACCTCTCGAACATCGTTAATCGCTCCTCAGAGCGGTCGGGCAGTTCGGGGACTGTCCCCGCCCTGTCCTTCCGCATGCTAGTCCCGCTCAGCGGCGCGGCCTACGGTGTTCCCCCGCGACTGCGGGGAAATCATGCTGCGCGACCAGCCGACACCCTTCCCAACCTGATGCTGGGGAACGGTGTTCCCGCTAGTCGGCCCGATGCACGTGCTGCCGCTACGCCAATGGCGAACACGCTCGGCGCCCCGATGGGGAACAGTGCGCACCCGCCTCGTTCTTCGGCTTCGCGGCTGCCTCCGGGCCGGGCTCCGGAAGCCACTCACGGCTCTGTCGCCCGCCCCACCTGCATTCATACCGGAAATTCCGGCCGTTCTCGCGCAGTTTCCCCACTGGTGTTGTTCGCCCCGCGAGAAGTCCGCTCCGGGCGGCCCTGGATGACAGGGGCTCAAGCAGGGGTCGAGCCCCGTTCGAGCCGGGGCGGTGGCCCGGGGCCAGGGGTGCCGCCGGCCCGGGTAGGGCCGAACGGGGCGGGCGCCGTGACCGTGCCGCCGTTCCAGCGTTGCACAGTCCGTGAGTGTTCCGGCGACCGTCTCGGGCCACGGCGCGCGGAGGTGTGGCCTCCGCGCCCCGTCGTGGGTGGCGCGATCCGCTCGGTGCGCCGTCGGGCGCCGGGCGGCGCGTCAGGAGGCGTTGGCCGCCTCGTACGCCTCGCGGACGTTGCTCGGGACCCGGCCCCGGTCGTTCACGGGAAGGCCGTTGTCCTTCGCCCACGTGCGGATCTTTGCCGTGTCCGCGCTGCTGGCCGCCGGGCGGGCGGCGGCGCGGCCGCTGGTGCGGCGCGCGCTGGTGAGCCGGCCGCTCTGCTTGCGGCCCTTTTCGACGTACGGAGCGAGCAGGCCGCGCAGCTTCTCCGCGTTGTCGGACTTCAGGTCGATCTCGTAGGCAACGCCGTCGAGGGCGAACGTCACCGTCTCGTCCGCCGAACCGCCGTCGAGATCGTCTTCAAGAATGACCTGTACCCTCTGCGCCACGGGACTCCCTTTCCTCTTAACGACCCAATGCCTTAGGGAAAGGAAACCGCCTTTTCTCGGAAAACACAAACCCCGGTCTGTTCGCCCGGGCGCGCCAAGCGCTCCCCGGCAAGTCGCGGCGCAACAGCCGGGCAACTGCCGCGGTGCCGGTTCAGGTGCCGGTTCAGAGGTGCAGCAGCATGCGCGAGTTGCCCAGGGTGTTGGGCTTCACCCGCTCCAGGTCGAGGAACTCGGCCACGCCTTCGTCGTAGGAGCGAAGGAGTTCTTCATACACTTCCGTAGCGATGACGGCCGGGTCTGTCGTACCATCATCGGTTTCCCCGATCTCGACGAAGCCGTGTTTCGCGAAGAACGCCACCTCGAACGTCAAGCAGAAAATCCGACGGACGCCGAGCCAGCGCGCGGTGTCCAGCAGCCGGTCCAGCAGTACGTGCCCGATGCCGTGACCTCGGCAGATCGGATCGACCGCCAGGGTGCGGACCTCGGCGAGGTCCTCCCACATGACGTGCAGCGCTCCGCAGGCGACCACGGTGCCGTCCGCCTCCCGTTCGGCCACCCAGAACTCCTGGACGGATTCGAACAGCGCGACGGTGGGCTTGTCGAGCAGAATGCCGTCGCGCGAGTAGCTGTCGATGAGCCGGCGTACGGCCCGCACATCAGTGGTCCGCGCCCGGCGGATGGTGACCTCCATGGGCGGGACGTTATCGCGTCCCGGGGGGAGGGGTCTCCTCGGTTCCGTTCGCCAGGTCGGGGCCGGCCACCCGAAGTGCGTCGCGCAGCGCGCCCCGCTGCTCGGCGGACATCGTGCCGAAGAAGTGCACCAGCGCGGCGGCGGGATTGTCGCTGGTGCTCCAGGCGTCGTTCATCAGCGATGCCGTGTACGCCTCACGGGAGGAGACCGGCGCATATCGATAGGCGCGCCCCTCGCGCTCCCGGCGCAGCCAGCCCTTTCGGTACAGCTTGTCCAGCACGGTCATCACCGTCGTGTACGCGATTTCGCGTTCCGTGCGCAGATCGAGCAGCACCTCGCGAACCGTCACCAGGCGGTTCCACTCCCACACCCGGGTCATGACGGCGTTCTCCAGCTCACCGAGCGGACGCACCATACGACCACTTTAGAGACTTTTTGTCGGTTCAACGGAGAAGGCCACTCCCTGATCGGGGAGTGGCCTTCGAAATCCCGTCCGCGGGAGCCGGTCTACTCGGCGGTCCCGCCGCCGGCGGCGGCCGCGGGCCGGGTCAGCGCCTCGGCGGCGGCGTCCTCCTTGCCCTTCTGGGTGCCGCCCTGGCTGCGGATGATGGCCCGCACCAGGAAGCCGAAGCCGATCGCCATCACCAGCGGTGGCACGATCGCACTGACGTACTCCATCAGGTCACTCTCCCTTGGTCAGCTCGGTGGACACCGCGTCGGAGCCGCCCGCCGGGTCCGTGAGCTTCCTGCTCTCGGGCTTCACCAGCGGGAAGAGCACCGTCTCGCGGATGTTCTTGCCGGTGAGCAGCATGATCAGGCGGTCGACGCCCAGACCCAGCCCGCCGGTGGGCGGCATCGCGTACTCCAGGGCCCGCAGGAAGTCCTCGTCCACCTGCATCGCCTCGACGTCGCCGCCGGCCGCCAGCAGCGACTGGGCGGTGAGGCGGGCGCGCTGCTCGACCGGGTCGATCAGCTCGGAGTAGGCGGTGCCCAGCTCCGTCCCGAAGATCACCAGGTCCCACTTCTCCGCCACGCCGGCGATCGAGCGGTGCTGGCGGGTGAGCGGGGAGACCTCGGTCGGGTAGTCCCGGATGAAGGTGGGCCGGATCGCGTTCTCCTCCAGCAGTCGCTCGATCATCTCCAGGACGATCTGGCCGTGGCCCCACTCCTTCTCGTAGGGCACGCCGGCCGCGTCGGCGAGCTTGCGCAGCTCCTCGACGGTGGTCCGCGGAGTCACCTCGGTACCCAGCCGCGCGGAGATGCCCGGGTAGACGCTGACCTCCTCCCACGGCTCGGCCAGGTCGATCTCGTGCTCGACGCCGTGCGGGTCGGTGCCGCGCACCACGGTGGTGCCCAGCGCGTCCCGGGCCGCGTTGACCACGATCTCCCGGATCAGCTCGGCCTGGGTGTCGTAGTCGCCGTACGCCTCGTAGGACTCCAGCGCGGTGAACTCCGGGTTGTGGGTCGCGTCGGCGCCCTCGTTGCGGAAGTTCCGGTTGATCTCGAAGACCTTCTCGGCGCCGCCGACCACCAGCCGCTTGAGGTAGAGCTCGGTGGCGATCCGCAGGTAGAGGTCGATGTCGTAGGCGTTGATGTGGGTGACGAACGGGCGGGCGTTGGCGCCGCCGTGGATCGGCTGCAGCATCGGGGTCTCGACCTCGAGGTAGCCGCGGTCCTCGTAGGTGCGGCGGATCGAGCGGATCACCTTGGTGCGCAGCTGCAGGATCTCGCGGGCCTCGGGGTTCACGATCAGGTCCACGTACCGCTGGCGGACCCGGGCCTCGGGGTCGGTCAGGCCCTTGTGCTTGTCGGGCAGCGGGCGCAGGCACTTGGCGGTCAGCGCCCAGCTGTCCACCATGACGCTCAGCTCACCGCGCTTGGAGGTGATCACCTCGCCCTCGACGCCCACCTGGTCGCCCAGGTCGATGTCGCCCTTCCAGGCGGCCAGTCGCTCCTCGCCGAGCTTGTCCAGCGAGAGCATCACCTGCAGGTCGCCCGAGCCGTCGCGCAGCGTCGCGAAGCAGAGCTTGCCGCCGGTGCGGGCCAGCACGACCCGGCCGGTGACGCCGACCCGCTCGCCGGTGGCGGTGTCGACGGGCAGGTCCGGGTGCTTGGCGCGGAGGTCCGCGATGGTGGTGGTCCGGGGGAATCCGACCGGGTACGGGTCGACCCCGGCGGCGCGCAGGCGCTCGAGCTTCTCGCGCCTCACGCGCATCTGCTCGGGAAGGTCGTCGGTCGCGGGAAGGCTGCTCTGATCGCTCACCTCACCAGGGTAGCGAGCCATACACCCCGCCCCGCCACCGGATATCGCCGGGGCGGGGCGGGGTGCGTCACGCGTGCGGGGCTCAGCCCTGGTCGGCGGCCTTGCGGCGGCGGTTCGCGTAGAAGAGCGAGCCCGCGCCGAGCAGGATCACGCCGCCACCGACGGCGGCGATGGCACCGGCGTTGGAGCCGCCGCCGGTGAAGGCGAGGTCCTGGGAGGTGCCGGCGGCCTTGGTGGGCGTGGCGACCGCGCTGGGGGTCCTGGCGGGGGCGGCCGCGGCGCTGGTGGTGGCGACGGCCGGGGCGCTGGTGGCGGGGGCGGCCGCGGCGGTGCTGGGGGTGGGAGAGGCCGTGGCCTGGGCGCCGAAGGCGAGCTGGACGCTGTTGTTCGCCGGGTTCGGGTCGAAGCTCAGCTTGTCGGCTGCGGCGAAGTCGGACGGCGCCTCGCCGTCGACGAAGTCGACCAGGCCGTTGCGCACAGCGGTGGGGTCGTCGACCTGGACGCCGAAGTCAAAGGTGATCTTGAAGCCGGCGAGCTGGGTGTCCTTGGTGTCGCAGCGGTACAGGGTCCGGCCGGCCGGGTCGGAGACCTTGGCCTGCGTGCAGCCGTTCGGAACCGTGGTGACCTTGACGCCGGCGGGCAGGATCACCTGCAGGTCGGCGGCCGAGGAGCCGGCCCGGCTGGTGATCATCGCCGGACCGTCGTTGCGCAGGCCGACCTGGAGGGTGCCCTGCTTGCCCCCGGACTGCGGCTGCCAGCTCCCGAGCGCGACGAAGTCCGCGCTGTTGTCGACGCTCACCTGGAGGTCGGCGCCGTTGTTCTGGCTCAGCTCGGCCACGGTGGAGGGAACCGGGGCCGGGGACTCGGGCTTGCCGAGGGTCAGCCGTGGGCCGCTGCCCTGAACGAGCTTGTCCGTGGCGGGGAACCCGGTGAGGTCGACCGGCTGCGGGCTCACGTTGAACTCGATGTCCTCGCCCAGTGCCTGACTGGTCACGTCGAACTGCACCGGGTCGAGGTGGACCGTCTCGCCGGGGGCGATGCCGGTGTTGACGGTGCAGATCGCGATCGACTCGATCCCCGAGCTGTGGTCGTAGAGGCAGTTGCCGTACTGGTGCATCGGCAGTGCGGTGTCCGAGTAGATCTCGATGGTGGTCTGGGTGGAGGCCAGCGACCCGTTGTTGGTGATGTCCAGGCCGGTGGTGATGGTCGAGCCGACCTTGAGGCCGTGCTGCGCGGGGAGCGGCTTGACCGACAGCTGGGTGCCACCGACGGTGAGCACGGTGTCGAAGGAGGCGGAGCCGCCGTCGGGAGTGGTCGCCGTCAGGTGCAGTTTCGCGGAGGTTCCGGGCTTCGCGGTCTTGACGGCCTGGAAGGGCAGCTCGAGCTGGCTGCCGACGTTCGGGCCGACGGACTCGTCGCAGGTGACGGTGGAGCCCTGGGTCGTGCAGGCGGCGCTGGTCTGGACGGTGGCGATGCCGGCCAGCGCGCTGGTGTCGATCGTGACCTTGGCTTCCTGCGGCTTGGCCGACTGCGGGTCGGCGATCGTCATGCGCACCTGCTGCGTGGTGCCGTCGGTGGGCAGCGCGTAGACCGCCTGGCCGGTGATGGTCAGCGCCCCGGCGGCCGCCTGCGCCGGCAGCGCTGTCAGGCCGGCGGTGACGAGTGCGGTGAGCGCGGTGGCGCCGGCCGCGGTTGCCCTGCGGGTGCGGGCTGAAAGCACGGGGTCCCCCTGGTGACTGAATATTCCCAGCGGACCATAAGGGTGTTCATGAGGGAATGAATCGGGCACATAAGGACAGTGGTGCGCAAGCGCACTGAGATTTTATGAAATCTTGACCGGCGATCGGTCATGGAGTGCTCGCATTGTCGATAAAGCACCGCGCGCCACCGCCCCCGCGAGGGCGATGGCGCGCGGTCCGGGCACGGAGTCACCCCGTACCGGTCGCGAGTTCCTCGTCCTCCTCCTCGCGCGGCGCCGCGGGGTGCGTTGCCGCGCCCACCGGGGCGGGGCGGCGGGCGAAGAGTTCGGCCGGGGTCGGGATCCGGGTCGGGCGCTGGGTCGAGGCGGTGGACTGGTGGGACTGGGTGCTCATCGGGATCGGTCCTCCGGCTCGGTCGGTGAGGGGGGTGGGCACGGCGGCCAGGTGGCGGGCGGGGGCCGGGACGGGCTCGGTGGCGGGGCGGGGCAGGCCCGAGGTGAGCGCGAGGCGTTCGCGGACGGCGGACTCGGCCAGGGCGTGGCAGCGGCCGGCCAGGCGTGAGCGGCGGCTGTGCTCGCCGGGGCCGCAGGGCTGCCGGGTCAGGGCGCGCAGGGCCGACAGGTCGTCGGGTTCGGGCAGGTAGCCGTCGGTGACGGCCTCCTCCAGGCGTTCCAGGTAGCCCGGGGCGCTGCCGGGCAGCGCGGTCCGGTAGCGGACCAGTTCGGCGAGCAGGAAGCGGCGCAGCCGGCCGCCCTCGGCGGCGGCCTCGTCGATGGCCTCGGTCAGGCGCAGCGCGTCCTGGACGTCCTCGATCCAGAGGTCGGCCGAGCCGTGGCCGGACGGCAGCTGCGCGGGAACGGCGGGGTGGAGAGCTTGGGCGAGAGCACGGCGCAGCACGCGCACTTCGTCGGCGCTGAAGGCCATGCCGCCGCGGGATCCGTGGGGCGTGGGCATAAGTTGACACTACGTGAGGAATATCCGATTTGTCGGAAGCCTCGCGCGCGGCGCCCCGTTCGGATCAGTCCGTGCCCTCCCGTGTTGCGCCCGGCCCGCCCTCCGTGTTGTGCCCGGCCCGCCGTGCCGTGCTCAGCTCGTCGTGTTGCGCTCGTAGACCAGCCGCAGGCCGATCAGGGTCAGCCAGGGCTCGTGCACGTCGATCGTGCTCGCCTCGCCCAGCACCAGCGGTGCCAGGCCGCCGGTGGCGATCACCTGGACGTCCTCCGGGTCCTTGGGCGAGAGTTCCTTGGCCATCCGGGTGACCAGCCCGTCCACCTGTCCGGCGAAGCCGTAGAGGACGCCCGACTGCATGCCCTCCACGGTGTTCTTGCCGATCACGTTGCGCGGCCGGGCCAGCTCGATCTTGCGCAGCTGGGCGCCGCGCACCCCCAGCGCCTCGACCGAGATCTCGATGCCGGGGGCGATCGCGCCGCCCACGTAGTCGCCGCGCTCGTTGATCGCGTCGAAGGTGGTGGCCGTGCCGAAGTCGACCACGATGCACGGGCCGCCGTACAGGTGGTTGGCGGCCAGCGCGTTGACGATCCGGTCCGCGCCGACCTCCTTGGGGTTGTCCATCAGGACGTGCACCCCGGTCTTCACCCCCGGGGCCACCAGCACCGCGGGCACGTCGCCGTAGTAGCGGCGGGTGACCTCGCGCAGCTCGTGCAGCACGGCGGGCACCGAGGAGCAGATCGCCAGGCCGTCCACCTGCTCGGGCCCGGTGCCGCCGGTGCGCCGGCCCATCAGGCCCTGCATCAGGACAGCCAGTTCGTCGGCGGTGCGGCGCGGGTCGGTGGAGATCCGCCAGTGGTCGACGACCTCCTCACCGTCGAACAGGCCGAGCGTGGTCTGGGTGTTGCCGACGTCGATGGTGAGGAGCATGGGCCGCTTTCGTCTGTCGCAGGGTCAGGAACGGAGGTCCAGGCCGATGTCCAGGACCGGCGCCGAGTGGGTCAGCGCGCCGACCGCGAGGTAGTCGACACCAGTCTCGGCGACCGCGCGCGCGGTGGCCAGGGTCAGGCCGCCGGAAGCCTCCAGCTTCGCCCGGCCGTCGACCAGGGCGACGGCCTCCTTGAGCTCGGCCACGGTGAAGTTGTCCAGCAGGATCAGGTCGGCCCCGGCCTCCAGCACCGGCGCGATCTGGTCGATCCGGTCCACCTCGACCTCGACCTCCAGCTCGGGGTAGGCGGCCCGCACGGCCCGGAAGGCCTCGGCCACGCCGCCCGCGGCGACCACGTGGTTGTCCTTGATCAGCGCCGCGTCGGAGAGCGCCATCCGGTGGTTGACGCCGCCGCCGCAGCGCACCGCGTACTTCTGCAGCGCGCGCAGGCCCGGGTGGGTCTTGCGGGTGTCGCGCACGGCGGCACCGGTGCCCGCCAGGGCGTCCGCCCAGGCCCGGGTCGCGGTGGCGATGCCGGACAGGTGGCAGAGCAGGTTGAGCGCGCTGCGCTCGGCGGTGAGCAGGTCGCGGGTGCGGCTGCGCACCGAGAGCAGCACCTGGCCGGCCTCGACCAGGTCGCCGTCCTCGACGTGCCGCTCGACCTCGAACTCCTCCTCGCAGATCAGCGAGACCACGGCCTCGGCGATCCGCAGGCCCGCCACCACGCCGGCCTCGCGGGCGGTGAAGTCGGCGGTGGCCACCGCGTCCTCGGGGACGGTCGCCACCGACGTGACGTCCTCGCCGCCGGCCAGGTCCTCGGCCAGCGCCAGGGTGGCGATGTCCTCGACCTCGACCGGGTCCAGGCCGGCCTCCTCCAGCAGCTCGGCCAGCGCCGGGTCCAGGCCGGTCTCGTAGCCCTCGCCGTCGGCGCAGCCGCAGCCCGCGCCGCAGCCCTCCTGGCCGGCGTCCTGGTCCGCGAGCGGCAGCTCTTCGTGCGTGTGGGTCATGGTTGCTCAGTGCTCCTCGGCGACGCGGAGTCCGTCCGCGTCCAGGGTGGTGGTCAGGTGGCGGCGCCAGTGGGCGTCGTCGCGCTCGGGGAAGTCCTGGCGCCAGTGGCAGCCGCGGGTCTCCTCGCGCCGGGCGGCGGCGGCCACCAGGGCGGTGGCGACCAGCAGCAGGTTGGCCGCCTCCCAGGTCTCCACCCGGGGGTCGGCCGGCTTCTCCTCGGCGGTGTGCGCGGCGGCGCCCTCGGCGAGCGCGGCCAGCCCGGCGGCGGCGGTGGCCATGCTGGCGGCCGAGCGCAGCACGCCGGCGCCGCGCGACATCAGGTGCTGGACCTGGGCGCGGGCCTCGGGGGCGGGCAGCGGCACGGTGCGCGCGGCGCGGGCGGCGGCCACGTCCACCGCGCGCTCGGGCAGGTCGCCGGCCCGGTGCCGGGCGGTCAGGTCGGCGGCGATCCGCTCGG
Source organism: Kitasatospora sp. NBC_01287 (assembly GCF_026340565.1). Lineage (NCBI taxonomy): Bacteria > Bacillati > Actinomycetota > Actinomycetes > Kitasatosporales > Streptomycetaceae > Kitasatospora > Kitasatospora sp. NBC_01287. The sequence goes on from NZ_JAPEPB010000001.1 coordinate 5,265,157, forward strand.
CGAAGACCAGGCCTTCGAGCAGCGAGTTGGAGGCCAGCCGGTTGGCACCGTGCACGCCGGTGCAGGCCACCTCGCCGCAGGCGGAGAGGCCGGGCACCGAGGTGCGCCCGCGCAGGTCGGTGCGGACCCCGCCGGAGGCGTAGTGCGCGGCCGGGGCGATCGGGATCGGCTCGGTGACCGGGTCGATGCCGTGCGAGCGGCAGGAGGCCAGGATGGTCGGGAACCGCTCGGCCCACATCGCGGCGCCGAAGTGCCGCCCGTCCAGGTACATGTGGTCGGTGTCCTGGGCCTGCATCTGCCGGGTGATCGCCTTGGCCACGATGTCGCGCGGGGCCAGCTCGTTGAGCTCGTGGGTGCCCAGCATGAAGCGGGTCCCGGCGGCGTCCACCAGGTGGGCGCCCTCGCCGCGGACCGCCTCGGAGATCAGCGGCTGCTGGCCCTGGGCCTCCGGGCCGAGCCACAGGACGGTCGGGTGGAACTGGACGAACTCCAGGTCGGCCACCTCGGCGCCGGCCCGCAGGGCGAGCGCCACCCCGTCGCCGGTGGAGACCGCCGGGTTGGTGGTGGCCGAGAAGACCTGGCCCATGCCGCCGGTGGCCAGCACCACGGCCCTGGCCCGCAGCGCGCCGACCCCGTCGCGCTGGCCCTCGCCCATCACGTGCAGGGTCAGCCCGGCCGCGTGGCCGCTCTCGTCGGTGAGCAGGTCGAGCACCAGCGCGTGCTCGATCAGCTCCAGGCCCGGGTCCGAGCGGACGGCGGCGACCAGGGCCCGCGATATCTCCGCGCCGGTGGCGTCGCCGCCCGCGTGCGCGATCCGGCGCCGGTGGTGGCCGCCCTCGCGGGTGAGCAGCATCTCGCCGTCGGCGCCGGTGTCGAAGGCGGCGCCGACCGCGATCAGCCGGTGCACCGCGCCCGGGCCCTCGGTGACCAGGACCCGCACGGCCTCCTCGTCGCAGACCCCGGCCCCGGCCACCAGCGTGTCGGCCAGGTGCTGCTCGGGGGTGTCGCCCTCGCCCAGCGCGGCGGCGATCCCGCCCTGGGCCCAGCGGGTGGAGCCGTCGTCCAGCATCGCCTTGGTGACCACGGTCACCCGCAGGCCGGCCTGGCGGATGCCGAGGGCGGCGGTCAGGCCCGCCACGCCGGAGCCGACCACCACGACGTCGGTGGTGGCGGTCCAGCCCGGGGCGGGCGCGGTGAGACGGTGGGTCGCAGGCATGGCGGGGCTCCAGTCGGCTTGGGTGTCAGGCGTGTACGGCGTCGCCGCGCAGGGTGTCCGTCCCGGGCAGCGCCTCGGCGGCGTCCGCCCCGGTGCCGGTGATCCTGTTCTCGGCATCCACGAAGACCACCTTGGGCCGGTAGGCCTTGGCCTCGGCGGTGTCCATCTGCCCGTAGGCGATGAGTATCACCAGGTCGCCGGGGTGCACCAGGCGGGCGGCGGCGCCGTTGATGCCGATCACGCCGGTGCCGCGCGGCCCGGCGATGGTGTAGGTCTCCAGGCGGGCCCCGTTGTCGATGTCGACGATGTGGACCAGCTCGCCGGGCAGCAGGTCGGCCGCCTCCAGCAGGTCCTCGTCGACCGTCACCGAGCCGACGTAGTGCAGGTCGGCCTGGGTGACGGTGGCGCGGTGGATCTTGGACTTCATCATGGTGCGGAGCATGGGTCACGCCTCCTGGGTCGGGTGCTTGCCGAATCGCGTCGTTGCTCTACCTGAGTTCTGCCCGAGCTCTACACGGCGGGGCTCTACCTGACGAGCAGACGGACGTTGTCGATCAGACGGGTGGTCCCCACCCGCGCGGCCACGGCCAGCACCGCCTCGCCCTGGAAGTCGTCCGGCGCCTCGACGAAGTCGTGCGGGTCGATCAGGGCGAGGTAGTCGAGCTCGACGCCCTCGGCCTCGTCGAGCACCCGCGCGGCCGCCTCGCGCACGGCCTTGGTGCCCTGCGCGGCCACGTCGCGCCCGGCGAACAGCGCCCGGGAGAGTGCCAGGGCCCGCTCGCGCTCGGCCTCGGCGAGGAAGCGGTTGCGCGAGGAGAGCGCCAGGCCGTCCGCCTCGCGCACGGTCGGCACCCCGACCACCTCGACGTCGAAGTCCAGGTCGGCCACCATCCGCTGGATGATCGCCAGCTGCTGGGCGTCCTTCTCGCCGAAGTAGGCGAAGTCGGGGTCGGTGATGTGCAGCAGCTTGGCCACCACGGTCAGCATCCCGTCGAAGTGGCCGGGGCGGCTGACGCCCTCGAACCGCTCGCCCATCGGGCCCGCCGACAGTCGCACCTGCGGGGTGCCGTTGGGGTAGACCTCCTCGGGCAGCGGGGCGAAGACCACGTCGGCGCCGTGCTCCTCGGCGAGGCGGACGTCGGCGGCCAGGGTGCGCGGGTAGCGCTCCAGGTCCTCGGTGGGGCCGAACTGCAGCGGGTTGACGAAGACCGTGACGGCGACCCGGCCGTCCGCGCCGACCTCCTTGCGGGCCGCCCGGATCAGCGCGGCGTGGCCCTCGTGCAGCGCGCCCATGGTCATCACGACCGCGTTGTCCACCGGGCTCTCGTCGGGCCAGAAGGCGCCCTCGAAGTCGGCGACGGTGTGGGTGAGCTGCGCCTTGCGGACCTTCGGGGCCTTGGCGGCGGGCTTGGGGCGGGCCATCAGATCTCCTCGTCGAGTACGTCCAGCAGCGAGGCCGCCGCTTCGTCCGTCAGCGTTCCGTTCGCCAGCGCCCGCTGCGCGGTGGCCTTCGCCATCGCCCGGTAGGCGGCCGGGATGTCCGGTGACACCGTGGTCAGCTGCGCCAGGTGCCGGCGTACGGTGCCGGCGTCGCCGCGGGCCACCGGGCCGGTCAGCGCCGCGTCGCCGGAGCGCAGGCTGTTGTCCAGCGCGGCGCCGAGCAGCGGGCCGAGCAGCCGGCCGGGCTCGGCGACCCCGGCGGTGCGCAGCAGCTCACCGGCCTGCGCGACCAGGGTGACCAGGTGGTTCGCGCCGTGCGCCAGGGCGGTGTGGTAGAGCGGGCGGACCTGCTCGGGCACCCACTCGGGCTCACCGCCCATCTCCACCACCAGGGCCTCGGCCACCGGCCGCAGCTCCTCGGGGGCGGTCACCCCGAACGGGCAGCCGGCCAGCCGGGCCAGGTCGACCGAGGTGCCGGTGAAGGTCATCGCCGGGTGCAGCGCCAGCGGCAGCGCGCCGGCCCGGGTGGCGGGCGCCAGGATGCCGACGCCGTGCGCACCCGAGGTGTGCACCAGCAGCTGGCCCGGACGGATCGCACCGGTGGTGGCCAGCCCCGCGACCAGGTCGGCCAGCGCGTCGTCGGGGACGGTCAGCAGCACCAGGTCGGCGGCGGCCAGCACCTGAGGGGGAGTCACCAGGCGCACGCCCGGCAGCAGCGCCTCGGCGCGGCGGCGGGAGGCGGCGGAGACGCCGGAGGCGGCCACCACCCGGTGGCCGGCCAGTTGCAGGGCGGCGCCGAGGGCGGGGCCGACCCGGCCGGTGCCGACCACGCCGACGGCCAGGCGGGCGGGGCGGCCGGCCGGGTCGCCCGGGTCGGGGAGGTCGAACAGCTCGGAGGTGCTCACTTCTGCGTTCCAGTCCTCTACGGGTACCAGACGGTCCGTCCCATCCTACGGCCCGCCGTGGGCGCCCTTGGACCGGCCGGCCCTACGCGTGCCCGCCCGCCCGGAGCAGGCCGGCCTCGTAGGCGAGCACCACGGCCTGTACCCGGTCGCGCAGGCCCAGCTTGGCCAGGATCCGCCCGACGTGGGTCTTCACGGTGGCCTCGGAGAGCACCAGCGAGGCGGCGATCTCGCTGTTCGACAGGCCCTGGGCGACCAGCAGGAAGACCTCCCGCTCCCGCTCGGTGAGCGGCGCCAGGGCGGGCTGGGCACCGGAGGCCTTCGGCATCGGGAGCACCTCGGCGAACTGGTCGATCATCCGGCGGGTGGTGGTCGGCGCGACCACCGCGTCGCCCGCGTGCACCGAGCGGATCGCGGCCACCAGCTCGGTGGGCGGCACGTCCTTGAGCAGGAAGCCGCTGGCCCCGGCCCGGAGCGCGGCGAAGGCGTACTCGTCCAGGTCGAAGGTGGTCAGGATGAGCACCTTGGGCGCGTCGGGCCGCGGCGTGCCGTCGGCGTCCAGGCAGATCCGGCCGGTGGCCTGCACGCCGTCCATCCTGGGCATCCGCACGTCCATCAGGATCACGTCCACCGAGGTGCCGGCCAGCACCTCCAGGGCCCGGGCGCCGTCGCCGGCCTCGGCGGCGATCTCGATGTCGTCCTGGGACTGCAGCACCATCCGGAAGCCGGTGCGCAGCAGCTCCTGGTCATCCACGAGCATCACACGGATCGTCACCTTGGGGGCTCTCCTTCTGTCGGGCGGCTGTCGGGGCTGCCGGACGGCTGTCGGGCGGCTGTCGGTGGTTGTCGGGCGGCTGTCGGGGCTGCCGGACGGCTGTCGGGCGGCTATCGGGCGGTCTTCAGGGGGAGGACGGCGCGGATCCGGAACCCGCCGCCCGGGCGCGGTCCGGCGTCCAGGCTGCCGCTGACCATGCCTATCCGCTCGCGCATGCCGATCAGGCCGTGGCCCTGCCCGTCGGTGCCGCCCCGGGTGAGCTGCTCGTCGGTGCTGCCGCGCCCGTCGTCCTCGATCAGCACGTTCAGGTCGCGGTCGCCGAAGTCCACCGCGACCCGGGCGCTGACGCCCGGGCCGCCGTGCTTGCGGACGTTGGTCAGGGCCTCCTGGACGATCCGGTAGACCGTCAGCTCGACCCCCCGGGGCAGCTCGCGCGCCTCGCCCGAGGTGGAGAACTCCACCGGCAGGCCGGCCGTGCGCACCTGGTCGAGCAGGTCGGGCAGCTCCTCGACGCCCGGCTGCGGAACGTACTCGTGGGCGGCGTCGGCGGTGCGCAGCACGCCCAGCAGGCGGCGCATCTCGACCAGCGCCTGCCGGCCGGTGGAGGCGATGGTGGCCAGCGCCTCCTTGGCCTGCTGCGGCGAGTTGTCCATCACGTAGGCGGCGCCGTCGGCCTGCACGATCATCACCGAGACGTTGTGCGCGACCACGTCGTGCAGCTCGCGGGCGATCCGGGCCCGCTCGGCGGCCACCGCGACCTTGGCCTGGGCGTCGCGCTCGCGCTCCAGGCGGGCCGCGCGGTCCTCCAGCTCGGTCAGGTAGGCGCGCCTGACCCGGGTGAGCCGGCCCCAGGCCCAGCAGAGGATGAACGGGCTGGAGAGCAGCGCGGCGACGAAGGCCTGCTGCAGGAAGCCGTGCCCCGGCGGGTGGTCGTCCGCGGTGCGGCGCAGCAGCCAGACCGTGAGCGGCCCGGCGAGCAGGCCGCCGGTCAGCGCGAAGCGGGAGGTCCAGGGCCTGCCGAAGGCGGCACCGGTGTAGCAGAAGACCAGGTAGCCGATCGAGGAGGCGTCCGGGTCGATCTGGGCGGTGACCTGGGCCAGCCCCAGCGTCATCGCGGCGGCCACCGTGGCGTTGGGCCAGCGCCGGCGCACCACCATGAGGCCGCAGATGACCACCGCGATGACCAGCAGCGCGGGCTGGTGCCAGCCCGCCTCGTTGATCGCGCCCAGCACGGAGAGCAGGAGCACGATGGACGCCCAGGCGCCATCGACCACCATGGGGTGTCCGCGAAGCCAGGCGTTGAGTCGATGCACGTGACCAGCCTAGGCAGTCCGCGGGGGCACTCCCGTCCGCCGTAGGAGCGATCCCGCCCTCGTCCGCAGGTCGGAGCCCGGTACGGTCGCGGGCATGACCTGGATGCGCTGGCGCCCCGCCATGGAAGGGGCCCTGTACGGGGCCGACGGCGGTTTCTACCGCGGGCCGGAGGGCCCGGCCGGGCACTTCAGGACCTCCGTGCACGCCTCGCCCCAGTACGCGTGGGCGGTCGGCCGGCTGCTGCTGGAGGTGGACGCGGCGCTCGGCCACCCCCAGGAGATCGCCCTGATCGACGTCGGGGCCGGGCGCGGCGAGCTGGTCGGCGCGCTCTGCGACCTGATGGCCGAGCCCCTTCGCGGACGGCTGCGCGCCTACGGCGTGGAGCTGGCCGGGCGCCCGCCCGGCCTGCCCGCCGCGGTGCGGTGGACCGAGCGGGTCCCCCAGGGGGCGGTCGGGCTGCTCTTCGCCAACGAGTGGCTGGACAACGTGCCGCTGGACATCGCCGAGTACGGCGAGGACGGGGTGCCGCGCTACGTCGAGGTCTCGCGGTCGGGGCGGGAGCGGCTGGGCGAGCCGCTGTCGGCGGCGGACGCGGCCTGGGCACAGCGGTGGTGGCCGGCGGGCGGGCCGGGTACGCGGGTGGAGCTCGGCGGGCCCAGGGACGCGGCGTGGGCGGCGGCGGTGGGTGCGCTGGAGCGGGGTCTCGCGGTGGCGGTGGACTACGCGCACCTGGCCGGTGCCCGGCCGCCGTTCGGCACGCTGACCGGCTTCCGCGAAGGGCGCGAGGTGGCGCCGGTGCCGGACGGCAGCTGCGACCTGACGGCCCACGTGGCGCTGGACTCCGCGGCGGCCCCGGCTGTCCACACCCTGTGGACGACCCAGCGCGCCGCGCTGCGGGCGCTCGGCGTGGACGGTTCCAGGCCGCCGCTCGCGCTGGCGTCGAGCGACCCGGTGGGCTACGTCCGGGCGCTGGCCGCCGCCGGGGAGGCGGCCGAGCTGACCGCGAGCGCCGGCCTGGGCGGCTTCGGCTGGCTGGCGCAGGCCGTCCGGATGCCGGTACCGCCCAGCCTCGCTGGGCTGTCGGGATGGCAGACTCTGGAGGCATGAGCAGCTTGAGGGAGACCACGGTCGGCATCGGGGCCGGTGCCGCCCCGCTCGATGAGGTGGGCACCGCGACCGACATGGTGCTGAACATCGGCCCGCAGCATCCGGCCACCCACGGCGTGCTCCGGCTCAAGCTGGTGCTGGAGGGCGAGCGGATCGTCTCGGCCGAGCCGATCATCGGGTACATGCACCGGGGCGCCGAGAAGCTCTTCGAGGCCCGGGACTACCGGCAGATCATCATGCTGGCCAACCGGCACGACTGGCTCTCCGCCTTCGCCAACGAACTGGGCGTGGTGCTCGCCGTCGAGCGGATGCTCGGCATGGAGGTCCCCGAGCGCGCGGTGTGGATCCGCACCCTGCTCGCCGAGCTCAACCGGGTGCTCAACCACCTGATGTTCATCGGCTCCTACCCGCTGGAGCTGGGCGGGATCACGCCCGTCTTCTACGCCTTCCACAGCCGCGAGGAGCTCCAGCACGTGCTGGAGGAGGCCAGCGGCGGCCGGATGCACTACATGTTCAACCGGGTCGGCGGCCTCAAGGAGGACCTGCCGGCCGGCTGGCTCGGCCGGGTCCGCCAGGCCGTCGCCGCGGTCCGCGCCCAGCTTCCGGTCTACCAGGACCTGGTGCTCGGCAACGAGATCTTCCGGGCCAGGACGGCGGGCGTCGGGGTGCTCGCGCCCGAGCACGTGCGGGCCTACGGCATCACCGGGCCGATCGCCCGGGCCAGCGGCGTCGACTTCGACCTGCGCCGCGACGAGCCCTACCTCGCCTACGGCGAGCTGCAGGACGTGCTCACCGTGGCCCTGCGGGAGGAGGGCGACTGCCTGGCCAGGTTCGAGTGCCTGCTGGAGCAGAGCGCCAATTCGCTCGACCTGGCCGACGCCTGCCTGGACCGGCTGGCCGGGCTGTCCGCCGGGCCGGTCAACCTGCGGCTGCCCAAGGTGCTCAAGGCCCCCGAGGGCGAGACCTACGCCTGGACCGAGAACCCGCTCGGGGTCAACGGCTACTACCTGGTCTCGCGCGGTGACAAGACGCCGTGGCGGCTCAAGCTCCGCTCGGCGTCCTTCAACAACATCCAGGCGCTCACCGAGCTGCTGCCCGGCACCCTGGTGGCCGACATGGTCGCGATCCTGGGGTCGATGTTCTTCGTGGTCGGGGACATCGACAAGTAGCGGACAAGTAGCGGACGAGGAGCGGCCGGGGTGGCCGGCCGGCGGTCGCCGGCTACTTCTTGGCCCGCTTCGGGTCGGCGGGGTGGGGCGCCAGCTTCCGGTCCGCCCGGGACTTGATCCGCTGCTCGCAGAGCCCGGCCAGCACCGCGTAGGCCTCGGCGCCCATCAGCTCGGTCAGCTCGGGCCGGTAGCTGACGTAGACCGGGTCGACGGCCTGGTGCGCCTCGGGGCTGCTGGTGCACCACCAGTGCAGGTCGTGGCCGCCCGGGCCCCAGCCGCGCCGGTCGTACTCGCCGATCGAGACCTGCAGGTAGCGGGTGTCGTCCGGGCGGTCGATCCAGTCGTAGGTGCGGCGGATCGGCAGCTGCCAGCAGACGTCCGGCTTGGTCTCCAGCGGCTCCTTGCCCTCCTTGAGGGCCAGCGTGTGCAGCGCGCAGCCCTGGCCGCCGGCGAAGCCCGGGCGGTTGAGGAAGATGCAGGCGCCGTCCACCCGGCGGGTCTGCCGGTCGCCGTCCTCGTCCAGCATGGTGATGCCGCCGTCGAGCTTGAGCCGGCCCTTCTTGTCGGTGCCCTGCTCGAAGTACTGCCAGGTCTCGGGGGTGAGCCGCCGGGCGTGCCCGACCACGCGCTGCTCGTCGTCCTCGTCCGAGTAGTGGGCGCCCAGCGTGCAGCAGCCGTCGGACTCGCCGCGCCCCGGGCGGATGCCGTGGCAGCCCTGGCCGAAGATGCAGCCCCAGCGCGAGGTCAGCCAGGTCAGGTCGCAGCGGAAGACCTGCTCGGTGTCGGCGGGGTCGGTGAACTCGACCCAGGCGCGGGGGAAGTCCGGCCCGATCTCGGGCAGGGGCTTCTTGCTGGTCGGGGCGGGGATGTCGATGGCGGCCACCTGGCAAGGGTAGCCGCCACCGACATCCGCCCGGGCCCGGGTCAGGCCCGCAGGAACGCCTCCAGGGCGGTCGCGAAGGCCACCGGGGTCTCGTACATCGGGTAGTGGCCGGTGGCGGGCAGCACCTCCAGCTCGGCGGCCGGGTAGAGCGGCTGCCAGCCGGTGCGGAAGACCTCCGGGGTGATCGCCAGGTCGTGCTCGCCGACGAAGACCTTGACCGGCAGCTGGAGGCCGGCCGCCTTCGCCGCGAAGTCCTGGGCGGTCCACTCGGCCAGGTAGGCGGCGAAGGCGTCCACCCGGCTGGTCGCGCTGGAGCGGGCCACCATCCGGTCCAGCCAGACGGGGTTCGCCCGCTGCCCGGTGACCTGGTCGAGGATCATCCGGCGGGCGGTGAAGTTCTGCGGGGCGGCCTCGAACAGCGGCCGCGAGTCCTCGTCCAGCGGGAAGGCCCCGGCCGGCACCGGGGCGATCCCGACCAGCTTGCGCACCCGCTCCGGCGCCTCGACGAGCACCCGCTGCGCCGCCTTGCCGCCCATCGAGTGGCCGACCAGCGAGAACCGCTGCCAGCCCAGCTCGTCGGCCAGCGCCAGCGCGTCGGCGGCGATCTCGGCCAGGGTGTAGTCCCCGGGCACGTCGACCCGGTCGCCGTACCCGCGGTAGTCCAGGAACGCGTAGCCGAAGGCCGAGCGGTCCAGGTAGTCGAGGAACGGGCCCCAGCCCGCCGTGGTGCCGAACCAGTCGTGCAGGACGATGACCTTGTGCTCGCCGGCGCCCAGGAGGCGGTGACTGACCGTCATGATGCTTGGCTCCCAAGTGATCGAGGGGACGTCAGCTGACAGGCTGGCCCGAACCGGGGCCGGTCGGCAATCGAACAGGCGCGATCCGGGCAGGTCCGGTGGCGTAGCGTGGTGAATTATGCGACTCGGTGTGCTCGACGTAGGTTCCAACACCGTCCACTTCCTCGTGGTGGACGCCCACCCCGGCGCCGCGCCGCTGCCCGCGTACTCGCACAAGGCGGAGCTGCGGCTGGCCGAGCTGCTCGACGGGCACGGGGAGATAGGGGTCGAGGGGATCCAGCGGCTGATCGACCACATCGCCTCCTCGCTGCGGGTCGCGGAGGACAAGGGCGTGGTCGACCTGCTGCCGTTCGCCACCTCGGCGGTGCGCGAGGCGGCCAACGGCGAGGCGGTGCTGCGCCGGGTCCGCGAGGAGACCGGGGTGGAGCTGAACGTGCTCTCCGGGCAGGACGAGGCCCGGCTCACCTTCCTCGCGGTGCGGCGCTGGTTCGGCTGGTCCTCCGGGCGGCTGCTCGACCTGGACATCGGCGGCGGCTCGCTGGAGATCGCCTGCGGCATCGACGAGCAGCCCGACACCGCCGTCTCGCTGCCGCTGGGCGCCGGCCGGCTGACCGCGGGCTGGCTGCCCGGCGAGGTGGTCGACCCGGACGCGGTGCGCGAGCTGCGCCGGCACATCAGGGCGGAGATCGCCGACGTGGTCGGCGAGGTGTCCAGGCTCGGGGCGCCGGACCACGCGGTGGCCACCTCCAAGACCTTCAAGCAGCTGGCCAGGATGACCGGCGCCGCGCCCGCCGAGGCCGGTCCGCGGGTGCCGCGCAAGCTCAGCCGCAGCGGGTTGGCCGCCTGGCTGCCCAGGCTCGCCGCGATGACGCCGGCCGAGCGGGCCAAGATCCCCGGGGTCTCCGAGGGCCGGGCCCGCCAGCTGCTGGCCGGGGCGCTGGTGGCCGACGCGGCGATGGACCTGTTCGGTCTGGAAGAACTCGACATCTGTCCGTGGGCGCTGCGCGAGGGCATCATCCTGCGCCGCCTGGACAGCATGGGCCAGCACGGCGGGACACCGCTTCCGGCGCCGTCCGCCTGAGACCGGGCCGCCCGGTCTACCCTGTCTCCCGTGGAGGACGAGCCCGAGGTGGAGGACGAGCGCCCTCAGGAACGGCGGCCCGAACAGCGGCCAGAGGGGTCGGACGAGCGGCCTGACCAACGGCTGCCGGACGAGCGGGCCCAGGCCCGCCCCCGGCGGCGGGCGGCCCGGGCCGGCGCCGCGCCGCGGCCCCGGCTGCCCAGGGCGCCGCGCCGCGAGGCGCCGCAGCGCCGCCGTGACCCGCTGCTGCGCACCACCGACCGGCTGGTGCTGCCCGCGCACCCGGCGCTGCACGTCCCGGACACCAAGATCGCCCTCTCCACCGCCTCGGTCTACCCCGACAACACCGCGATCGCCTTCGAGCTGGCCGCCAGGCTGGGCTACGACGGGGTGGAGGTGATGGTCTGGAACGACCCGGTCAGCCAGGACCTGGACGCGCTGCGCGCGCTCTCCGAGCAGTACCGGATGCCGATCCTGGCGGTGCACGCGCCCTGCCTGCTGATCACCCAGCGGGTCTGGACCACCGACCCGTGGACCAAGCTCAAGCGGGCCAGGGCGGCCGCCGAGACGCTGGGCGCGGACACCGTGGTGGTGCACCCGCCGTTCCGCTGGCAGCGCCAGTACGCCCGCGAGTTCGTCCTGGGCATCGAGCGGATGGCGGGCGAGACCGCGGTGCGCTTCGCGGTGGAGAACATGTACCCGTGGCGCTACAAGGACCGCGAGGTGCTCGCCTACGCCCCCGGCTGGGACGTCACCGAGGAGGCCTACCGCCACTTCACCGTGGACCTCTCGCACGTGGCCACCTCGCGGATCGACGCCTTCGCCATGGTGGACCGGATGGGCGAGCGGCTGGCGCACGTGCACCTGGCCGACGGCACCGGCTCCGGCAAGGACGAGCACCTGATCCCCGGCCGCGGCAAGCAGCCCTGCGCCGAGCTGCTGGAGCGGCTGGCCCGCACCGGCTTCGACGGCCACGTGGTGCTGGAGGTCAACACCCGCCGCTCGGGTTCACCCGCCGAGCGGGAGGCGGACCTGGCCGAGGCGCTGGCCTTCACCCGGCTGCATCTGGCCACCGGCTCGCGCGTACTCTGACGGTACGAACGACCCTCGGAGGCGGCAGGCCATGACCCGGACTCAGCACGACGAGCACGCTTCGAGCTTCGGCGCCGTGGCCGCCGAGTACGACCGGGCCAGGCCCTCGTACCCGGCCGGCCTCTTCGACGCGATCGAGGAGCTGACGGGCCGTCCGCTCAAGGGCTCGGACGTGCTGGACGTCGGGGCCGGCACCGGGATCGCCACCCGGCTGCTGCACGCGCGCGGCGCCCAGGTGGTCGCGGTCGAGCCGAGCCCCGGGATGGCGGCCCAACTGCACCGGGTCAGCCCGGGGATCCCGCTGGTCCGCGGCGGCGGCGACGACCTGCCGTTCCACGACGCCACCGCCGACCTGATCACCTACTTCCAGGCCTTCCACTGGACCGACCCGCTGCGCTCGGTGCCCGAGGCGCTGCGGGTGCTGCGCCCGGGCGGGGCGCTGGCGCTGGTCTGGAACCTCAAGGACCGCTCGGTGCCGTGGCTGGGTGAGCAGGAGGCCCGGCTGGCCGCGGCGCTGCCGAACTTCCACTACTACGGCGACATGAACGTGATCACCGGGGCGCTGGACGCCCATCCCTTCGAGGTGGCCACCCGCCAACTGCGCTGGGAGCGCCGGATCACCGTCGAGGACGTGATCACCGACCTGCGCTCCAAGTCCTACTTCGCGGTGCTGGACGAGGCGGTGAAGGAGCCGGTGCTCGCGGCCGAGCGGGCCGCGCTGCTGGAGGTCTTCCCGGACGGCCGGGTCACCGAGGAGTACCGGGTCGAGGCCACGGTGGCGGTCAAGCGCGGGTGACCGGTGGCGGCCGGGCACGGGTGACCGCGATGCGGACGGTGCGTCCGGGTGGTGGGCGGCGGGCGTAGGCTCGGCAGTTACCTACCCGAAGGGAATGGAGAAATCCCGTGCCCGAGCTGAAGTCCCGTACGGTCACCCACGGTCGCAACATGGCAGGCGCGCGCGCCCTCCTCCGGGCGGCCGGTGTAGCCCGCGAGGACTTCGGCAAGCCGATCATCGCGGTGGCCAACTCCTTCACCGAGTTCGTCCCCGGCCACACCCACCTGCAGCCGGTGGGCCGGATCGTCTCCGAGGCGATCGCGGCGGCCGGCGGCATCCCGCGCGAGTTCAACACCATCGCGGTGGACGACGGCATCGCGATGGGTCACCACGGGATGCTCTACTCGCTGCCCTCGCGCGACCTGATCGCCGACAGCGTGGAGTACATGGTCAGCGCGCACTGCGCGGACGCGCTGATCTGCATCTCCAACTGCGACAAGATCACCCCGGGCATGCTGATGGCCGCGCTGCGCCTCAACATCCCCACCGTCTTCGTCTCCGGCGGTCCGATGGAGGCCGGCCAGGCGGTGCTGGTCGACGGCACGGTGCGCAAGCTCGACCTGGTGAACGCGATCTCCGACGCCGTCAACGAGAACGTCTCGGACGCGGACATCGCCATCATCGAGGAGAACGCCTGCCCGACCTGCGGCTCCTGTTCGGGCATGTTCACCGCCAACTCGATGAACTGCCTGACCGAGGCGATCGGCCTCTCGCTGCCGGGCAACGGCTCCACGCTGGCCACCCACACCGCCCGCCGGGCGCTGTACGAGGACGCCGGCCGCACCGTCGTCGAGATCACCAAGCGCCACTACGACGGCGACGACTACTCCGTCCTGCCGCGCTCCATCGCCACCCGGGCCGCGTTCGAGAACGCGATGGCCCTGGACATCGCGATGGGCGGTTCGACCAACACGATCCTGCACCTGCTGGCCGCCGCCCAGGAGGCCGAGCTTGACTTCGACATGCGGGACATCGACCAGATCTCCCGCAAGGTGCCCTGCCTCTCCAAGGTCGCGCCGAACGGCTCGTACTACATGGAGGACGTGCACCGGGCCGGCGGCATCCCCGCGATCCTCGGCGAGCTCTACCGCGGCGGGCTGCTCAACGAGGACGTGCACACCGTGCACAGCGACTCGCTCGCCGAGTGGCTCAAGACCTGGGACGTGCGCGGCGGCTCCCCCTCGCCGACCGCCGTCGAGCTCTTCCACGCCGCCCCCGGCTGCGTCCGCTCCTCCAGCGCCTTCTCCCAGTCCGAGCGCTGGGACTCGCTGGACACCGACGGGGCCGGCGGCTGCATCCGCAGCGTCGAGCACGCCTACTCGGTGGAGGGCGGCCTCGCCGTGCTCTACGGCAACCTGGCCGAGGACGGCTGCATCGTGAAGACCGCCGGTGTCGACGAGTCGATCTGGACCTTCTCCGGGCCCGCCGTGGTGCTGGAGTCCCAGGAGGACGCGGTGGACGCGATCCTGACCAAGCGGGTCAAGGAGGGCGACGTGGTGGTGATCCGCTACGAGGGCCCCAAGGGCGGCCCCGGCATGCAGGAGATGCTCTACCCGACCTCCTTCCTCAAGGGCCGGGGCCTGGGCAAGGCCTGCGCGCTGATCACCGACGGCCGGTTCTCCGGCGGCACCTCCGGGCTGTCGATCGGCCACGCCTCCCCGGAGGCGGCCTCCGGCGGCACGATCGCGCTGGTCGAGGACGGCGACATCATCTCGATCGACATCCCGGGCCGCTCGGTCCAGCTGGAGGTCTCCTTCGAGGAGCTGCACGAGCGCCGGCTGCGCCTGGAGGAGACGGGCGGCTACCAGCCGCTGCACCGGGACCGCCCGGTGAGCGCGGCGCTCAAGGCCTACGCGGCGATGGCCACCTCGGCCGACAAGGGCGCGGTGCGCGACGTCAGCAAGCTGGGCTGAGCGCCCGGGTCTCGTCCCGCGTCGGATCGGACCCGGGCTCCGAGGCCGCGACCTGGGGCTCAGGGATACTGGAGTGGTGACCGAGGACCGCAGCACGCCCGCCCCTGAGCCCATCCGCTTCTTCGGCACCACCTGGGTGGACCGCGGCGCGGCCTACCGGCTGCGCCGCGTCGCCGTCTCGCTCGGCGCGCTGGCCACCACGGCGGCCGGCGCGCTGGTGCTGCGGTTCGCCGTCAGCGGGGTGCAGCTGTCCAAGGCCGGCGGCCTGGTCAACTGGCTGCTGGTGGCCGCCATCGCGATCTGCTCCTGCCTGGCCGCGCTGCGCACCTGGAAGCTCCTCGCCGAGGGCCGGGACGCGCTGGAGGGCTGGATGGCCGAGGACAAGTCGCTCGGCGCCGTCTGGCTGATCGGCTGCGTGGGCTCGGCCGCGGCCTACTTCGTCCGCAGCCTGGTGGAGGCCCCGGGCGAGGCGGTCCAGCGGGCGGCCTGGGAGCGCGCGGCCGCCCGGCACGAGAAGCGCGGAGCCTCGCGCGCGGGGCGGCCGGCGAAGCGGAGGAAGAAGTAGCGGGCTCGGTCGTCGGGCCGCTGTGACGGGGCATCGGTGATCGGCGCGTGGTCAGTGTGCGGATCGGCCACGGCAGTTGGCGCACCGGGCGGCCAACCGAAGGCCGTCCGGTGCGCGTTCCGTTTTGGTATTGCCCGGTTGCCCGGTTGCCCGGTTGCCCGGTTGCCCGGTCAGCCCGATCGGCGGGCCCCCTTGACCGAGCCGACCACGCCGAGCACCAGGAGCAGGATGCCCGCGGGGAGCAGCGAGGTGAAGAAGGCGCCGAAGATGCCCCAGCTGCCGAGCAGGCTGAGCGCCAGCGTGTTCAGCACCAGCAGGGCGCCGCTGAGCGGCAGCGCGGACTGCCAGGGGTTGGCGTCGGCCCAGCGCCGCAGCCGGCGGTCCCCGGTGTCCCGGCGGAGCCGGCCGCCGACACCGCCGACCAGGAAGAAGAAGAACAGGGCCAGCCCGACCGGGCCGGCCAGGATGCCGGTGGACCAGTGGCCGGTGACCACATCCACGGCCAGAGCGGCACCGCCGACCACCGCGCCCACCGCCGCGGCGGAGCGCCACGGTCCGAGGGTGGCGGAGGCGACGGCCAGCTGACGGTTCTCGCGTCGCGACAGATCTCCGTGTTCCATGCCTCCACGGTGCTCCTCGCAGCGCCGCGGGGCCAGAGCCGGCAGCCCTGACTTTTCCCCTACTGGGAGCCCTGGGACCGGCTCTGCCCGGCCGGCTGCTGGGCGTCCTCCAGCACCGGCCAGCCGTGCGAGCTGGCGTGCTCGGCCAGCTCCGGGTCGACGCCGATCACCCGGGGGTTGCCGACCACCCGCAGGGTGCGCAGGCCCTCGCAGTGGTCGACGTAGCCGAAGCAGCGGGCCGGGTCGAGGCCGAGCAGGGTGATCGCCTCGATCACGGTGACCGGCGGCTCGGCGCCGTTCGGGGCCGGCCGGTGGGTGGGGGCCGGCGGTTCCGGGTGGAGCACCAGGTCGGCCTGGACACCGAGGGCGGCCGCCTCGGCGGGCGGCCAGGGGCGGGAGAGGACAAGGACCACCAGGTCACCGGCCGAACGGTGCCTGGCCGCGGCCTCCCGCAGTGCCCGCAGGCAGTGCGGGGTGCGCTGATTGGTCCCGAGATCGAAGAATGCCGCGCGCATCGGCTCAACCATGATCCTGCCAAACCCCCCTCAGGCATGGCCGCGGCCAATGCCACCGGTCCATCTATGGACGCCGGTCCACCACGCTCGAAGCCGCGCGCAAACGAGGACTCCACCCCTCGAAGATATCTCTTCTTTTAGGCGTTCCACCGACCGATCAAGGTTGTTTTTAATCCTGGCTACCGTTGGTCACGGGATTCCCCCGATTGGGGCGCCCTGATGTGACGGTCAGTCAGATCGTTAATTCCACGCGCCCGAATCGCCCCAAACGCACCCCCTCGCAGCATTGACCCCCAGACGTCCCGGCTTGGCGGGTCCACGGCAGGGGCGTTTCAGGAAAGAAGGTCCGAATTCTCTTGTCATGGCACTGACAAATTGCCCGATCAAGGCGTGCGCGACCTGACGATAAAGGGGGCATTCGACCACCGACTTGACTCCTCCGTTGACACACTGTGACTCATGTTGTTGAGTCTTAGTGGACAAGGTCGCCAACGTGGGGATGCGAGATGGGTGGCGGAGACATGGGGACCGGGACCGTGGGGATCATCCTGGCCGGCGGGCGAGGCGAACGGGCCAAACCGATCACCCTGGAGTCCGCGGACTACATCCGCAGCAAGGCCCTGATCCCCTTCGTCGGCCGCCGACTCATCGAGTGGGTCATCGACGCCTGCCGTGAGCAGGGCATCCGCCGGTTCTACGTGGTCGCCCAGGGGCTGGAGAACCGCAGCCAGATCATGCTGCTGATCGGCCACGGCGAGCGCTACGGCGTCGAGGTGCGCTACTCCCGCCCCAGCTTCGACCGGTACAACGTCGGCTCCGGTGCCGCCACCCTGCACAACCTGGAGGAGTGGGACCTCACCGAGCAGGCCCTGGTCCTGCCGGTCGACTCGATCTTCGACTTCTCGCTCGCCGAACTGGCGGCCGCCCACCGGGCCGCCGGGGCGGTGGTCACGGTGGCCGCGGTGGCCCGCACCCCGGCCGAGGTGGCCGGCAAGTACGGCGCGATGCAGAGCGACGCCCGCGGCCTGGTCTCCGGCTTCGTGGAGAAGCCGGACGCGGCGCGGATCCGGGAGCTCTTCCCCGAGGTGCGCACCGACGCCGACGCCAAGCTGCCCACCAACGCCGGGATGTACCTGGTCGACTGCGCGCGGCTGCGCCAGGCCGCCCGGGAGCCGGAGCTGATGCGCCAGGCGCAGCAGCGGCTGGACTGGGGCGGCGACCTGCTGCCGTACCTGGTCGGGCGCGGGCTGCCGGTGGCCGCCCACCCGATCGCGCGGCTCGGCGACCTCGGCAACGTCGAGGACTACCTGATCACCCTCAAGGACGTGCTGGCCGGGGACTACCCGCTGATGAACGAGCTGATGGCCGCCCCGCACAGCGCCAGTCCCCGGTACTGGATCCACGAGAGCTCGCTGGCCACCCGGGACGACATCACCGGGACCACGCTGGCCGACAAGATCGAGGAGGGCAGCGTGGTGATCGGACCCGGGGTGCGGATCGGCCGGCACGTGGCGGTCGGCACCGACGTCCACCTGGAGTACGCCGACGTCGGGGACGGCGTCGAACTGCGCGAAGGGGCGCGGCTGGCCCGCAGCTCCTGCGGTGACGCCTCGGTGATAGGGCCGTACGCCGAGGTGAGCGACACCTATGTGGGGCCGATGGTGGAGATCCAGTCGGACCGGGAGAACCCGGTCCGACTGGAGAGTTTCTCGGCCATCGGCGACGGCGCCCAGCTCTGGCCGGGCTGCCGGTTGTCCGGGGTCAGCGTCTATCCGCGACTCAGAGTGCCGGCCATCGCCAACCTTCCCGCGGGCACCAGCCTGACCAGCTCGGACGACATCCTGCGCTGGGTCTGACGGACACGCCCGATCGGCGCGAGCAGTACGGATCAGCACCGTTCGGCACGAGCAGCACGAGCAGCACGGATCAGCACCGTTCAGCACCGTTCAGCGCGAGCAGCACCGTTCAGCACGGCCCAGCAGAGGAGGAAGCATGGACAACCCGGTGGTGGTGGTCGGCGGCGCGGGGCGCGTCGGCCGGATCATCGTGCAGCGACTCCTGGAGCGCCAGGAGGACGTGCGCGTGGTCGGCCGCAGCGCTCCCCCCGCCCACCGCGGGCCGGCGCCCGAGGCCGTGTTCAGCCAGGGCGACGTGCGGGACCCGCGGACCCTGGCGGCGCCGCTGGCCGGCTGCTCGGCGCTGGTCTACTGCGTCGAGCCGGGCACCGACGACCTCGGCCCCGACCGGCCGGAGACCACGGTGTACCAGGGGGTGCGGCACGCGATCGCGGCGGCCGCGGCGGGCGGCAACCGGCCGCACGTGGTGCTGATCAGCCAGCTGCACGCGACCCACCAGGGCCACCCGCTGAACGCCTACGGCCGCCTGCTGGTCTGGCGGCACGCGGGTGAGGACGCGCTGCGCGACTCGGGCCTGCCCTACACCGTGGTGCGCCCCGGCTGGCTGATCGACGACCACGGCGCGGGCCGCCGGGTGCGCCTGGAGCAGGGCGACCGCGGCGCCGGCCAGGTGGCCAGGGTCGACGTGGCCGAGGCCTGCGTGCAGGCGCTGTACACCCCGGCCGCCCGCGGCGTGACCTTCGAGATCTTCAACGAACCCGGTGTGCCGTTCCAGTCCTGGAGCGAGGCGTTCGGCTCGCTCGTCTGGGACCGGACACCGGTCGCCTGAGCAACAGGCGGGCCCGGGGCGCGATGCCGGGCCCGCCGTTCTCCGCCCGCACCCGTGCGCGCGTTGGCGGTGGCGGAGAGTGCGACCGGGGGATGTCCTCCGTTCGGGGGACAACCGGTCGGAATCCACAGTTCCGGGTGCATCATGGGTAGGGAGTTGACTGCGGATATGACCATGAGTCAGATAGTGACGACCGAAGTCCCGGTCGAAACACTCACGCGGGCAGAGGTGACTGCGGGACGCCCGCAGCCGCTGGGCGCCACCGTGGACTCCACCGGGGTGAACTTCTCGGTCTTCTCCGAGCGAGCCACTCAGGTGGACCTGCTGCTCTTCGACAGCTTCGACGCACTGGAGCCGGCTCGGGTGATCACCTTCGACCACGAGCGGCACCACAGCTACCACTTCTGGCACTGCCATGTCAGCGACGTCGGTCCGGGTCAGGTTTATGCCTACCGGATGGACGGCCCGCACCACACCAAGGACTCCGGTACCCGCTTCAATCACCGCAAGGTGCTGCTCGACCCGTACTCCCGGGCGAATATCAATACGCTCTGGGACCGGGTCCACGCGGTGGGACCGGAGGACAACTGCGCGCAGTCGATGCGCTCCATGGTCGTCGACCTGGACGGTTACGACTGGGAGGGCGACGAGCCGCTGCGCACCCCGCTGGCGGACTCGGTGATCTACGAGATGCACGTCGGCGGCCTGACCTCCTCGCCGACCGCCCAGGTCGCCCACCCCGGCACCTTCAGCGGCGTGGTGGAGAAGATCCCGTACCTCAAGGAGCTCGGGATCACCGCGGTCGAGCTGCTGCCGGTCTTCGACTTCGACGAGCGCCAGGTGCTGCGCAGCGGCCCGGACGGCACGCCGCTGCGCAACTACTGGGGCTACGACCCCTTCGGCTTCTTCGCCCCGCACAGCGACTACTGCTCCGACCCGTGCGGCTGCAAGCACATCCAAGAGTTCCGCGACATGGTCAAGGCGCTGCACCAGGCCGGCATCGAGGTCATCCTCGACGTGGTCTTCAACCACACCTCGGAGGGCAACGAGCACGGCCCGACGATCAGCTTCCGCGGCCAGGCCAACGAGGTCTACTACCACCTGTGGTCCCAGGACCGCCGGCACTACATGGACTTCACCGGCTGCGGCAACGCGATCAACGCCAACCACCCGGCGGTCGCCAAGTTCATCATCGAGTGCCTGGAGTACTGGGTCACCGAGCACCACGTGGACGGCTTCCGCTTCGACCTCGCCTCGGAGCTCTCGCGCGGCGCCGAGGGCTACGAGATGGAGACCCCGCCGGTGCTCTGGGGCATCGAGCTGTCCGGGATCCTCTCCGAGACGAAGATCATCGCCGAGCCCTGGGACGGCGGCGGCCTCTACCAGGTCGGCCGCTTCCCCGGGAAGCGCTGGGCACAGTGGAACGGGCCGTTCCGTGACGACGTGCGGCGCTTCGTGCGCGGCGACGCCGGTCTGGTGGGCACCGTGGCCACCCGGGTCGGCGGCTCCCGCGACCTCTTCAGCCGGCAGGGCGAACTGCCCACCAACAGCGTCAACTTCATCACCTGCCACGACGGCTTCACGCTCAACGACCTGGTCAGCTACAACGGCAAGCACAACCTGGCCAACGGTGAGGCCGGCGCCGACGGCAGCCACGAGAACTACAGCTGGAACTGCGGGGTCGAGGGCCCCAGCGACGCCGCCGAGGTGGAGCGGCTGCGGGTGCAGCAGATCAAGAACATGGCCGCGATCCTGCTGCTCTCCCGGGGCGTGCCGATGATCCTGGCGGGCGACGAGTTCCGCAACAGCCAGGGCGGCAACAACAACGCCTACTGCCAGGACAACCAGATCTCCTGGCTGGACTGGGAGCAGGCGGAGAAGGAGACCGAGGTCCGGGAGTTCTTCCGCGGCATGATCGCGCTGCGCAAGCACTACACGGCGCTGCGCCAGCCGCGGTTCTTCGACGACCGGCGCAACGAGCGCGACCTGCCCGAGGTCACCTGGCACGGCTGCCAACTGGAGCAGCCCGGCTGGGAGGACGCCCAGGCCCGGGTGCTCTCGTACACCCTGGCCGGCTTCGAAGGCGAGCCCGACCTGCACATCGTGATGAACATGTACCACCTCGGCCTGGACTGTGAACTGCCCCATGTCCCGGGCCACCACTGGGCGCTGGCCGTTGACACGGCGCGCGGGCCGGGCGAGTCCATCCGCCCGCTTCAGGCCCCGCTGCCGCTGTCCGGCCACACCCTCCACGCCCATGGCCGCAGCGTGGTCGTGCTGACCACGCTGCCCGACGACGGAGGTACCACCCGATGAGCGCTCCAGACACCAGGCACACCTACTCGGACAGCATCGCCGGGTACGTCACCACCTACGAGCCGACCCGGGAGCGCTTCGGGCTGCGCACCTCGGACGGCCGCGAGGTGACCATCCACCTGGACGAGGCGCTGAACTCGCAGATCGTGCGCAACCTGGGCGAGCCGCCCAAGGACACCACGGGCGCCACCCGGGACATGCTGGCCGAGGGCCGGTACGTCTTCGTCTACGGCATCTTCTACCAGTGGGAGGGCGGGCAGCGGATCGAGGCCCGCCAGCTCACCTTCCCCGAGGAGAGCCGCGGCGCCTACGTCTTCGAGCACCCGTCCTGGTGGGTGCGGCAGGCCGCCGAGATCGCCGACTTCTACCTGCGCGGGCACTTCCCCGACGGGGTCTACGACTGGCGCAACTTCCGCACCAAGCTGACCCTGCACGGCACCCACGTGGTGGAGAGCGCGGACAGCGACGTGCGCCAGGAGACCGACACCATCTCCCGGCTGGTCTACGGCCTGGCCACCGCCTTCATGCTCACCGGCGAGGAGCGGTTCCTGCAGGCCGCCGAGTCGGGCACCGAGTACCTGCGCGAGCACATGCGGGTCGTGGACGAGCGGGAGAACGTCGTCTACTGGTACCACGGCATCGACATCACCAGGAACGGCCAGCGCAAGGTCTTCGCCTCGGAGTTCGGCGACGACTACGACGCGATCCCGATGTACGAGCAGATCTACGCGCTGGCCGGGCCGACCCAGACCTACCGGATCACCGGCGACCCGCAGATCCTCTCCGACATCGACCACACGGTGCGGCTCTTCGACAAGTACTTCCGCGACCAGGAGCGGGGCGGGTTCTTCTCCCACCTCGACCCGATCACCATGGACCCGCGGGCCGACGCGCTGGGCCGCAACCGCTCGCGCAAGAACTGGAACTCGGTGGGCGACCACGCCCCCGCGTACCTGATCAACGCCTACCTGGCCACCGGGCGCAAGGACTTCGCGAAGCTCCTGGAGGAGACCGCGGACACCATCGCCGAGCACTTCCCGGACGAGCCCAACAGCCCGTTCGTGCAGGAGCGCTTCCACGCCGACTGGAGCCCGGACCGCACCTGGGGCTGGCAGCAGGACCGCGCTGTGGTCGGCCACAACCTGAAGATCGCCTGGAACCTGACCCGGATCCGGGCGCTGGCCGACAAGCCGGAGTACGCGCAACTGGCCGAGCGGATCGCCGAGATCATGCCGGCGGTCGGCAGCGACCAGCAGCGCGGCGGCTGGTACGACGTGGTGGAGCGGCAGGAGGACCCGGCCACCGGGGGCCACCGGCTGGTCTGGCACGACCGCAAGGCCTGGTGGCAGCAGGAGCAGTCGATCCTGGCCTACCTGATCCTGGCCGGCGTCTCGGGCGACCCGGAGCACCGGCGGCTGGCCCGCGAGGCGGCGGCGTTCTACAACGCCTTCTTCCTCGACTACGACGACGGCGGCGTCTACTTCAACGTGCTGGCCAACGGCATCCCGTACCTGATCGGCACCGAGCGGCTCAAGGGCAGCCACTCGATGGCCGGTTACCACGCGCTGGAGCTGTGCTACCTGGCCGCCACCTACACCGGGCTGCTGCTCACCTCCTCGCCGCTGACCCTGCACTTCCGCCCGCTGCCCGCCTCGTTCCCCGACCGGGTGCTGCGGGTGGCGCCGGACCTGCTGCCGGCCGGCTCGATCCAGATCGACAAGGTCTGGATCGACGACCAGCTCTACCAGGACTTCGACCCCAAGGGACTGACCGTCAACCTGCCGGCCAGTGACACCCCCCTGAAGGTGCGGGTCGAGGTCGAACCGGTGGAGATGCGGCTGCGCATATCCAGTGAGTTCGACGGCAAGACCGCCCACATCAAGCTGGCCGGCATCGTCGACCGCGAGGAGCTGGAGAAGTTCCGCCGGGGCCTGAACGAGGCCCTGTCGGTGAACCCGCGCCGGGTGGAGTTCCACCTCGGCGAGGTCACCGAGATGGCCCGCCCGGCGATCAACGAACTCCTCTTCCAGCGCACGAAGATCGGCATGGACGTCGACTTCGTGATCGTCGGCTGCGCGCTGCCGGAGGTCTCCCAGGCGCTGGTCGCCACGGACGCCTTCCTGCTCGACGCACGGGGCAGCAGCGACGACTGACGGGCAGCAGACCGACCCCTGTCCTTCTCCAACGCCCCCCCGTAGCGGAGAAGGACAGGGCCATTTGGCGGCCGGGCCGTCATGAATCCACCGAAGGAGCGCGCTGTGTCCACGATTTCGCACCGCCGCGAAACGTTCGCGGGGGAGCGGCAGGACGAAATCTCCGAGTTCTGCCAAGGGTTGTTCGCCCCCTTCGCCCGCTCCGACCAGCGGCGTTGGGGTGAGGTCTACCTGCGCGGCCTGTTGCACGCGAGCGGCCGCAAGACTCCCGCAAACATCTCCGAGCACGTGCTCGGGCGTCGCGCGGTCCAACCGATCCAGCAGTTCGTCAACCAGAGCACCTGGTCCTTCGAGAGCGTCAGACGCCATCTCGCGGAGCGGATCTGCTCGCTGACGGCGCCGGAGGCCTGGGCGTTCGACGAGGTGGTCTTCCCCAAGAACGGAGACCGCTCCGCCGGCGTGGGGCGGCAGTTCGTCGCCTCCGAGGGGCGGATGATGAACTGCCAGCTGGCCCTGGCGGCCTCGGTGGTGCACAAGGGCGGCAGCCTGCCGGTGAACTGGCACCTGATGCTGCCCAGGCACTGGGACCGCGACCACGAGCTGCGCGGTCAGGCGCACATCCCCGAGGACGAGCGCCACCGCCCGCGCTGGAGCTACGTGCTGGAGTCGGTGGACGAGATCCTGCACGAGTGGGACGTGCCGATCGCGCCCATCCTGGCCGACTGGTCCTTCGAGCACGAGGTCGAGCCGCTGCTGCTGGGCCTGGAGGAGCGCGGTCTGGGCTACCTGGTCGAGATCGCGCCCAGTGCCCAGCTGCCGGTACGCCGGTTGGCCGGGCACGCCGGCACCCACCGCAGGCCCGCCGCCGACCTGGCCAGGGACCTGGGCGAGCACGGCGAGCGCGCGGTGCTCTCCTGGCAGGACCGCCCGGAGAACCGGGCCCGGCACTCGCAGTTCATGGTGGGGCGGCTGCCGGCCGGGCACCACCCCAAGCTGCACGGCCCGGGGGCCCGCGGGGCCCGCCACCTGGTGGTCGAATGGCCCTTCGGCCGCCCGCAGCCGCGCACCTACTGGGTGACCAACCTGCCCGCGAGCCGGTTGGCCGAGACCGTCGCGCTGGCCGAGCTGCGGCACAAGTCCAGCTACGGCTGCGAGCGGTTGCAGCAGTTCGGGCTCGGCGACTTCGAGGGCCGCTCCTTCCGGGGCTGGCACCACCACGTGACGCTGGCCTCGGCCGCGCTCGGCTACCACGCGCTGCGCGAGCTGGGCGAGGACGAGCTGGACGACGTGCTGGACGACGTGCTGGAGGAGGAGCGGGCCGTGGAGTGAGGGCGAGGCCGTGAAGGCAGGCGCCCGCGCCGAGGGCCGGTGCCACCCGCTGGGGCGGCACCGGCCTTCGGCGTGCCGGGCGTACTCGGCGTGCCGGCGACTCAGTGCGCCGGCGCCGGCTCGGCCTCCTCGTCCCTGGGGTGGCCGCAGTGCTCGCACACCGGCTGGTCCGCGGGCGGCTGCTCCGGCTGCCGCGGTACGGGGCGCGGGGTCGGCTGCGCCGCCGGCTCGGGCGCCGGGGCGGGCGCGGACCCGGCCGCGTCGGCCGGCGGTGGCTCGGCCACCGCGGTCAGCAACTGGACCGGCGAGCGGGGCTGCTCCTCGTGCGGGTGGGACGCGCTCGAGGAGGTGCCCAGCACCTCGATCATGTAGAAGAGCAGCAACACCCCGAAGATGGTCATGCTGGCCACCGCGCTGATCAGCCCGACCAGGGTGGCCGCCAGGTACATGAACGGCCCCATGATGAAGTGCTTGCGCAGCACGAGGGCCTGTGCCGGGGTGATGTGCTTGCCGAGGTGCCGGTGCCCGGCCGAGGCGTAGATCCAGACGGCGTTGAACGGTATGCCGCCCAGCGTCAGGGTCAGTCCGTAGAAGACCGCGGCGGTGCGCTCGCCGTGCCCGCTGCTCAGCGCGTTGGCCAGCACGTGGGTGGGGAACGGGATGAACGAGACGTTCATCAGCAGCACCAGGTTGAAGAGCAGCAGCACCCGGTCGACCCGGCGGATGTAGTGCAGCATCGTGTGATGGTTCATCCAGACCACGCCGATGATCAGGAAACTGACCACGTAGGCGCCGAGCGCCGGCCACTCGTGGGCCAGTCGGTCCAGCAGCGGGCCGTTCCCGGAAGGCAGTTGGAAGTCCAGCACGAGCAGCGTGATCGCGATCGCGAACACGCCGTCGCTGAACGCCTCCAGTCGTCCGGTGCTGATCTCCATCGGCTCGGGGGCCGCTTCGCGCTGCTGGTCGTGGTGGTGATGGCGGATCGGATTCATGGCGCTTGACCTCCCAGGGGTACGGCGGCGGCCCGGGGCAGCCGGCGCGCTGCCCCGGGCCGACCACTGCCAGGGATATGTGTGTATCAGGAGGAACTCACTCGGTGCCGATGAACCAGTGTTCGACGGCGGCGATCTGGTGGATGTAGCGCGGCTCGACGAACTGCTCCAGGTCGGCCAGCAGGGCGGCGAACTCGGGGGACTCGTAGGCCGCGCGGAGCGCGTCCTCGGTCTCGAAGTTGAACAGGTAGGCGCCGTCCAGCAGGGTCTCGCCCAGGCCGTACCAGCCGTCCCGGGTGAAGTTCTGGCTGTACCGGACCAGGCCGGGCAGCTCCAGGGCGAGCTTGGCGTGCTGCTCCAGCGAGCGGCCGCGGAACTGCTCGACGGTGCTGCCGTTGGTCCGCTTGACCAGCAGCACCAGCTTGACCGGGTGCGAGTGCGCCGGGCCGGGGCCGGGCAGCACCACGTGGGCGTCGGTGTCCAGCACCACGGTGCGCCAGAAGGCGGCCCACTTGGGCTCGTCCAGCCGGGCGCCCTGGAGGAACTCGGGGGTCTGCAGCGAGGCGACCTGCTCCTCGTCGTTCTCCAGCCAGATCTCGGCGATGCCGCTCCAGAGCGGGTCGGCCGGCTCGGGGCCGAGCGGGATCCGGGTGTCCACCGCGTACTTGCGGATCTGCGGGATCTTCGAGGCGAAGTTCGGCGCGTGCACCTCCAGCCAGTAGCGCTGGAACTCCTGCTCGGTCATGCCGGGCCTGGGGTGGGCGAAGATCAGCTGATGGATCATCGTAACTCCTCGTGGTGCGGGTCGGATGACGGTGCGTCAGACCTGGTAGCGCTTCTTGACGTCCTCGGCGAAGCCCAGGTAGTCGCGCAGCGGCCAGACCTGCTCGAACTCCAGGTACTCGCGCATCGGCAGCCGGCCCAGCGCCGTGCGGTCCAGCTCCTCGGCGTCCGGCGACTCGATGATGGCGATCACCCGCTTCTGCGCCGCCACCTTCCAGATCCCGACGCAGAAACCCGAGTTGAGGGTTTCGACGGCGTGCTCCGCCTCCTCCTGCTCGACCTCCCAGAGCTCGTCCAGGGTGAGTCTGCCTTCGTGCTTCCACTTCATCTGAACGTAGAACAGCATGGCGCTCTCCTCGTCTGACGGTGCGTGAGAACCTCGGGATGGGCTACTGCGCGGTGACGTTCAGGCGGCGGGTCAGCTCGTGCTCGGCGCCGAACACCTCGGCGGCCAGGTCCAGCGGGGTCTTGCCGTCGTGGCCGACCAGGTCGGTGCGGGCGCCGGCGTCCAGCAGGATCCGCACGCACTCCTCGTAGCCGTGCCAGATGGCGTCGTGCAGCGGGGTGTAGCCGTTGGTGGCGCCCTGGAAGTCCAGGTTGATGCCCGGGCGGGCGACCAGCAGCGCGGTGATCTCCGCGTGCCCGTTGTAGACCGCCTTGTGCAGCGGGGAGGCACCGAAGCAGGGCTCCACCGCGTTGACGTCGGAGCCGGCCTCCAGCAGCAGCCGGACGATCTCGGTGTGTCCGTCGCGGGCGGCCACGTGCAGCGGGATGTGGCCGTCGTTGAAGCCGTTCAGCCGGGGGAAGACCGCGTCGACCGCCGCGCCGGCCGCCAGCAGGGCCGGCACCCGCTCGGTGTCACCGGCCGCCACGGCCGCCATCAGCCGCTGCGCCTCGACGGCGGCGCCGTCGGCGGCCCGCCGGTCGTTGAGGTGCTGCTCGGCGCGGAGCAGCAGGTCCTTGCCCCGGGTGTTGACGTTCAGCTCGTACTCGAAGTGCTGCTTGAGCGAGAAGCCGTAGTGGGTGAAGACCTCCAGCCCCGCGCCCTGGGCCAGCAGGTACTCCACCAGGTCCGGGTACTTGTACCAGAGCGCGTCCATCAGCGGGGTGTGGCCGGTGGTCGGGGCCACCGCGTCCACGAAGGCCCCGGCCTCGACCAGCGCCTTGGCGACCTCCAGGCTGCCGCCCTGGCAGGCCTTGTGCAGCGCGGTGGCGCCGGCCCGGCTGTCCGCGGTGAGCGGATCGGCCCCGGCCGAGAGCAGCACCCGCACGGTGGCCGGGTCCGCCTGGCCCGCCGCGCTCAGCAGCGCGGTCAGGCCGGTGTCCTCGTCGCGGGTGTTGGGGTCGGCCCCCTGGGCGAGCAGCAGGGTGACCAGCGCGGTGTCCTTGGCCTGCACGGCGTCCAGCAGCGGGCGGCTGGTGTGCCGGCTGCGCGGGTCGTCGTCGCCGCGGATCGCCCGGATGATCTCGGAGGGGTCGGTGTAGGACTTCCAGCGCACGACCTTGCCCTCGCGCACGGTCAGCCACTGGATGAACTCGATCTCGAACGGCAGCCCGGTCGCCTTGACCACCGACTCCTCGTGGATCACGCCGACGGCGTTCTCGCCGTCGACCGCGATCTTGACCAGTTCCTCCTTGCCCACCTCGCAGACGCCGGTGAAGACGCCCAGGCTGTCCAGCACGCCCTGCTTGTCGTGCACGGTGCCGATCCACGCCATGTCGTCGTTGTAGCCGGGGACCGGGGCGTAGTTGATCCACTCCACGTCGTCGGCCAGGCAGTCCAGCGCGGTGGCGAAGTCGCCGCCGGTCAGGGCGGTGAACCAGCGCTCGGCCACCGCGCGGGTGGCGGCACTCTGCGGGGATTCGGTCATCTCGGTGCTCCTTTTCGAGGTAATGGGCAGAGCCGGTCGAACGATGCTCAGAGCCAGTCGGCCTGGATGAACTCCAGGTAGTGGCCCTCCGGGTCCCGCACGAAGAGCGCCTTGACGCCGAGCGCGGGGACGTCGGCCACCTCGGTGACCAACTCGGCGCCGCGGGCCTTGAGCTCTTCGGTGGTCTCGGCCAGGTCAGCCACGTAGAAGGCGAGTTGGGACACCCCGTGCAGCGCGCCGTGGTTCGGCGGCAGCGGGCGGCGCAGCTCGATGCCGTCTGCCACCCGCATGAGCTCCAGCACCTGGGTGCCGTTGCCCAGGTAGACCACCTCGGCGTCGAACTGCGGCAGCGCCAGGCCGCGGATCGGGGTGAAGCCGAGCACCTCGTGGTACCAGGTGGCGCAGGCGTCCAGGTCCGCCACCGAGAGGCAGGCGGAGAGCTGGCGCAGCGGCAGCGGCTGTCCGGCGCTCACCGGGCCACCGCCGCGGGCTCGTCGCGCCGCAGGGCGCCGAGCAGCAGCGGCCAGTCGGGATCGGCCGGGCCCGGCTCGTTGTACATCTCGAAGGTGGTCCGGGCGCCCTCGGGCAGGTGCAGCGCCTGGACTGCGGCCTCGGCCACGTCGGCCCGGCTGATCTTGCCGTCGCCCAGGTCGCCCTGCTCCAGCCGGATCCGGCCGCCGGCCGCCCGGTGGTCGGTCAGCCAGCTGGGGCGGATCACGGTGTGCGGCAGGTCGGCGGCGCGCAGCGCGTCCTCGCCGGCCAGCCGCCAGTCCAGCAGCCGGCCGTAGGCGTTCATCGAGTGGCCCCTGCGGGTCACGTAGATCTGGCTGATCAGCACCACGTGCGGGCGGGCGGTGCCGAGCGCGCCCAGCAGGTTGAGCACGCCCTGGTACATGGTGGCGCGCGGGCTGTCGGGCCCCGCGTCGGCGGTGCCGGGCTCCACGCTGTAGACCACCGCCGAGCAGCCGGCCAGCGGGGCGACCAGCGACTCGATCTCGCGGACGTCGCCCCGCAGGTACGAAAGCCCCGCCCCGGCCGCAGGGGCCGCGCTCCTGGCGGACCCGGCGCTGCGGCCCACGACCCGGACAGGGCCGCCCTGTTCGAGCAGCCTGCGGGTGATCAGCCGGCCCAGCCGGCCGGTCCCGCCGATCACCGCTGTCGGACTCTCCATCGGTCCTCCCGTCGAACGGCTGCCGGGTACTCGGGATCGCTGTCAGGACCCGCCATCACAGCCGAGGTCACTATCGCAGTCATATCGGGTCAAGTGAGAAGCCCGCGCAGAAGTCAACGCTATTGCGTTCATTGAGGGTTAGCGGCCGTTCAGGCACTCGGCACAGTACGGGCAGTGAGATGACGACCGGTCAAGTCTCTGTAAAACGAGCCTGTCTGGCTCATCGGACCCACTGGTACACCTGAACGGACCGCCCCTGTCCGTGACCTAAGGAGACCATCTCTGATGGCGAAGAAGCGCATCCTCGTCGTGCTCTCGGAGTACGGGTACTGGGGAGAAGAGCTGATCGGTCCGCTGGAGACCTTCGACAAGGCCGGCTACGAGGTCACCTTCGCGACCCCGACCGGCAAGCGCGCGGTGGCGTTGCCGCCGAGCTACGACCCGGAGTTCATCGACCCGCCGCTGGGCCGCTCGGTCACCAGCACCGAGATGGCCGAGAAGGTCAAGGCGGTCGAGGCCTCGGACCGGCTGGACAACCCGCTGGACCTCTCCTCCTGGCTGCCCGACCGGCCCTACCGCAGCCGCTCCGACTTCCTGCGGGCCTGGGAGGGCTACCACACCCGCCGCCAGCACGTGCAGGAGCAGATCGCCGAGCGCTACGACGCGCTGCTGATCGTCGGCGGCAGCGGCCCGATCGTCGACCTGGCCAACAACTGGCGGGTGCACGACCTGATCCTGGCCTTCTACCACCTCGACCTGCCGATCGCGGCCGAGTGCTACGGGGTGGCCTGCCTGGCCTTCGCCCGTGAGCAGGACGACCGGATCAGCATCATCCGCAACAAGCACGTCACCGGCCACTGCATCGAGTACGACTACAAGGACGGCACCGGCTTCGTCGGCACCGACTTCCAGATCGGCCCGCCGTCCTACCCGCTCGAGTACATCCTGCGGGACGCCACCGCGCCGCGCGGCGCCTACCACGGCAACTTCGGCCACGTGACCTCGGTGATCGTCGACTACCCCTTCATCACCGGGCGTTCCACCCCCGATTCCTACCTCACCGGCCAGAAGGTGGTCGAGGTCCTGGAGCAGGGGCTGCGTCAGTGGGGCTTCCAGCCGGACCTGTACCAGGCCTGAGCCGGCACCCCGAGGCAGCAGTCCCTCGGCGGGCGGCCGCATCCGGCGCGCACCGCGCGGCCGCCCGCCCAACCCGCGCGCACCCAAGCAGAGATGAGGCAGGACGATGACCAGCAGGCCGGCCCGGGTGGCCATGCTAGAACAGTTCACAGCCGACGGTGTGCAGTACATGTTCGGCAACCCCGGCACCGTCGAACAGGGCTTCCTGGACGAGCTGCGCGGCTTCCCCGACCTGCAGTACGTGCTGGCGCTGCAGGAGGCGGTGGTGGTCGGCATCGCCGACGGCTACGCGCGGGCCACCCGCAGGCCCACCCTGCTCCAGCTCCACTCCGGGGTGGGCCTGGGCAACGGGATCGGCATGCTCTACCAGGCGATGCGCGGCCACGCCCCGCTGGTCGTGGTGGTCGGCGAGTCCGGCCTGGCCTACGACAGCATGGACGCCCAGATGGCCGCCGACCTGGTCGGGATGGCCAAGCCGGTGACCAAGTGGGCCACCCGGGTGGTGGATCCCAACTCCACCCTGCGGGTGCTGCGCCGGGCCTTCAAGGTGGCCGCCACCCCGCCCTACGGCCCGGTCCTGGTGGTGCTGCCGGCCGATGTGATGGACGCCGAGACCACCGAGGAGGTGGTCCCCACCTCCTACCTGACCACCACCAGCGTCCCGGACAGTGCCGGCGTCGAGCAGGCCGCCGCGCTGCTGGCCGGCGCCCGCCACCCGCTGGTGATCGCCGGCGACGGCGTCCACTTCTCCGGCGCCCAGCCCGAGTTGGCCGAGTTCGCGGAGACCTGGGGCGCCCAGGTCTGGGGCGCGGACTGGGCCGAGGTCAACCTCTCCGTCGAACACCCGCTCTACGGTGGGCAGTTGGGCCACATGTTCGGCGAGGTCAGCGCCAAGGTGATCGGCGCCGCCGACGGCGTGCTGATCGTCGGGACCTACGCGCTGCCCGAGGTCTACCCGCTGCTGGATGGGGTCTTCGCGCCCGGCGCCAAGGTGGTCCACCTGGACCTGGACAGCGGCGCGATCGCCAAGAACTTCCCGGTCGACCTCGGCCTGCTGGCCGACCCCAAGGCCACCCTGCCCAGGCTCACCGAGGCGCTGCGCGGCAAGCTGACCGGCGAGCGCCGGGCCGAGGCCCAGGGCCGGCTGGCCCGGGCCGAGCGGCAGCGGGCCGAGGACCAGGCCGCGGCCCTGGCCGAGGGTGCGGCCGCGGCCCAGGAGCCGCTCAGCGCGGCCTACTTCGGCTTCGAACTGGCCAAGCAGCTGCCCGCCGACGCCGTCCTCTTCGACGAGGCGCTGACCTCCTCGCCGGGCCTCTTCCGCCACCTGCCGGTCAACCGGCCGGGCCACTGGCACCAGACCCGCGGCGGTTCGCTGGGCGTCGGCATCCCCGGTGCGATCGGCGCGAAGCTGGCCCACCCCGAGCGCACCGTGGTCGGCTTCACCGGCGACGGCGGCAGCATGTACACCGTCCAGGGGCTGTGGACCGCCGCCCGCTACGACATCGCCGCCAAGTTCGTGATCTGCAACAACGGCCGCTACCGGCTGCTCGACCTGAACATCGAGGAGTACTGGCGCACCCAGCACGTCGACGAGCACGCCTTCCCCGAGCCGTTCGACCTGTCCGACCCGGCGATCGACTTCGTCAAGCTCGCCGAGTCGCTGCGGGTGCGCGCGCTGCGGGTGGAGAAGCCCGAGCAGGTGGCGCCCGCCATCACCGAGGCGCTGGCCCACCCCGGCCCGTTCCTGATCGACCTCGTCATCGGCCGCTGACCGCCCGCGGCCAGGACCGGAGCCAGGAAGGGAGAGCGCCGTGGCGCTGCTGAACGGCCAGAAGATCGCGGTCCTTATGGAGAGCGACTTCTACGAACCGGAGATCCTCTACTACCAGCGCAGGTTCGCCGAGGAGGGCGCCGAGGCGCACTTCCTGACCCGGCTCTGGGGCAACGAGCGGATCGTCTTCCGCGGTCACGAGCACCGGATGCCCTTCGAGGTGGCCGAGTCCTTCGAGGACCTGGACGAGTACGCGCTCAAGGAGTACGCCGCGGTGATCGTCCCCTCGGGCATCGTCGCCGACCGGCTGCGCTACACCGAGCGGGTCGACCAGCTGCCGCCGGCCGCCACCCTGCTGCGCCGGGCCTTCGCGGACCCGGCCATCGTCAAGGGGATCATCTGCCACGGCATGTGGCTGGCCGCCCCGATCCCGCAGGTGATCCGCGGCCGCCGCGCGGTGGTGCACAACAACCTGCTCGGCGACCTGAACAACATGGGCGGCATCTACGTCGACGAGGACGTGGTGGTCGACGAGGACCTGGTCACCGCCCGCACCGGCAACCACTGCCACGTCTTCGCCCGCACCATCATCGAGGAGCTCGCCAAGCGGAGCGGCCGGCGCCACGCCGGGCTCTCCTGACGCCCGACAGGGGGAGCTGGACATGACCGACCTGGTCACCCGAACCGAGGGCGCCCATCGCCCGGGTCCGACCGCCGGGGCGGTCCTCGCCCCGCTGGTGGGCCGTATCCCCGTGCTCGACCCGGCCCCGGTGGTGGAGGACGGCCGCCGTCCCGCCAAGGCGGTGGTCGGCGAGAGCGTGCTGATCAGCGCGACCGTCTTCCGCGAGGGCCATGGCAAGCTCGGCGCCAACGTCGAGCTGCGCGGCCCGGACGGCAGGCCGGGCCCCTGGATCCCGATGCGCGAGCTGGCGCCCGGCACCGACCGCTGGGGCGCCGAGGTCCGCGCCGACGCGGTCGGCCGCTGGACCTACACCGTGGAGGCCTGGAGCGACCCGGTGAGCAGTTGGCTGGACCGGGCGGAGATCAAGGTGCCGGCCGGCCAGGACGTCGAACTGACCCTGGAGGAGGGTGCGCTGCTGCTGGAGCGGGTGGCCGCCGGGGTGCCGGGCGCGGGCGGGCGGATCGCGGTGCTGGGTGCCGCCGCCGCGCTGCGCGACACCGCCCGGGCCCCGCTGGCCCGGCTGGCGGCCGCGCTGCTGCCGGAGGTGGAGCGGGTGCTCAGCCGCTACCCGCTGCGTGAGCTGGTCACCTCCTCCGCCGCGCTGCCGCTCCAGGTGGAGCGGGAGCGGGCACTGTACGGCTCCTGGTACGAGTTCTTCCCGCGCTCGGAGGGCGCCACCCTGACGCCCCCGCGCTCGGGCACCTTCCGCACCGCCGCGAAGCGCCTGCCGGCGATCGCCGCGATGGGCTTCGACGTGCTCTACCTGCCGCCGATCCACCCGATCGGCCGTTCCTTCCGCAAGGGGCCCGACAACACGCTCACCGCGGGCCCGGACGACGTCGGCTCGCCGTGGGCGATCGGCTCGCCGGAGGGCGGCCACGACGCGGTCCACCCCGACCTCGGCACGCTGGCCGACTTCGACGCCTTCGTGGCCCAGGCGGGGCGGCTGGGCCTGGAGATCGCGCTGGACTTCGCGTTGCAGGCCTCGCCCGACCACCCCTGGGTCAACAAGCACCCGGAGTGGTTCAGCCACCGGATCGACGGGACCATCGCCTACGCCGAGAACCCGCCGAAGAAGTACCAGGACATCTACCCGATCAACTTCGACCAGGACTTCGAGGGCCTGGTGATCGAGACGCTGCGGCTGCTGCGCCACTGGATGGGCCACGGGGTGCGGATCTTCCGCGTCGACAACCCGCACACCAAGCCCGTGCACTTCTGGGAGAAGGTGATCGGCGAGATCAACCGGACCGACCCCGACGTGATCTTCCTGGCCGAGGCCTTCACCCGCCCCGCCATGCTGCGCACGCTGGCGAAGATCGGCTTCCAGCAGTCCTACACCTACTTCACCTGGCGCACCGGCAAGGCCGAGCTGACCGAGTACCTGACCGAGCTGACCGAGGAGACCGGCGCCTTCCTGCGCCCCAACTTCTTCGCCAGCACCCCGGACATCCTGCCCCGCCACCTGCAGCACCAGGGGCCGGCCGCCTTCGCGCTGCGCGCGGTGCTGGCCGCCACCCTCTCGCCCAGCTACGGCATCTACGCCGGCTACGAGTTGGCCGAGTCGACCCCGCTCGCGCCGGACGGCGAGGAGTACGCGAGTTCGGAGAAGTACCAGCTGCGCCCGCGCGACTGGAGCCGCACCGACACCCTGGCGCCACTGCTCACCACCCTCAACCGGCTGCGCCGCGAGCACCCCGCCCTGCGGGAGCTGCGCAACCTCACCTTCCTGCCCACCGACAACGAGCAGGTCATCGCCTACACCAAGCGGACCGGTGCGGACCAGGTGATCGTCGTGGTCAACCTGGACCCGCGCCAGGTCCAGGAGGCGACCGTCACGCTGCCCGAGGAGCTCCTCGCCGAGCGGCCGGGCGGGCTCGACGTGCACTGCGAACTCGGCGGCGGCGACCACGCCTGGGGGCGGCGCAACTACGTCCGGCTGGACCCGCAGGCCTCACCCGCGCACATTCTGACGATCCGTCAGGAGCAGTGATGTCCCAGTCCCTCTGCGCCACCTGCCTGATCGCGGAGCACGGCCCCGCCCTGCAGGCCGACGAGCTGCTGCGCCCGCTGCTGCCCGCGCTGCTGCCCTGGCTGGTGACCCGGCGCTGGTTCACCCACGAGCAGGGGCACCTGGCCGGCCTGACCCCGGTCAGCGCCTCGGTGCTGGACCCGGCCGGCGAGCGCGGTGAGCGCGGCGAGGGAGCGGTGCTGCTGCACTCGCTGCTCGACGCTCGCCACGGCACCGGCGGGGGCACCCGCCACCACTACCAACTGCTCCTCGGGCTGCGCCGCAGCCTGCCCGCGGAGCTGGCCGCGGCCGAGATCGGCCGGGCCGAGGGTGGCCGCTGGGACGGCTGGACGCTCTACGAGGCCACCGAGGACCACGAGTTGATGGAGCGGCTGCTGGACCGCACGGCCACCCGGGCCTCGGCCGGGGAGGGCGGCGAGAGCGGCGATGGCGGCGAGAGCGGCGCACTGCGGATGTCTCTCACCGGCGCCCGCCCGGTGCCGCGCGGCCTGGCGGCCCGGGCGCTGGCGGTGGAGCAGAGCAACAGCACGGTGGTCTACGGCGACCAGCTGCTCTTCAAGATCTTCCGCCAGCCGGAGCCGGGCCCGCACCCGGAGACGGACGCGCTGCGCGCCCTGACCCGGGTGCGCTGCCGGCGGATCCCGGGTCTGGCCGGCTGGCTGCACACCGAGGGCGATCCGCAGCACTCGGTGGTGCTCGGCATCCTGGAGGACTTCCTGCCCGCGCGCGGCGACGGCTGGCAGCTGGCGGTCGAGCAGGCCGCCGACTGCCTCGGCGACAGCTGCCGCGTCCCCGCTCTGGGCGGCTTCACCGCCGAGGCCAAGACGCTGGGCGCGGCGGTGGCCGAGGTGCACGCCGCCCTGGCCGAGGCCTTCCCGCAGGTCGTGCTGGACTGCGACGCGGTGGCCGAGCAGGTCGCCGCCCTGCACCGGGAGTTGCGTGCCGCGGTCCGCCAGGTGCCGGAACTGGAGCCCTACGAGGGGCGGTTGGCCGGCCTCTACGAGGACTACGAGAAGGTCGCCGGGCGCACCGGCACTCTTCTCGGCCAGCGGATCCACGGCGACCTGCACCTGGGCCAGGTGCTGCGCACCGAGGACGGCTGGAAGGTGATCGACTTCGAGGGCGAGCCGTCCCGCCCAGTGGCCGAGCGCCACCTGCCGCAGCCGGTGCTCAAGGACGTGGCGGGCATGCTGCGCTCCTTCGACTACGCCGCCCAGCAGGCGCTGGCCACGCTGCCCGTGCCGCCCGAGGCCTCGGCGGAGGCCTCCGCCGAGCAACTGCGCCGCTCCCGCCGGGCGTACGCCTGGGCGGTGCGCAACCGCCGGGCCTTCACCGCGGGCTACGCGGCGGCCGGCGGCACGGACCCGAACTGCCATCCCGTGGTGCTGCGCGCCTTCGAGGCCGAGAAGGCGGTCTACGAGGCGGTCTACGAGGCCCAGCACCGGCCCGGCTGGCTGCCCATCCCGCTCGCGGCGATCCAGCGCCTGGTCTTCGGCCGCTGACCGCCGCCCACCCGCCGCTCCGCGTCACCCGCACCCCGGCCCGCACCCACCCGGCCCGCACCCTCCGGCCCGCACCTCGCTCGCGCCCAGCCGCCCCGCCCCATCTCCCCCCGGCCATGCCCCCTGGACCATGCCCCCCGGACGTAAGGACCCGCTCCCGTGACACCCCGCCTCGCACTCGAACTGGATCCCCCGGTCCTGCAGCTCTCCCCGGCCCGGCCGTCCGCCGAGGAGACCGGGCGGCTGCTGGCCGGCCGCCACCACGATCCGCACAGCGTGCTCGGCGCCCATCCGGTGCGCGGTGGCGTGGTGGTGCGGGTGCTGCGCCCGGGTGCCGAGCGGGTGCTGCTGGAGACCGAGGTCGGCACGCTGGCGCTGGCCGCCGGCGCCGACGGCCTCTTCACCGGCCTGCTGCCCAGCGGCTGGGAGCCCCGCTACCGGCTGACGGTCGGCTATCGGGACCACGACCGCGTGGAGCACGACGGCTACCGGTTCGCGCCCACGGTGGGCGAGTTGGACCTGCACCTGATCCGCGAGGGGCGGCACGAGCAGCTCTGGCAGGCGCTCGGCTCGCACCCGCGCACGGTGGACGGGGTGGCCGGCACCGCCTTCGCGGTGTGGGCGCCGAACGCCGAAGGCGTCCGCCTGGTGGGCGACTTCAACTACTGGGACGGCACCGGGTTCCCGATGCGCTCACTGGGCGCCGGCGGGGTCTGGGAGCTCTTCGTGCCGGGTCTGGGCGAGGGCACCCGGTACAAGTACGAGATCGCCACCCGCGACGGGCGGCTGCTGCAGAAGGCCGACCCGCTGGCCCGGCGCACCGAGGCGCCGCCGGCCACCGCCTCGGTGGTGCACGCCTCCCACTACACCTGGGGCGACGCGCGCTGGTTGGCCCGCCGGGGCGAGGTGTCCTACCTGAACGCCGCGATGTCGGTCTACGAGCTGCACCCGGGCTCCTGGCGACCGGGTCTGAGTTACCGTCAGCTGGCGGTGGAGCTGCCGGCCTACCTGCGGGAGCTGAACTTCACGCACGTGGAGTTCCTGCCGGTGATGGAGCACCCGTTCGGCGGCTCCTGGGGTTACCAGGTCTCCGGGTTCTACGCGCCCACCGCCCGGCTGGGCACCCCGGACGACTTCAAGTTCCTGATCGACGCGCTGCACCAGGCCGGCATCGGCGTCATCGTCGACTGGGTGCCGGCGCACTTCCCCAAGGACGACTTCGCGCTGGCCCGCTTCGACGGCGCGCCGCTCTACGAGCCCGCCGACCCGCGCCGCGCCGAGCACCCCGACTGGGGCACCCTGGAGTTCGACTACGGCCGCACCGAGGTGCGCAACTTCCTGGTCGCCAACGCGGTCTACTGGTGCGAGGAGTTCCACATCGACGGCCTGCGGGTGGACGCGGTGGCCTCGATGCTCTACCTCGACTACTCCCGCCAGGACGGGCAGTGGACGCCCAACCAGTACGGCGGCCGGGAGAACCTGGACGCGGTCGCCTTCCTGCAAGAGATGAACGCCACCGTCTACCGCCGCTGCCCCGGCGTGGTCACCATCGCCGAGGAGTCCACCGCCTGGGACGGCGTCACCCGCCCCACCGACTCGCCGGGCCGCGACGGCGCCGGCGGCCTGGGCTTCGGCCTGAAGTGGAACATGGGCTGGATGCACGACTCGCTGCGCTACTTCTCCCGCGAGCCGGTCCATCGCCAGTACCACCACCACGAGTTGACGTTCTCGATGGTCTACGCCTACTCCGAGCACTACGTGCTGCCGATCTCGCACGACGAGGTCGTGCACGGCAAGGGCGCGCTGGTCGCCAAGATGCCCGGCGACTGGTGGCAGCAACGCGCCAACCACCGCGCCTACCTGGGCTTCATGTGGTCCCATCCCGGCAAGCAACTGCTCTTCATGGGACAGGAGTTCGCCCAGGGCGCGGAGTGGGACCACGAACAGGGCCCGCAGTGGTGGCTGCTGGACGACGACTGGCCGGCCGCGGCGGACCACCGGGGCGTCCAGCGGCTGGTCGGCGAGCTCAACCGGATCTACCAGGACTACCCGCCGCTCTGGCAGCTGGACTCCGACCCGGCCGGCTTCCGCTGGCTGGACGCCGACGCCGCCCGCGACAACGTCTACTCCTACCTGCGGCGCGACACCGCCGGGCGCGCCTTGGCGAGCGTCAGCAACCTGTGCCCCGAGGTCCGGACCGGCTACCGGATCGGCCTGCCGGCGGGCGGGTGGTGGCACCCGGTGCTGGACACCGACGAGCCGCGGTTCGGCGGCGCCGGCGCCGGGCGGCGCGAGCCCTACCTGGCCGAGGAGGTGCCCTGGCAGGGTCAGCCGTTCAGCGTCGGGCTGACCCTGCCGGCGCTGTCCACCCTGTGGCTCTGCCCGCAGGGCCCCGAGCTGCCGGTGATCCCCGCGCGCGGGCTGGACGCGGCCGAGACCGACCCGCTTCGGCGGGAGCCCCTCGACGCCGAAGCCGGCGACCTGGCCCGGCCGAGCACCCGGCGCGACCATGTGCCGGCCGCCGTCGAGACGGGCTGAGCGGCGGGCCGGGCCGGGACGCTCGGTCCCGGCCCGGCGCACCGGCTCAGGAGAGCGGCGCGACGACCTTGCTGGATGCCCGCAGCGGTCGCAGCCCCACCCCGCTCAGCGCCCGCTGGTAGGTGGTCAGCGCCTCGGCCGTGAAGCCGTGGGCCTGCCAGAGGTCGCCGACCAGCCGCCAGACCATCGCGGTGTTCCGGTTGGCGGGGATGGTGCCGAGCTGGCGCTCCACGGCGCGCAGCGTCTCGGCCCCCTCCCTGGCCTCGCCCCGCTCGAACTGCGCCTGGGCGAGCACCACCCGGGTGAAGGCGGACTCGAAGCGGGCCTCGTTGCGCAGCAGGCCCAGGGCGCGGCTGGCCCGGTCGGCGGCGGCCTCGGGGGCGCCCTGACGCAGTGCCAGCCGGGCCCAGGCCGTCTCCAGTCTGGCCTGCTCGGCCGCCGTGCCCACCTCCAGCATCGCCTCCTGTGCTTCGTCGAGCAGCTGCTGGGCGCGGTCCAGGTCCTCGGACTCGGTGTCGAGCAGGTAGTCAGCACAGTTGATCTTGAGCAGGCTGACGTGGCGGGCGTTGTCGGTCTCCGCCATCAGGGCCAGTGCGCGCTCGGTGAGGGCGAGCGACTCCTCGACCCGGCCGCTCGAGTTGGCCACCAGGGCGGCGGTCCAGTACACCGCGCCGCGGGCCACCCGGGAGCCGTTCTGCTCGGCCAGCGCGGTCAGCCGGTTGACCAGCAACTGGGCCTGCGTCAGGTCGCCGCGGTTGTAGTAGCAACTGATCAGGGTGGCGCCGATCTGGATGTGGTCGTCGGTGACGTCCAGTCCGAGCTGGTCGAGCGTGCGCAGCGCACGCTCGCCCACCTCGACGCTCATCACCTGGTCCCCGGCCTCGCGGTAGGCCCGGCAGAGCGCCACCGCGACCTGTGCCCACTCCACCGACCCCGCCACGACGGCCGGGTCCTCGTGGAGGGTGCTGAAGAGCTGGATCGCGGCCTCCAGCCGACCCAGCTTCTCGAAGGCCAGCGCCTGGCCCAGCCGGGCCCGCCGGACCATCTGCTCACCGAGCAGCGGGGCGTTCGCGAGCGCCTCGCTGTAGGACTGCAGCGCCTCGCCGTTGGATCCGTTGCGCATCGCCATGTCGCCGAAGGCGACCTTGAGCTCCAACTCCTTGACCCGGGCGTCGTCCCGCCCGGTCTTCAGGTAGTCGACGGTGCACCCCACCCGGGCGGCCAGCGCCTTCAGCACGGTCTCCGAGGGCGCCCGCTTTCCGGTTTCGATCAAGGAGACATAGCTGACCGAGATATCCGCGGAAGCGAGGTCCTGCTGGTTCAGACCACGCTTCTGCCGCAACTCGCGCAGCCGCTGCCCGACGCCATTCGTACCGCTCTGTGATTGGTCCATGGTTCTCCGGTCAACGGGGAGGTCAGCTGTTCGAGCCGTCCCTCGGGGATGCCCATTTGACTCCATTTTTTACACCTCCGACTGACGGCCGCCAAGGCTATCTACCGAGCCGGCGGTGCTCGGTATCCGCAACGCGCTCCTCCCCGTGTCCTGTTCCCCGCTGCCGCATGGTCACTCTCCGTGGAGCCTGTGGATTGCCGAAGTTGATGATTGACAGCTTCGGTCAACTCAGATTGACTCTGCCTGTCAAACCATCGGCCCAGCGAAAGGTACGTCGCCATGCGCAAGCTCGTTCCGCTCCTCGCCACTGGTCTGCTCGCGGCTGTCGGGTTTCTGCTCGCCCCGGCGCACGCGCTCGCCGACACGGGCTCGACCGTGACCCCGCCGCCCGTCCCGGCCGCCAGCCCGACCCTGGACATCGGCAACGGCTGCTGCTGACCCGCCACCTCCCCGCGCTGCCCGACACCGGAAGGGACACGCCATGCGGATCGACCTCGTGACCAGGGAATATCCGCCGGAGGTCTATGGCGGCGCAGGGGTCCACGCGGCCGAACTCACCCGGGCGCTGCGGCGGTCGGCGCAGGTACAGGTCCGCTGTCTGGGGGCCCCGCGCAGCGAGCCGGACACCCGGGCCTACCCGCTGCCCAGCGACCTCGGCGACGCCAACGCGGCGCTGCGCTTCCTCGGCGCCGACCTGCGGATCGCCGCCGACTGCGCCGGGGCCGACCTGGTGCACAGCCACACCTGGTACGCCAACGCGGCAGGCCAGCTGGCCGGCCTGCTGCACGGCATCCCGCACGTGATGACGCTGCACAGCCTGGAGCCGCTGCGCCCCTGGAAGGCCGAGCAGTTGGGCGGCGGGTACGCGCTCTCCAGCTGGATGGAGCGCTCGGCCGCCGGCACCGCCGACGCGCTGATCGCGGTCTCGGCGGCGATGCGCGAGGACATCCTGACGGCTTATCCGCAGGTCGAGCCCTCCCGGGTGCACGTGATCCACAACGGCATCGACACCGAGGCCTACCGGCCCGATCCGCGCACCGACGCGCTGGTCAGGTTCGGCGTCGACCCGGAGCGCCCGATCGTGCTCTTCGTGGGCCGGGTGACCCGGCAGAAGGGCCTGCCGCAGCTGCTGCGGGCCGCCTTCGCGCTGCGCCCCGAGGCCCAGTTGGTGCTCTGCTGCGGTCAGCCGGACACCCCGGAGATCGCCGCCGAGGTGGCCGACCTGGTCACCGAGCTGAGCCGCGCGCGCGACGGGGTGGTGCGGATCGACGGCATGCTCGACGGTCGCAGCCTGCGCCAACTGCTCACCCACGCCAGGGTCTTCGTCTGCCCCTCGCTCTACGAGCCGATGGGCATCGTCAACCTGGAGGCGATGGCCTGCGGGACGGCCGTGGTGGCCACCGCGGTCGGTGGCATCCCCGAGGTGGTCGAGGACGGCGGGACCGGCCTGCTGGTCGGCTACCGGCCCCGCCCTGACGGGACCGGCGAGCCGGCCGACCCGGAGGAGCTGGCACGGGCCCTGGCGGCCGCCGTCAACCGGCTGCTCGACGACCCGGACCTGGCCGAGCTGCTCGGCGCGGCCGGTCGGCGCCGGGTGGTGGAGCGGTTCTCCTGGACCGGTGTCGCCGAACGCACGCTGCGGGTCTACGAGAAGCTGGTCGGCTGAAGGGCCGGGCGGCTGAACGACCGAACGGCCGGGCGCCGCGCCACCCGCGCTCACGGCAGTGGCGCGGGCCGCGCGGCACCCGGGCGCCCGGGGAGCGGGACCGGGCGCGGAGCCAGCAGCGACAGGGCGGGCCCCGCCGCGGCGGTGGCCAGCAGGGCGACCACCAGCAGCGCCTCGAAGAGGCGGTGGCCGATCAGGCCGGCCTGGTACCCGGTGGTCAGCACGACGATCTCGGTCAGGCCGCGGGTGTTCATCAGCACCCCCAGCCGCAGCGCGTCCCGGGGCGGGCAGCCGTAGCGGGCGCCGACCAGCGCGCAGGCGGCGAACTTGGACGCCGTGGCGACCGCCAGCAGCCCCGCCACCAGCAGCGGGAAGCCGCCGTCCAGCACTCCCACGCCCAGGTCGACCTGCTGCCCGGTGCCCAGGAAGAAGCAGGGCAGCAGCACGGCGGCGAGCTGGCCGATCACCGGTGCGTCCCGCTGCGGCGGGCGGGTTGACGAGCCCTCGGGCATGGACTTGACACTCGGTGAACTGACTGTGAGTGACGTGACGGCCACGGAGCGGGCGCCCGGCGAACCGGCTCCGGGCGAACCGGCGGGCGAACCGGTCGGCGAACCCGCGCCCAGCGAACTGATACTCGGTGAAGTCCTCGGCCAGGCGAGCCCGAGCACCAGGCCGCCGAAGAGCGGGTGCAGGCCGAGCGCGGAGGAGGTCGCGGCGGCCAGGCAGACCGCTCCGCTCACGGCGACCACGCCCGCCTCGCGCCCCGCCCCGGCTGCCCGCCCCGCCCCGGCTTCGCGCCCCCCGGCCGCGGCCGGCCGCCGTGCGCGCCGGTGGGCGAGCACCGCCGCCAGCCCCGCGCCGAGCAGCCCGGCCAGCAGCTGCGGCCACCCCGTGCGGCCGGCCAGGCAGAGCGCCAGACCCAGCAGGCACCAGCAGACCGCGTCCCCGATCGAGGCGGCCTGCAGGCTCAGCCGCCCGACGGCACTCTGCTCCAGGCCCCGGTCCTGCAGGATCCGGGCCAGCACCGGCACCGCGGTCACCGCGAACGAGCAGGCCAGGAAGAGCGCGAAGGCGCCCAGGCCGATGCCCGCCCCGGCCAGCCCGCGGCCGTGCAGCAGCGGGGCCAGCGCGACCCCGGCGGCGGCCGGCGCGAGCAGTGAGGCGGCTGCCAGCACCAGCGGCGCCCGCCGCCCGGCCAGGCCGGGCGAGGCCGCCGTCCCGCCCGCCCCCCTGCCCGTCGTCCCGTTCCCCGTCCCCGCCCCGGTGCCGGGCCGCTGGTCCCGGTCGACCAGGTGCCGCCCGATCTCGAAGGCGTACAGCGCCACCGCCAGTTGGGCCAGCCCGTTCAGCACCGACTGCACCTCCTGGCCGAAGAGCTGCCGGTGCACGCCCGGCAGCAGCCGTCCCAGCACCGAGGGGCCCAGGGCCACCCCCACGGCGATCTCGGCCAGCACGGCCGGCTGCCCGAACCGGGTGGCCAGGCTCCCGGCGCCGCGGCTCAGCCCGAGCAGCACCGCGAGACCGGCCAGCAGCCGGGTGGTCAGGTCGAAGGAGCTCATCGGCGATCCTGGCCGTAGCCACCCTGCGTGGTCGGCCGGCAGGGGGCGTGCGAGGCGGCGGTCATGCGGAACCTCCCGGCCTCCGCCGATATCCGGAGCTGCGGCGGAGCAAATTATTACAACGTAATTGACAATCAGAAATATAACGGGTCACTGAATAGTCGCCCCGAGGCCGCTCCTGGTGGCGTCGTACTGTCCGAAGTCCCAGCCGTGCCGGGGCGCCGCGAATGCCCCGGGACTTCCCCCGCGGCCGCCCTGTGACTGCCGGATCGACTGGCGTGTCGCAGCGCGTCCGAGAGTGCCGCGCCGGGCCCGCGCCGGGGCCGCGCCGGGGCCGCGCGGGTCCGCCGCGCCGGTCCGCCACGCGGGTCCGCGGTGCCGGTCCCGCCCGGTGCGGCACGGGCGTCCGCCGGGTGGACGGGCCCCCGCCCGGAGCAGGCCTGGTGCGAGGATGGGCCGCAGTACCCTCGCGGTGATCAAGGAGCCGAGCCATGAGCAACAGCGCCGTCCATCCCCAGCGGATCGCCTTCCTGGGCACCGGGAAGATCGGCGAAGCCCTCCTCTCCGGCCTGCTGCGGGCCGGCAAGCGCCCGGCCGAGATCTGGGTCACGGCCCGCCGCCCCGAGCGGGCCGCCGAACTGGCCCGCAAGTACGGCGT
The DNA here is from genome assembly GCF_026340565.1 of Kitasatospora sp. NBC_01287. Lineage (NCBI taxonomy): Bacteria > Bacillati > Actinomycetota > Actinomycetes > Kitasatosporales > Streptomycetaceae > Kitasatospora > Kitasatospora sp. NBC_01287. The sequence continues at coordinate 5,309,622 of NZ_JAPEPB010000001.1, forward strand.
CGCGGCCTGCGGCAACCGCGAGGCCGCCAAGCTGGCCGACACCCTGATCCTGGCGGTCAAGCCGCAGGACATGGGCACGCTGATGGAGGAGCTGGGCCCGCACGTCGGCAGTGACCGGCTGGTCATCTCGGCCGCCGCCGGCATCCCCACCCGCTGGTTCGAGGCCCGGCTGCCGGGCGGTACCCCGGTGGTGCGGGTGATGCCCAACACGCCGGTGCTGGTGGACGAGGGGATGAGCGTCATCTCGGGCGGCTCGCACGCCGGCGAGGAGCACCTGCGCCGCGCCGAGGAGATCTTCCAGTCGGTCGGCAAGGCGCTGCGGCTGCCCGAGTCCCAGCAGGACGCGGCCACCGCGCTCTCCGGCTCGGGCCCCGCCTACTTCTACTACCTGGTCGAGGCGATGACCGACGCCGGGATCCTGCTCGGCCTGCCCCGGCAGGTGGCGCACGACTTGATCGTGCAGTCCGCGATCGGCGCCTCGGTGATGCTGCGCGACTCCGGCGAGCACCCGGTCAAGCTGCGCGAGGCGGTCACCTCACCGGCCGGCACCACCATCGCGGCCATCCGCGAGCTGGAGAACCACGGCGTGCGGGCCGCGCTGCTGGGCGCGCTGGAGGCGGCCAGGAACCGCTCCCGCGAGCTGGCCTCGGGCGGGAAGTGATCGCCATGGACCGCTATGACCTGGTCGTCCTCGACAACGACGGCGTGCTGGTGGACAGCGAGCCGATATCCAACCGCCTGCTGGCCGAGTACCTCACCGGCCTGGGCTTCCCGACCACCCTGGAGGACTCCTACCGCGACTACATGGGCCGGGCGAGCCACGCGGTGCACGAGGTGGTCGCCGAGCGCTTCGGCGGCACCATGCCCGCCGACTTCCCGCAGGCCTTCCACGACCGGGTCTTCGCCGCCTTCGAGACCGAACTGACCCCGGTGCCCGGCGCCGCCGAGCTGCTCCAGGAGCTGGCCGGGCGCGGCACGCCGTACTGCCTGGCCTCCTCGGCCGGGCACGGCTGGATCCGCGCCGCCCTCGACCGCACCGGTCTGCGGGGCTTCTTCCCCGAGGAGCGGATCTTCAGCTCCCAGGACGTCGGCATCGGCAAGCCCGCGCCCGACCTGTTCCTGCACGCCGCTCGTACCCTGGCGGTAGAGCCGGTCCGCTGCCTGGTGGTCGAGGACAGCGCGATGGGCGTGCTGGCCGCCCGGGCGGCCGGGATGGACGTGTACGGCTACACCGCGCTCACCCCGGCCGAGCGGCTCACCGAGGCCGGCGCGACCGGGCTGATCGGCACGCTCGCCGAGGTCGCGAAGCTGCTCGACGCCTGACCCCGGCCGCTCGACGCCTGATCGTTGCGGTCGTGACCCTCCCCAAACGGGCGGCCACCCCCTACGCTCGCGCCAATATCGTCGTACCGGCCAGTAGCCACTGGGCCGGTGGTGAGCGAGGTCCGGATGACGACGCAGGCCGAGACACCGGCCGACCTGGCCCGGTTGCGCCAGGCCCGTACCGCGCTGCTGGTCAGCTTCCTGATCCAGGGGGTGGCGTTCGCCCTGCTGGTCACCCGGATCCCGGGCATCCAGCGGCAGTACGGGCTGAGCGACGGCACGCTGACCGTCTTCCTGGCCGCCGTGCCGATCCTGGCCGGCGTCGGTTCGATCAGCTCCGAGCAGATCGTCAAGCGGACCACCCCGCGCGCCGTGCTGCGGGTGGTCCAGCCCGCCCTCTGCCTCACCCTGGTCGGGGTGGGCCTGGGCCACACGCTCTGGGCGCTCGCCCTCTCACTGGCCGCCTTCGGCCTGCTGGTCGGCGCGCTCGACGCCTCGATGAACATGCTCGGGGTCGGCCTGCAGCACCGCTACGGCCGCTCGATCATGCTCGGCTTCCACGCCGCCTTCAGCGCCGGCGGGATCATCGGCGCGCTGCTCGCCAGCGCCGGGGCGCACCTGCACCTGATCACGCTCTTCGGCTGCTGCGCGGCCGTGCTGGTCCCGGCCGCGCTGGTCAACGGGCGCTTCCTGGCCGGCCCCCGCGAGCTGGGCGCCGCCGTCCAGGAGGCCGTCGCGGCGGCCGCCCGGTCCATCCCCTGGAAGCCGCTGCTGCCGCTCTGCGCCGCGATGGCCTTCGCCTACATCGCCGACGCCACGGTCTCCAACTGGAGCGCCAAGTACCTGACCGAGACCCTGCACAGCACCGACCGGGTGGCCGCCCTCGCCTACGCCGGCTACATGGTCGCGCTGCTGCTCGGGCGCAGCTTCGGCGACCGCGGCGTGCAGCACTTCGGCGCGGTGCCGGTGGTGCGCGGCGGCGCGGCGGTGGCCGCGCTCGGCTTCGGCATCGCGGCCGCGGCGCCCGCGCCGTGGGCCGGGATCGCCGGCTTCACGGTGCTGGGCGTGGGGATCTGCGTGGTCATCCCGCAGGTCTTCGCGGCCGGCGGCCGGCTCTTCCCCCGGGACTCCGACGCGGCGGTGGCCCGGCTCAACCTCTTCAACTACGTCGGCTTCCTGATCGGCTCCCCGCTGGTCGGCGCGATCGCCGGGGCGAGCTCCTTCCGCTGGGCGCTGCTGGCCCCGATGGTGCTGGTGCTCGCCGTGGTCCCGCTCGCCGGGCACTTCGCCCCGGCGCCGAGCGAACCACTAGCGTTGGACCATGCCTCCAGCCGAGCCTGACCAGTCCTGCAGCCTGTGCCTCTTCTGGGACGAGGGGGTCACCGCCTACAACTTCAGCCCGGCCCACCCGATGGACCCGACCCGGCTCGCGCTCACCATGCGGCTGGTCGAGGCGTTCGGGCTGCCGGCGCTGCCCGGGGTGACGGTGACCGCCGCCCCGCCGGCCGGTGAGTCCACCCTGCACCTGGTGCACCGGCTCGACTACATCGAGGCGGTCCGCAAGGCCGCCGCCGACCCGGGCACGCTGGACGAGCCGCACGGCCTGGGCACCGAGGACAACCCGGTCTTCCCGGAGATGCACACCGCCTCCGCGCTGATCGCCGGCCAGTCGGTCGGCGCCGCGGAGGCGGTCTGGCACGGCCGGGCCCGGCACGCCGTCAACTTCGCCGGCGGCCTGCACCACGCGATGCCCGGCCGGGCCTCCGGCTTCTGCGTCTACAACGACGCCGCCCTGGCGGTGGCCCGGCTGCTCGAACTGGGCGCCGAGCGGGTCGTCTACGTGGACGTGGACGTGCACCACGGCGACGGCGTGCAGCAGGCCTTCTGGGACGACCCCAGAGTGCTCACCATCTCGCTGCACGAGCACCCCAGCACGCTCTTCCCGCAGACCGGCTGGGCCACCGAGACCGGCGGCGCGGAAGCCCCGGGCGCGGCCGCCAACCTGCCGCTGCCGGCCGGCACCGGCGACGCGGGCTGGCTGCGCGCCTTCCACGCGCTGGTCCCCGAGCTGATCGCCGCCTTCCGGCCCGAGGTGATCGTCAGCCAGCACGGCGCGGACACCCACCTGGAGGACCCGCTGGCCCACCTCGCGGTCACCGTGGACGCCCAGCGCGCGGTCGCCGCCGCGCTGCACGAGCTGGCCCACCAGCACTGCGAGGGCCGCTGGGTGGCGCTCGGCGGGGGCGGCTACGCGGTGGTGGACGTGGTGCCGCGGACCTGGACCCACCTGGTGGCCACCGCCGCGGGGCACCCGATCGACCCGGCCGCCGAGACCCCCGAGGCCTGGCGCGCCGAGGTCTACCGCCGCACCCGGCAGCCGGCCCCGTCCCGGATGACCGACGGCGCCGACGCGCGCTTCCGCGACTTCGCCGAGTCCGGCTACGATCCCGGCGACCGCCTCGACCAGGCGATCCTGGCCACCCGCCGGGCGGTCTTCCCGCACCACGGCCTGCTGCCGTGAAGGCCTTCTGGACGTGAGGGCGACTGGGCCGGACAATTGACCGGCTACGTACTGCAACAGGCGCATCTCTGACCGTACAAGGAGTCGGCGCCACCCTCTTCCCACGCGTATCACCCGCAACTACTCTGGGGATACGCGTGTGTCGGTGGAGTCACCGGAGGGGAAGCCGGTGCCTTGCACACGGAAAAGGGTCGGTGAGGTCATGAGTTCCGGCGAACGCCCCTTGCAAGAGGTCAACTTCCTGACCGTGGCGGAAGTCGCCTCGGTCATGAGGGTCTCCAAGATGACGGTCTACCGGCTGGTGCACAGCGGTGAGCTGCCTGCCATCCGGGTCGGCCGGTCCTTCCGGGTGCCCGAACAGGCGGTCCACGACTACCTCAAGGACTCCTATGTCGGCCGGCAGAGCGCCTGACCGCCGGGCGCGTTCCGCCCCGATTACGGTGCTGGGCGCGCAAACGGTAGGCTAGGCCCTCCGTCAGTCGTATGGACTCCGTCTCTCACGGGCGGGAGTCTCAGTGAGCGAGGGTTGTTCCGTGGGCTCTGTCATCAAGAAGCGTCGCAAGCGTATGGCCAAGAAGAAGCACCGCAAGCTTCTGAAGCGGACCCGCGTGCAGCGTCGCAACAAGAAGTAACACCTGCGGAGCTCGCTCCAGGTGCAGTGCTGCCCGTCCCGGCCTCGCCGGGGCGGGCAGCACCCGTTTCGGCTCCTTGACGCGGTACGGTGCAAGCACCCGCCCCGCACGGGGCGAGGGCAGGGAGGGCGGCGAGACGTGGGCAAGGTCGTGCTGGTCACCGGTGTGGCCCGGCAGCTCGGCGCCCGGTTCGCCGAGCGGATCCGCCGCGAGCCGGGGGTGGACCTGGTGGTCGGGGTGGACACCGAACCCCCGCGCCGCCCGGTCGGCCCCGCGGCCGGCGAGCAGGACCGGGCCGCCGCCGACTACACCTTCGCGCACGCCGACCTGCGCCGCCCCGCGATCGCCCGGGTGCTGGCCGAGTACGGGGTGGACACCGTGGTGCACCTCAACGTCAGCGCCACCAACCCGGTCGCCGTGGCCCGCGCCACGGTCAAGGAGATCAACGTCATCGGCAGCATGCAGCTGCTCGGTGCCTGCCAGCAGTCCGGCCTGGTGCGCCGCCTGGTGGTGAAGTCGACCACCGGCGTCTACGGCGCCACCCCGCGCGACCCGGCCGTCTTCGCCGAGCGGACCCCGCCCAAGACCCTGCCGACCGGCGGCTTCGCCAAGGACGCGGCCGAGGTCGAGGGCTACGTGCGCGGCTTCGCCCGGCGCCGACCCGACATCGCCGTCACCGTGCTGCGGTTCGCCAACCTGGTCGGCCCCGGCGCCGACACGCCGCTCGCCGAGTACTTCGCGCTGCCGGTGCTGCCCACCGCGCTCGGCCACGACCCGCGGCTGCAGTTCGTGCACGAGGACGACGCCGTCGAGGTGCTGCGGCTGGCCGCGCTGGACCCGGGCGACGGCGGCCCGCGGCGGACCGGCACCTTCAACGTCGCGGGCGAGGGCGTGCTGCTGCTCTCGCAGTGCGCCCGGCGGCTGGGCCGGCCCACCGTCCCGGTGCTGCTGCCGGCGCTCGGCTGGGTGGCCGCGCTGGCCAAGCGGACCAGGGTCTCGGACTTCTCCACCGAGCAGATCGGCCTGCTGGCTCACGGCCGGGTGGTGGACACCACCGCGCTGCGCGAAGTCTTCGGCTACCGCCCGCGGTTCACCACGCCCGAGGCCTTCGCCGACTTCGCCGCCGGGCAGCGCGGCGGCCTGCTGCCGCCCGAGCGGCTGACCGCCGTCACCGACCGGCTGGCCGCGCTGCTGCTCGCCACCGACCACAGGAGCTGAGGCCCGATGAGTGCCGCCCACGAGGAGCTGGCCGGCGAGGCCAAGGTGATCCCGATCGAGTCCGCGCCGAGCTGGTCGCCCGGCACTGCCGCGGGCGCCGAGGCCTTCGCCGCCAGGCTCGCCGACGGCCTCGGCTCGCTGCTGTCGGGCCGGCTCGGCCCGGTGGCGGAGACGGTGCTCGGCAAGGGCTGGGAGGGCCGGGCGGCGAGCGGGCTGGCCTTCCTGCGGCGCCGGATCACCGGCGACTACGAGGTGGACGAGTTCGGCTTCGACCGCGAGCTGACCGAGGAGGTCTTCCTCTCGGTGCTGCGGCCGCTGGCCGAGCAGTACTTCCGGGTGGAGGTCCGCGGCATCGAGCACATCCCGGCCGAGGGCGGCGCGCTGGTGGTGGCCAACCACTCCGGGGTCGTCCCGCTGGACGCGCTGATGACCCAGGTGGCCATCCACGACCACCACCCCGGCCGCCGGCACCTGCGGATGCTCGCCGCCGACCTGGTCTTCGTGCTGCCGCTGGTCGGCGAGCTGGCCCGCAAGGCCGGCCACACGCTGGCCTGCAACGAGGACGCCCAGGCGCTGCTGGAGCGCGGCGAGGTGGTCGGGGTCTGGCCCGAGGGCTTCAAGGGGATCGGCAAGCCCTTCGCCGACCGCTACAAGTTGCAGCGCTTCGGGCGCGGCGGGTTCGTCGCCTCCGCGCTGCGGGCCCAGGTGCCGATCGTGCCGTGCTCGATCGTGGGCGCCGAGGAGACCTATCCGATGCTGGGCAACGTGAAGAGCCTGGCCCGGCTGCTGGGGCTGCCCTACCTGCCGATCACCCCGACCTTCCCCTGGCTCGGCCCGCTGGGCGCGATCCCGCTGCCGACCAAGTGGACGATCCAGTTCGGCGAGCCGATCAGGACCGACGGCTACCCGCCGGAGGCGGCGGAGGACCCGATGCTGGTCTTCAACCTCACCGACGAGGTGCGGGAGACGATCCAGCACACGCTGTACCAGCTGCTGGTGGACCGCCGCAGCGTCTTCTTCTGAGCAGCGCCTCTTCTGCTGAGTCCACTTCCCAGCGGCGCCGCGGCGCCAGGGGCGCACCCGCCGTCATCGGCCGGGTGCGCCCCTGGCGCGCACTCAGTTCCCGTCCAGCCCCAGGCCCGGGAGCAGCCCCGGGATCAGCGGCGGCAGGTTGAGCCCCTGCACCGCGGGCGGGGTGCTGCTGCCCTGGCCGGGCGCCGCCGCCGTACCGCCGGGGGCGGGTGCGTTGCCCGGGGCCGGGGAGAGGGCGGGGCTGCCGGACGGTGCCGGGGCGGCGGGCGTGGCGCCGCTGCCGGTGAGCGGGCCGGTCAGGCCGTTGACCAGGCCGCTGACCGGGTTGCCGCCGCCGAGCGGGCTGCCCGGCGTGGCCGCGCTGCCGCCACCGGTGCTCGGCGCGGGTGCGCCGCCGCCGGTCGAGGGCTCCTCGCCGCCGGTCCGGTTGCCGCCGCTGGGCGCGGTGGCCGGGTGGCCGTCCTCGCCGCTCGGGGCGCCCGCGCCGGGCCGGGGGGTGCCCGGGCGCTCGCCGGCCGTGGGCGAGCCGGTGGCCGCGGGGGTGGCGGGACCGCTCTCGACGGGATCGAGGTGGGCCTGCGCCATGTCCTCGTTGAGAGCGCCGAAGAGCTGGTCCACCTGGCCCGCCACCGGGGTCAACTGAGCGGGCAGCCGCGGCTGCAGTGCGCTCCAGTGGCTGTCCTGGGCCTCGGTGAAGTCGGCCAGCTTGCGCATCGGGTCGAGCGAGCCGTTCGCCTGGTAGACCGAGCGCAGCAGGTCGCGGCCCTTGGCGGCCTCGGCGTGCATGTCCTTGAGCGCCGAGTTGAGCCGCGCCACCGTGCTCGGGCTGAGGCCACCGGGACCGCCGCCGCGGCCGACCAGCGAACGCGCCTCGGCCAGCCGGGTGGAGGCCTGGTCGAGCAGCAGTTCGCCGCGCTCGGAGTCCGAGCCGGCCAGGTCGAGCCGTAGGCCCTCCAGGCCGCGCTTCATCCCGTAGAGCGGGTCGCCGGGCAGCGCGCCCGAACTGGCGGTGGCCACCCCGGCGAAGCTGCCGACGGTCACCCCGGCGACCAGGCCGGTGATCGCGAACCGCCGCCCCCAGCGCCGCCGCTGGCCCACCCGCTCGGCCCGGTGGCGCCGCTGGCGCGGCGCCGCGCCCAGGCCGCCGCCTGCCGTCACCTGCTCGAACGCGGCCAGCAGCTGGGCGCGTTGGACGGTCTTCACCTCGGCGTCCATGGCGGGCGCGGCGAGCGCGGTCAAGGCCTCTGCCGTGTCCAGGAGTTGCCCAAGGACCGCTCTGTTCGCCGGTTGTCCCGTCCGGTGGGCCTCCAGCGCCTCGGCGAAGGCCTTCGCCCGCCGGTGCTCCAGCACGTTTGCCGTCACGGGCCACACCTCCCTTCGTCGTTGTCGACTCCCCGGCCTGCCGGACGGTTGCCACGGCGGGCCAAATCCACTCCTTCGGGTGACTGATCGCGACCTGGCTTGACCGCGACTCCCGAGGGGGTCTGCACGTTGGGCAACGAGCGGTGCGGGTGGTCGGTTACGCACGAGTGATCATGTGACCGCATTCTCACCCGGACGTGTGGGAACGGTCTTCGGGGTGACCGGTCGTCAGCTATGTTCATCGAGGGCGGGCGGGGCCGGATCAGCGGGCGTCCGGCGGCAGCAGCCGGGCCAGCGTGCGGACGGCGCGGTACTGCAGGGTCTTGATCGCGCCCTCGTTCTTTCCCATGATCCTGGCCGTCTCGGCGACCGAGAGGCCCTGCAGGAAGCGGAGCGTGACGCACTCCTGCTGCTGCGGGTTGAGTCGGCGCACCGCGTCCAGCAGGGCCGCGTTGGAGAGCGACTCCAGCACCGAGTCCTCCGGGCTGCGCTCGCACTCGTTGGAGTCGAGCATCTCCCCGGTGGTCACCTCCAGCCGGAACCGGCTGGACTTGAAGTGGTCCGCGACCAGGTTGCGCGCGATGGTCACCAGCCAGGCGCCGAAGTCGCGCCCCTGCCAGGTGAAGGTGCCGATCCGGCGCAGCGCGCGCAGGAAGGTCTCGCTCGTCAGGTCCTCGGCCGTGGCCCGGCTGCCGACCCGGTAGTAGATGTAGCGGTAGACCGTGTCGGAGTAGTGGTCGTAGAGGCGGCCGAAGGCCTCGCTCTCGCCGGCCTGGGCCCGCTCGACCAGCTCCATGATCGGGTTCGGCTCGGCCTCGGTGCCCTGGTGCGGCAGCGTCCCGGTGCGGCCGCGGGTGCCGCCGGCGCCCCGGGTGCGGGTGCCGGTGCCGCCCGCGGCGGTGGAGCGCAGCGCCAGGCCGGGCCCGAAGGCCGGGGCGGGCACGAACGCACCGCCGACCGGGACCGGTTCGGCCCCGGCGAGCCTGGGCAGCGGCGCCAGCAACTGGGCGCGCAGCAGGGTGCGCAGCAGGCGCAGGTTGCGCTCGGCCCCGCGGGGCAGCGCACGGTCGTGGGCGGGTGGCGACGGGCGGGAGGGAGCAGGCGCGTCGTTCCGGACGGGTGGGTACACGGGACTCCCAGAGGCAGAACTGTGGACGGATCACCTCCGCCTGCGCGGAGAGCACGCTCCCCGTCACCCCGCCGGGGGGACACCTGGGGTGGGCGTGCATCCAGGAGAGAATAACGCTTTGTGCAATGACAGCTACACCCTGTGGCGGAAGTGGTCGTTTCGGATCCACTTCGCGTGGTATATGAGCTGAAACCGACCGAACGGAGCGCCGAACCGCGCGCCCGGGGTGACCACTTGGCGGCGGGCTGTGACCGATTGCACGGTCGGGCGGGCGGTTTCCCCGCCCTCGGGCCTGCCAATCCCGGACTTTCCGGGGCGTTCGAACGATCAAAACCGGTCACTCGGCGCGTCGGGCCGACGGCAGCGCGAAGTTCGCTGGTGACAGGTGTGGTGATGGCCTCCGCGCGGGGCCGGTGGGCTGACGGAGGGTCAGCGCCGCTTGCGGCGCAGCGCGATCGCCGCCACCGTGGCGCCGCCCGCCGCACCGAGCAGCACCGCGGCGGGCGCGCCGATCCGGGCCGCCTTGCGGCCGGTGCGGAAGTCCTGCACCCGCCAGCCGTGCGCCCGGGCGTACCGGCGCAGCCGGCCGTCGGGGTTGACCACGAAGGGGTGTCCGACCAGCGAGAGCATCGGGATGTCGTTGGCCGAGTCGCTGTAGGCGGCGCACCGGCCCAGGTCCAGCTGCTCGCGCCGGGCCAGCGCCCGGACCGCCTCGGCCTTGGCGGGGCCGTGCAGCATCTCGCCGACCAGCCGCCCGGTGTAGCGGCCGTCCACCGCCTCGGCCACGGTGCCCAGCGCGCCGGTCATCCCGAGGCGGCGGGCGATGATCCGGGCCACCTCCTGCGGGGCCGCGGTCACCAGCCAGACCCGCTGCCCGGCGTCCAGGTGCATCTGGACCAGTGCCCGGGTGCCCGGCCAGACCTTGGCGGCGACGATCTCCTCGAAGATCTCCTCGCAGATCGCCTCCAGGTCGGCGGTCCGCTTGCCGGCCACCAGCGAGAGCGCGGTGTGCTGGGCGTCGGCGATGTGGCTCGGGTCCTCGGTGCCGTGCAGCCGGAACCAGGCCTGCTGCCAGGCGAACTTGGCCACGTCGAGCCGGTTGAAGAAGTCCCGCCGGTAGAGCCCGACGCCGAGGTAGAAGACCGCGGCGCCCTGCAGGATCGTGTTGTCGCAGTCGAAGAAGGCGGCGCCCTGCGGGTGGTCCACCGGCGGGCCGGCCGGCTCCTGCTCGGGCTGCTCCGCCCGATCGGCCCGAGGGTCGGCCCGAGGATCGGCCCGCGGAGCCGACTGCGCGGCCGCCCGCAGCGCCTGCTCGGCTGCGTCGGCGGCGGCCTCGCCCGCCAGGGCGGCCCGCTCGGAGGAGGAACGCCTTGCCTGGGTGAGCCTTCGCAGCGCGGCCATGGGACCGAGCATAGTCAGCCGGGGCCGCCCCGGACGCGCCGGGCGGCGGCGCGCGGACGGCGCACAATGGGTCGGTGACTCCACTGCTGCGCCGTGCCAAGAACCCCGCCGATCGCACCGTGACGCTGATCGGCAAGCCCGACTGCCACCTCTGCGCGCAGGCCAGGGCGGTGATCGTCCGGGTCACCGCCGAGTTGGGGGCCGCGTTCGAGGAGCGCGACATCACCCAGGACGAGGAGCTCTACCGGGAGTACTGGGAGCAGATCCCCGTCACCCTGGTGGACGGGCGCCAGCATGACTTCTGGCGGGTGGACGAGACCCGGCTGCGCGCCGCGCTCACGCGGTAGGCATGGGCGCGGCGCCGTTTCGGTTCGAACTTCTGGTCGGACGGCGCCCCGTGGGCGACGATGGTGCGGCCGGCCCGGCCGGTGGCGTGATGCGCGTCACTGTGACGGGACAAAACGGACACCATCTTTGTGCACACGTTCACAAACGCATAGCCTGGCAGCCAAAGCCCAGCTTCACCCACAGGAGCACCGTGGCAATCGGCCGATCCACCCCCAAATCCTCGCCCCCCAGCCCTGCCGACGGAGGCTCCATGCGCCGCACCCCTGTGGGACGCCAGACCCGTGCCCGCGGTATTCCCGAGGCCACCGTGGCCCGACTCCCGCTCTACCTGCGCGCGCTGACCGCGCTCTCCGAGCGCTCGGTCCCCACCGTCTCCTCGGAGGAGCTGGCCGCCGCGGCCGGGGTCAACTCCGCCAAGCTGCGCAAGGACTTCTCCTACCTCGGTTCCTACGGAACCCGGGGCGTGGGCTACGACGTCGAGTACCTCGTGTACCAGATCTCGCGTGAGCTGGGCCTCACCCAGGACTGGCCGGTCGTGATCGTCGGGATCGGCAACCTGGGCCACGCGCTCGCCAACTACGGGGGCTTCGCCTCCCGCGGCTTCCGGGTGGCGGCCCTGCTGGACGCCGACCCGAGCGTGGTCGGCAGCAGCGCGGCGGGCCTGCCGGTGCGGCACATGGACGAACTGGAGTCCATCGTGGAGAACCAGCAGGTCTCCATCGGTGTGATCACCACTCCGCCGGGCGCCGCCCAGCAGGTCTGCGACCGGCTGGTCGAGGCGGGCGTCACCAGCATCCTGAACTTCGCGCCCACCGTGCTGACCGTTCCGGACGGCGTGGACGTGCGCAAGGTGGACCTGTCGATAGAGCTGCAGATCCTGGCCTTCCACGAGCAGCGCAAGGCCGGCGAGGACCTGGAGGACGAGCGCGAGGAGGAGCCGGCCCCCAGTCGGACCGCCAACCCGGTGCGCGCGGCCGCCGCCAAGCTGCGCCGTGCGGCCGCCGGCACCAAGCCCGAGGCCAAGCCGGAGAAGAACGACAAGGCCCAGAAGTCGGCGGGCAGCGAGCACGAGCGGCCGGCGGTGATGCCCGCATGAGCCTGCTCGTCGTCGGGCTGAGCCACCGCACCGCCCCCGTCACCGTCCTGGAGCGCGCCGCGCTGACCGGGGAGGGCCCCACCCGCCTGCTGCACGACGCGGCCGCCACGGCCACCGTCTCCGAGGCGGCGCTGCTCAACACCTGCAACCGGATCGAGCTCTACGCGGACGTGGACAAGTTCCACGCCGGCGTCGCCGAGCTCTCGCTGCTGCTCGCCCACCACAGCGGCGTGGACCTTGAGGAGCTCACCGCCCACCTCTACGTCCACTACGAGGACCGAGCCGTCCACCACCTCTTCTCGGTGGCCTGCGGCCTGGACTCGATGGTGGTCGGCGAAGGCCAGATCCTGGGCCAGCTGCGCGACGCGCTGGCCACGGCCCAGGACGAGCACACCGCCGGGCGCGGTCTCAACGAGCTGTTCCAGCAGGCCCTGCGGGTCGGCAAGCGGGCGCACAGCGAGACCGGGATCGACCGGGCCGGGCAGTCGCTGGTCACCTTCGGGCTGGAGCGGATCGCCGCCGGTCTGGGGATCGACGCCGGTGAGATCGCCGGCAAGCGGGCGCTGGTGGTCGGCGCGGGCTCGATGAGCTCGCTGGCCGCCGCCACCCTGGCCAGGGCCGGGGTCGCCGACCTGCTGATCGCCAACCGCACCCCCGAGCGGGCCGAGCGGCTGGCCGCCACCCTGGGCGCCAGGACGGTCGACTTCGCCAAGGTGCCGCAGGCACTGGCCGACGTCGACCTGGTGATCTCCTGCACCGGCTCGGCCGGTGCGGTGATCCTGGCCGCCGACGTGGCCGCCGCGGTGGCGGCCCGGGCCGAGGCGGCACCGCTGGCCTTCCTGGACCTCGCGATGCCGCGCGACGTGGACCACGCCGTGCACGAGCTGCCCGGCGCGCTGCTCATCGACCTGGAGTCGCTCTCCCAGGCCGACGCCGCACTGCCCGGCGCCGGCGACGTGGACGCGGTCAGCGGCATCGTCGCCGACGAGGTGGCCGCCTTCGGCGCCGCCCAGCGCGCCGCGCGGATCGCCCCCACCGTGGTGGCGCTGCGCGCGATGGCCTCCGAGGTGGTCGGCGCCGAGCTGGCCCGCCTGGAGACCCGCCTGCCCGACCTGGACGAGCGCTCGCGCGCCGAGGTGGCGCAGACCGTGCGCCGGGTGGTCGACAAGCTGCTGCACGCACCGACGGTGCGGGTCAAGCAGCTGGCCGCCGAGCCCGGCGGCGCCTCCTACGCCGAGGCGCTGCGCGAGCTGTTCGACCTCGACCCGGGCGCGGTGCACGCCGTCTCCGGTACGCCCGTTGGTCCGCAGGCGCAGCCCACCAGCGGTAGTCTCGCGGGCGGAGCGGCCCGATGAGTCAACTGCACCACCCTCTCGACCACCAGCACCACCGGGATGATCACGTTATGAATGGTCAACTGAGCACGCATCAGGGCCAGTTGGATGTCGAGACGATACCGCTGCGGCTCGGCACCCGGCGCAGTGCGCTGGCCATGGCCCAGTCCGGGATGGTCGCGCGCGAGGTCAGCCGCCGCACCGGCCGCGAGGTCGAACTGGTGGAGATCACCACCTACGGCGACACCTCCCGCGAGCACCTCGCGCAGATCGGCGGCACCGGGGTCTTCGTCTCCGCGCTGCGCGACGCGCTGCTGGAGGGCCGGATCGACTTCGCCGTCCACTCGCTCAAGGACCTGCCGACCGCCGCGCCCGAGGGCCTCACCCTGGCCGCCGTGCCGCCGCGCGAGGACGCCCGGGACGCCCTGGTGGCCCGGGAGGGTCTCACCCTGGAGGCCCTGGTCGAGAAGTGCGCCGGGCGCGCCGCCCGGATCGGCACCGGCTCGCCGCGCCGGATTGCCCAGCTCAACGCCTGGGCCGCCGCGCAGGGCGTGGAGCTGGAGACGGTGCCCATCCGCGGCAACGTCGACACCCGGATCGGCTTCGTGACCGGCGGCGAGCTGGACGCCGTGGTGCTCGCCACCGCCGGCCTCAACCGGCTGGGCCGCGCCGCCGACATCAGCCAGCACCTGGAGCCCGAGCTGATGCTCCCGGCCCCCGGGCAGGGCGCCCTCGCCATCGAGTGCCGCTCCGACGCGCCCGAACTCCTCGCCGCCCTGGGCGCCCTGGACCATGCCGCCACCCGCGCCGCCGTCGTCGCGGAGCGCGCCCTGCTGGCCGCGCTGGAGGCCGGCTGCTCCGCCCCGGTGGCCGCCCTGGCCCGGCTGAGCAGCACGAACGAACTGCGGCTGGAGGGCGTCGTCGGCACCGTCGACGGCGCCACCCTGCTGACGATGTCCACCACTGGCCCGCTCGCGTCCGACGGGACGGCCGAACGGCAGGCACTGGCCCTGGGCCACGCGCTGGCCGCCAGGCTGCTCGACGGCGGGGCGGCCGGTCTGATGGGGGAGCGAGTCCGATGAGCCCCACCAACACCGCCGACCGCTCCGGACGCTGCACCTTCCTCGGTGCCGGTCCCGGCGACCCCGGTCTGCTCACGCTGCGCGCGGTCGAGGTGCTGGCCTCGGCCGACCTGCTGATCGCCGATCCGCTCACCGCCGGCGCCGTGCGCAGCCACTGCCCCACGGACGTCCAGGTGCACACGCCGGCCGTCGCCGACGGCGCGGGCGCCTCGATCGACATCGGCGGTGGCGACGCCGCCTCGCTCGCCCGGCTGATCGCCGAGGCGATCGAGGCCGGCAAGCACGTGGTCCGCACCGTCGACGGCGACCCGGGCCTGGACGGCCGGGCGGCCGAGGAGATGCTGCTCTGCGCCAAGGCCGGCACCGCCTTCGAGGTGATCCCGGGCGTGGCCCAGTCGGTCGGCGTCCCCGCCTACGCGGGCGTCCCGCTGCGCGGCAGCAACGGCGCCGACGTGCGCTTCGTGGACGGCTCGGCGCTGCTGGCCGGCGCCGTGCTGGACCTCGGCGTGCCCGAGACCACCCTGGTGGTGCGCACCACCCTGGGCCAGCTGCCCGCCACCGCCGCCGCGCTGGTCACCCACGGCCGCAAGCCGGACGCCGCGCTCTGCGCCACGCTCTCGGGCACCACCACCCGCCAGCGCACCTTCACCTCCACGCTGGCCACCATCGCGGCCGACCTGAAGGCGGCCCGGGTGCTGCCCTCGCCGGTCTCCGCCCCGGTGGACCCGGCCACCTCGGTGATAGCCGTGGTCGGCGACCAGGTCGCGCACCGCGACTCGCACTCCTGGTTCGAGACCAAGCCGCTCTTCGGCTGGAACGTCCTGGTGCCGCGGACCAAGGAGCAGGCCACCGGCCTCTCCGAGCAGCTGCGCTCCTACGGCGCGGTCCCGCAGGAGGTGCCGACCATCGCGGTCGAGCCGCCGCGCACCCCGCAGCAGATGGAGCGGGCGATCAAGGGCCTGGTCACCGGTCGCTACGAGTGGATCGCCTTCACCTCGGTCAACGCGGTGCGCGCGGTGCGCGAGAAGTTCGAGGAGTACGGCCTGGACGCCCGGGCGTTCGCCGGGATCAAGGTCGCGGCGGTGGGCGAGACCACCGCCAAGGCGCTGGTGGACTTCGGCGTGAAGCCCGACCTGGTGCCCAGTGGCGAGCAGTCCGCGGCCGGCCTGCTGGAGGACTGGCCGCCGTTCGACCCGGTCTTCGACCCGATCGACCGGGTGCTGCTGCCGCGCGCCGACATCGCCACCGAGACCCTGGTGGCCGGCCTGGTCGAGCTCGGCTGGGAGGTGGACGACGTGACGGCCTACCGGACCGTGCGCGCCTCGCCGCCGCCGGCCGAGACCCGCGAGGCGATCAAGGGCGGCGGTTTCGACGCGGTGCTCTTCACCTCGTCCTCGACCGTGCGCAACCTGGTCGGCATCGCCGGCAAGCCGCACAACGTCACGATCATCGCCTGCATCGGCCCGGCCACCGCCAAGACCGCCGAGGAGCACGGCCTGCGGGTGGACGTGATGGCCCCCGCGCCGTCCGCCTCCGCGCTGGCCCAGGCGCTGGCCGAGTTCGGCGCGGGCCGCCGGGACGCCGCCACCTCGGCCGGCGAGCCGGTCTACCGGCCCAGCGAGCGCCGCCCCGGTTCGCGCCGCAAGGCGCGCTGACCACTGGAGGAGTCTTGTCCTACCCTGCCATCCGCCCCCGCCGGCTGCGCACCACCCCCGCGGTGCGCCGCCTGGTGGCGGAGACCCGGCTGCACCCGGCCGAGTTCATCCTGCCGGCCTTCGTGCGGGAGGGCATCAGCGAGCCGGTGCCGGTGAGTTCGATGCCGGGCGTGGTCCAGCACACCCGCGACACGCTGCGCAAGGCGGCGGTCGAGGCGGCCGAGGCCGGTGTCGGCGGCATCATGCTCTTCGGCGTGCCGCGGACCAAGGACGCGGTGGGCTCGCAGGGCACGGACCCGGACGGCATCCTGCAGCTGGCGATCCGCGACGTGGTCGCCGAGGTCGGCGAGCAGCTGGTCGTGATGTCCGACCTCTGCCTGGACGAGTTCACCGACCACGGGCACTGCGGGGTGCTCGCGGCGGACGGCAGCGTGGACAACGACGCGACGCTGGCCCGCTACGCCGAGATGGCCGTGGTGCAGGCCGAGGCCGGGGTCCACATGGTCGGCCCGTCCGGGATGATGGACGGTCAGGTCGGCGTGGTCCGCCGGGCGCTGGACGCGGCGGGTCACCAGGACGTCGCGGTGCTCGCCTACACGGCCAAGTACGCCTCCGCGCTCTACGGCCCGTTCCGGGAGGCGGTCGACTCCTCGCTCAAGGGCGATCGCAAGACCTACCAGCAGGACCTGGCCAACGCCCGCGAGGCGCTGCGCGAGCTGGAGCTCGACCTCGCCGAGGGGGCCGACCTGGTGATGGTCAAGCCGGCCATGCCCTGCCTGGACATCCTGCGGCAGGTCGCCGACCGCTCGCCGGTGCCGGTGGTGGCCTATCAGATCTCGGGTGAGTACTCGATGGTCGAGGCCGCGGCGGCGAACGGCTGGATCGAGCGGGAGCGGACCATCATGGAGTCCCTCACCTCGATCCGCCGGGCCGGCGCCGAGCAGATCCTCACCTACTGGGCCGTCGAGGCCGCCCGGCTGCTCCGCCGCTGAGCAGGCCTCAGGAGAGGTGACCGAGGGGGCGTCAGCACTGTGCTGACGCCCCCTCGGTGCTGCCCGGCTCAGGCGTGGTGGTGCCAGCCGTCGATCTCGACCTGGCCGCTGCCCTCGCCGCCGGTGGCGGTGTCGGTCGCCCAGCGGGCGCCCTCGAAGCAGGTGTGGACGTGGTCGGTGCCCGCCCAGCCGTCGTGCCAGCCGGCCGCGAAGACCGGGGCGGCGCTGACCACGCCGCCGCCGCTGCCACCGGTGGAGACATGGGCGTAGGCGGGAGCGGCGATACCGGCGATCATCAGCGCGCCGGCCGCGACGGCGGCGGCCCTGCCCAGCATTCTCTGCATGAGGTCGGTCCTCTCTGTCGGAGGCGGACGCCCGGGGGAGCGGCCGCCCACTGTTACTCACATGACTGCGGGGCCGAGGGAGGCGTGCTCCCCAGGCCCCGCCGGGTCGTGCTCTGGAGGGTCAGGTACTGCTCTGGAGGGTCAGGTCGGTCTCAGGTGCGGTCCGTGGACTGCTCGGCGGACCGGTCGGGGCCGGCCGGTCCGCCCGTGTGAGGGGCTGGATCAGCCGATCAGGTGCGACAGCGCGCCGTCACCGTTGCTCTGGGTGGTCTGGCCCACGTTGCAGATCTGGTGCTGCTGCTGGTTGAGGACCGGGATGTCCGCCTGGACGGGGATCAGGCCGACCTGGACGTGGTGGACCTCGGGCAGGCAGATGTTCGGGTTGTCCAGGGTGTGGAAGTTCGGGCTGTGGTCGCCGTGGGTGCCGGTCGCGTTGGTGCCGCCGTTGCCCTGAACGGAGGCGGCCGAGCCGTCCGCGTCGCCGATCGCCATGGAGGGCGCGGCGGACATCGCGATGGCGGCGGTGGCCAGGCCGGCGGTGGCGAGAACCTTCTTCAGCATGGGGTGCTCTCTCTACTGCGGTGGAGTTACTACGGGATGGTGGAGCGGGTGGAACCGGGGGACCGTCAGCCGATCAGGTGCGAGGCGACGCCGTCACCGTTCGACTGGGTCGGCTGGCCGACGTTGCAGACCTGGTGGATCTGCTGGTTGCCGACCGGGATGTCCGCCTGGACCGGCACCAGGCCGACCTGGACGTGGTGGATCTCGGGCAGGCAGATGTTCGCGTTGTCCAGGAAGTGGAAGTTCGGGCTGTGGTCGCCCCACGTCCCGGTGTTGTTGGTACCGCCGTTGCCCTGCAGCGAGGCGCCGGAGCCGTCCGCGTTGCCGATCGCCATCGCCGGGGTCACGCCGGCGGCAACAGCCGCGGCCACCAGGCCGACGGTGGCCAGGGTCTTCTTGATCATGGGAATTCCTCTCTGGATTGCTCGTCCGCTGCGTCTGGGTGCAATCCGTTCAACGAATTGACCTGGTCTGCGGTCACCATGACTTTTGCGGCGTATTCAGGAATGCGATCACATCCGGCAGGGATCTCCGGCTGATCCTCGACTGCGGAGCGAGTGGGCGGCCGATCCGGCCGCCGTCGCGCTCGTTGTGCGGTGACACCGGTATCAAAGAACGGCGGCCGGGAAAGTTACGCGAGGCGTGCCGGGAAAAATTCGGTACGACCTGTTCGCCCGGCGTGTCGGTGCTATTAATAGCCCGTTCTGGCTAAGTCGTGCCCACTCATTCGGCGTCGGGTCGTTGAAGCAGATCGACCCCGGTTGTCTTCGTCGGCCTGTCCGCGCGGCGCCGGGGCCGTTGCCCCACTGCCTCACGAGATCGGATCAGGAACGACGATGAAGCTCTCCAAGCGGACCGGTGTACTGCTGCTGGCGGTCGGCGCCTCGGCCATCGCGGGCCAGGGCGCGGCCGCGGCGGCCGGTGCCAAGCCGATGACGCCCACCGAGGTGAAGGCCGTGGAGGACCAACTGGCCACCAAGAGCGTGCCGCTGCGGGTGCCGTTGGGGACGGTCACCGGGCAGGCGCCGATGCTCGACGGACTGGGCGGCGACGTCACCGGCAGCCTGCCGGCCTCGCCGGTGCAGCCGCCCACGTCGATCGGGCAGGGTGCGCACGAGGTGGTGCCGGACAAGGTGGTGCCGCCGCTCAACTTCAGCAAGGTCGGCCCCAGCCTGGACACCAACGTCCCGGTGCCCGCGCTCGCCGACGGGGTGCGGCCGGGCACGCTGGGCCTGGACGCGCCGCAGGCCCCGCTGAAGGCGGTCGGCCCGGCGGTCGGCCTGGGCCACCCGCTGAACTTCGTGCAGGGCCCCGACGGCGGGTTGAAGGACGGCGACCTGGCGCCCGGCGACCTGGACCCGCGGATCCTGCCCGGCGCGGTCTCGGCGGTGCCGGGGGCCAGTGCCAGCCTCGGCGGCCCGGACAAGCACACCTCGGTGACCCAGGCGGCGCAGAACCTGCTGGCCACCACCATGGCGGCCACCGACGAGGCGATGGGCAACGACTCCCAGGCCTGAGGCCGTCCCCCGAGCAGGGTCCAGGCCCGGTGCGAACGCACGCACCGGGCCTGGACGCTGCTCGGGGGCGGCAGCGGCCCCGGGCCGGGTCAGCTGCCCGGCACGGCGCCCATCAGCAGGCCCAGTCCCGGCAGGTCCTTGGCGCCCCCGCCGTCGCTGAGCGAGCCGGTGACGGCCGTGGAGCTGACCGGCCGCATGCCCGGGTTGTCCGGCTCGACCGCGACCGCGTTGTTGAGCGGGTCGGCGGCGGACTGGGCGAACGGGTCCAGCCGCAGGTCCTTGACCGGCCCGGTGACGTAGCCGGTGGTGCTGCCCAGCGCGCCGAGCGCCGGGCCGACCCGGGTCGGCTGCAGCTGGGCGGTGGGCTCTGCGGCGGCGGCCGCGACGGCGGCGCCGGCGGCAGCCGGCGTGAGCAGCAGCGCGGCCCCCAGCGCGGCCAGCGCGCCGCTGGTGGTGGTGAGGCTCAACGGGGGTCCTTCCCCTGGGTCCGGAGCGGCGCCGCGCGGGCGGCGCCGGGAGACGACGCCGGCCCCCGGACGGAGAGGTCCGGGGGCCGGCGGTCACATGACGGGCGCTGCTCAGCAGTCGTCGTCGTGGTGGTGCTCGGGCTCGGCGTTGACGCAGGTGTTGCCGAAGGCGGGGTTGAGCAGGCCGACCACGTTCACCGAGTTGCCGCAGAGGTTGACCGGGATGTGCACCGGGACCTGGACGGCGTTGCCGGAGCCGACGCCGGCCGAGTGCGCGGCCACGCCCTCGGCACCCGCGCTGGCGTTGGCCGCACCGGCCGCGCCGAGCACCAGGCCCGCGGCGGCGGTGGTGAGGATGGCGATCTTCTTGGTCTGCATGGAAATCTCCAGTTCAGCTACGGCGGGGGCTTGCTCAGCCGTGGTTCAGGCAGGTGTTGCCGAAGGCGGGGTTGAGCAGGCCGACCACGTCGACCGTGTTGCCGCAGAGGTTGACCGGGACGTGCACCGGGACCTGGACCAGGTTGCCGGAGAGCACGCCGGGCGAACCGGCCGCGACGCCCTGGGCGCCCGAGCTGGCGTTGGCGGCACCGGCACCGGCGAGCAGCAGGCCCGCGGCGGCGGCGGACAGGACGACGGTCTTCGAGAACTTGCGCATGGGGGTAATCCTCCGTTGGTTTTCCGGGGCCTTCGCCGCAGTTGCGGTCGAGGCCTTCCGGCGCATCGGGCGAAACAGGAAAGGTGATCGGAAGGTTCCGGTCGGCTGCCCGGAATCACTCGGGCGGGCGAAAAGGCGGTGAGCTCGCCGCGGCCCCGGACCGGAATGCCGTTCCGATCGTCAGTGGTTGACGCAGGTGTTGCCGAAGGCCGGGTTCAGCAGGCCGATCACATCGACACTGTTGCCGCACAGGTTGACCGGGACGTGCACCGGAATCTGCACCAGGTTGCCGGAGAGCACACCGGGCGAACCGGCCGCGACACCCTCGGCACCGGCGTGGGCGGAGGCGGCGGACGCGCCGCCCAGGATCAGGGCAGCGGCGGCGGCCGCGCCGAACGCGCCGTGGACGAGCTTGCGCATGACGGATTCTCTTTCTGCCTACGGTTGCTGACGGTGTGAAGCGGCTTCCCGAGCTAGAACGACCGGCGTCCCGGGCGGAAACGGGCGGGTGGCGGGATCGTCGGTGGGATCACCCGATCGCCTGGCGGCACGGGGCGGCGGGCCGGCGCAGGTGCGTACGAACGGGTGATTCAGGATTGGAAGCCGCAACCAGGTGGCAAAGGGGTCGTTGCTGATCATGCACGCATCGTGCTCAGCAACAAGGAGACTCAATATGAGCGTCAAGAAGGCTGCCGCTGTCGGCGCCGCTGTGGTCGGCATCGTGGCCGCGGGTGCCGGTACCGCCCTGGCCAGCTCCGGGGCCGAGGGCGCCGCGGTCGGTTCCCCGGGTGTGCTCTCGGGCAACGCCGTCCAGGTTCCGATCCACATCCCGGTCAACGCTTGCGGCAACAGCGTCGACGTGATCGGCCTGCTGAACCCGGCCTTCGGCAACACCTGCGTCAACGAGGGCTGACCCACGCCCGGCCGAGCCGCCGCCTGCCGCCTCCCCTCCTGAGGCACCCGGGCGGCGGCTTCGGCATGCCCGCACGCCTGCCCGGCGCGAGCACCTGTCCGAACAGGTGAGCCACGCAACGGACATGAGTGCGACTCAAGTTTCGTTGTCCTGAGCCTTGTTGTACTACTTGTCAGTACCTACGATGTGAACCCGCTCACCGCACCACTCCGCCACCCCCACCTAGGAGTCATGCGTGATCAGGAGATTCACCTCAGGTCCCCCCACCGCCCTGCTGGCCGTGGCCGCGCTGGTCGCCACCCTGGGCCTGGCCGCCGGTGCCCCGCAGGCCCGGGCCGACACGGCGAGCCCGCGGGCCGCGCTGCCGGGCGCGATCGTCTCGCTCGGCGACAGCGCCATCTCCGGGGAGGGCGCCGGCACCGACACCAGTGACGGCTACTTCGCGGGCACCGACGGCCCCAAGGACTACTGCCACCGCCACCCCCAGTCGGAGATCTTCGACACCGGACTGTCCGGCCTGACCGCCGTCGACCTGGCCTGCTCCGGGGCCCAGACCGGAGACCTGGTCAGCGACCCGACCCTGGCGCAGGTCACCGGCGGCGGCAGCGGCGACTACGGCGAGCCCAAGCAGGACGCCCAACTCGCGCAGACCGCGGCCAAGTACGACGTCAAGATGGTGGTCGTCACGATCGGCGCCAACGACGACTTCGACTTCAGCGGGATCATGGAGAGCTGCCTCGGCCAGTACTTCCCGATCCCGCAGTCGACCGGCTGCCGGGACACCATCGGCAGCGCCGCCATCACCCAGCGGGCCGCCAAGGTGATCCCCAAGGTGACCGCCGCGATCACCGACGTCCGCGACACCATGCGGACCGCCGGCTACCCGGACGGCTCCTACCAGCTGGTCTTCCAGTCGTACTTCACCCCGATCACCCCCGACATCCGGGCCAACGACTACGCGACCAAGGTCGCCCAGGGCTGCCCCGCCTTCCCCGAGGACCTGGCCTGGGGCCACAACTGGGTGGTGCCGACCTTCGACGACGCGCTGCGCCAGGCCGCCGAGGCGGTGCCGGGCGTCCGCTTCCTGGACCAGCGCCGGGTCTCCTACGGCCACGAGGTCTGCGCGGAGTGGACCACCTCGCCCTACGAGTACACCAACGGCGACGTGATCGACCTCTCGGAGAACACCCGCAACGGCTGCGACTTCTCGATCGGGATCCTCTCGCTCTGCGAGAACGAGATCCGGCAGTCCTACCACCTGCGGGTGGCCGGCTACCACGGCGAGGGAAACTGCCTCGCCGAGTTCTACGACCAGCCGGGCCAGCAGGAGGCGTACTGCACCCTCGACCAGGGCGACGGCACCACGATCATGCCGCTGACGCCGGGTCAGCCGTTCGGCGACGGGCCCGAGGACGGTGCCTGGTACCAGCTGACCAACACGGCCACCGGCCAGGTGCTCGACCTGTCCGGCGGCGGCACCTACGGTGACAGCACCAACGGCCGGCTCGCCATCAACTACCCGGCCGACGGCGGCCTCAACCAGTCCTTCGTGCTGGAGGCCAAGCCCGGCGGCAGCTACGAGCTGGACTTCAGCGGCAACCGGAACATGTGCCTGGACGCCACCGGCGGCGCCACCGCGACCGGCACCCGGCTGGAGCAGTGGAGCTGCAACGGCGGCGGCAACCAGCACTGGGTCTTCGAGCCGGCCGGCAACGCCCGCTACAAGCTCGCCGACTCGCAGAACACCGCGATGGTCGCCACGGCCAGTGCCGACCACGACGGCCAGAACAACCCGATCGTCGAACTGGCCGCGGACACCGGTGCCTCGGCCCAGCTCTGGCAGCTGACCAAGCTCGGCATCGTCTACCTGCACAGCTGACCAA
The DNA here is from genome assembly GCF_026340565.1 of Kitasatospora sp. NBC_01287. Taxonomy (NCBI): domain Bacteria; kingdom Bacillati; phylum Actinomycetota; class Actinomycetes; order Kitasatosporales; family Streptomycetaceae; genus Kitasatospora; species Kitasatospora sp. NBC_01287. The sequence goes on from NZ_JAPEPB010000001.1 coordinate 5,333,087, forward strand.
CCTTCAGGCCTGCGTGGGAAGTCGGCCCGCCCGACCTCCCACGCAGCGTCAGGGGGCCGCTAGGGTGAACACGGTGATCACTACCGAACGCCTGCGCCTGCGCCCGCTGACCACCGCCGACACCGACTGGTGGGTCGAGCTGCACGCCGACCCCGAGGTCGGCCGCTTCCTCGGCGGCTACACCCGCGAACAGGCGGCCGCCCGGCTGGCCGGCATCGAGGAGCAGTGGCAGCAGCGCGGCCACGGCCTGTGCGCCATCGAACTCGCCACCACCGGCGAGCCGATCGGCCGCAGCGGCCTCTTCTGGTGGGAGCAGTTCGACGAGACCGAGGCCGGCTGGACCCTGGCCCGCCCGCACTGGGGCCACGGCTACGCCGTCGAGGCCGCCCGCGCCGTACTGGCCTGGGGCTTCGGCGAGTTGGGCCTGACCCGGATCACCGCCATGATCCACCTCGGCAACGACGCCTCCACCGCCGTCGCCCACCGCCTGGGCTTCACCCCCCTGCGCACGGACACCCTCGCAGGCCGCCCGATCACGGTTCACGCCCTGGACCGGCCGACCTCCGCCGCGCGCTACGACAGGTCCTAGCGGGCGGCGCGGCTCACGGCCAGACCAGGCAGTACAGCTGGTGCCCCGCGTCGTGCAGCCGGTTCGCGAAGTCCTGCCACTCGTGGAGCATGCTGTAGATCACGAACGCGTCGCGCGGTCCGCGGCGGTCGGGGACGGTGGACCAGATGAAGGCGGCCGCGCCCAGCTCGGTGTCGTCCGCCTTGCGCAGGGGCTCGACCACGGTGTGGGGGAGCTGGACGACGGCGTAGTCAGGGTGGAGGACGACGAGCTCCAGCGGGGGGACCTGGTGCAGCGGGACGCCCTCGATGCCGGTGAGGACCATGGCGCTCATGGTCTCCGGCTTGATCTTGGTGGAGAGGTGGCCGGTGGGGGAGCCGCTGGTCTCCATCAGGTCGCCGAGGCGGCCGAGCGAGCCGAGCTCGCCGGCGTCCAGACCCAGGCCGCCGGGGCCGAGCGCGGTGGGGACTCTGGCGGCGGTCGCGCGGTCGGGTGCGCCGAAGTATTTGTACGTTACCCCCACGCTTCCTTCACCCCGCCTTCCCCTTCCCGCGCGGGCGGCCTTGCGGCCGGCCCCCGTGGCCTCCTCGAAGCCGTCCTGCTCCTCGGACACTCGGACCATCCTCACCGGAATTCGCCGGAATCGACAGACCCCCGGACATCCGGTGTCCCGCCGGATGTCCTGTTTTGCCGTTTTGTCACCATTTGCGCGTCGAGTGTGCGCCGCATTCGGCCATGCTCGACCGCATCGCGTCACCTCGGGCCCGTCCCCCACCGGGGCGCGGGACCGCGCGCTCTCCAGTGTGCGGGATGAACGGACCCGTAGCCGCACACGGATCATCGTTCCAGATGATCGGGTCCGACATGCAGAGGTAAAGGACACGATTTGAGAGCGGAGCCGTTTGAGCCGTTTGAGAGGATGTGCTCTTGTGAGCTACCCCTATGAAGCACCCCAGTCCCAGTCGCTCTTCGAACGAGCCTCGGTCGTCACCCCCGGCGGGGTCAACTCCCCGGTGCGCGCCTTCCGCGCGGTCGGCGGCACCCCGCGCTTCATGGTCTCCGGCACCGGCCCCTACCTGACCGACGCCGACGGCCGCGAGTACGTCGACCTGGTCTGCTCCTGGGGGCCGATGATCCTCGGCCACGCGTACCCGGCCGTGCTGGACGCGGTCCGGGAGGCGGTCGGTCGCGGCACCTCCTTCGGCACCCCCGGTCAGGGCGAGGTGGAGCTGGCCGAGGAGATCGTCGCGCGGGTCGCTCCGGTCGAGCAGGTCCGGCTGGTCTCCTCCGGCACCGAGGCCACCATGTCCGCGATCCGGCTGGCCCGGGGCTTCACCGGCCGGGCCAAGGTGATCAAGTTCGCCGGCTGCTACCACGGCCACGTGGACGCGCTGCTGGCCGCGGCCGGCTCCGGGGTGGCCACCTTCGCGCTGCCGGACACGCCCGGGGTGACGGGGGCTCAGGCCGGCGACACGATCGTGCTGCCGTACAACGACCTGGCGGCGGTCGAGGAGGCCTTCGCGCTGCACAGCGGCGAGATCGCCTGCGTGATCACCGAGGCGGCCCCGGGCAACATGGGTGTGGTGCCGCCGCTGCCCGGCTTCAACGCGGGCCTGGCCAGGCTCTGCGAGGAGAACGGCGCGCTCTTCGTCTCCGACGAGGTGATGACCGGCTTCCGCGTCTCCAAGGCCGGCTGGTACGGCCTGGAGGCGGCGCACGAGGGCTGGGCGCCGGACCTGCTCACCTTCGGCAAGGTGATGGGCGGCGGCTTCCCGGCCGCGGCCTTCGGCGGACGGGCCGATGTGATGGCCCACCTCGCGCCGGCCGGCCCGGTCTACCAGGCGGGCACCCTCTCCGGGAACCCGATCGCCACCGCCGCCGGCCTGGCCCAGCTGCGGGCCTGCACCGACGAGGTCTACGCGACCGTCGGCAAGGTCGCCGAGACGGTCTCCTCGCTGGTCACCGAGGCGCTCACCAAGGAGGGCGTGGCGCACCGGCTGCAGAAGGCGGGCACCATGTTCTCGGTCTTCTTCACCGACGAGCCGGTCACCGACTACGCCTCGGCCAAGCGGCAGGAGGCCTTCCGCTTCACCGACTTCTTCCACAGCCTGCTGGCCGACGGGGTCTACCTGCCGCCGTCCGCCTTCGAGTCCTGGTTCGTCTCCGCCGCCCACGACGAGCGCGCGCTGGAGCGGATCGCCGCCGCGCTGCCCGCCGCCGCCCGCGCCGCCGCGCTGGCCAAGCCCACCGAGGAACTCCGATGACCACCGACACGCCGGGGACGGGCCCCGAGATCACCGTCGTCCACCTGGTCCGGCACGGCGAGGTGCACAACCCGGAGGGCGTGCTCTACGGGCGCCTGCCCGACTACCACCTCTCCGAACTGGGCCGGCGGATGGCCGACCGGGTCGCCGAGCACCTGGCCGACCGCGACATCACCTACGTGGTCGCCTCCCCGCTGGAGCGGGCCCAGGAGACCGCCGAGCCGACCGCCGAGTCGCACGGCCTGAAGGTCGCGGTGGACGAGCGGCTGATCGAGTCCACGAACGTCTTCGAGGGCAAGACCTTCGGCGTGGGCGACGGCTCGCTGCGCAACCCCCGCTACTGGAGGCACCTGACCAACCCCTTCCGCCCGTCCTGGGGCGAGCCGTACGTCGAGGTCGCGGTGCGGATGATGGGCGCGCTGGCCGCCGCCCGGGACGCGGCGCGCGGGCACGAGGCGGTCGCGGTCAGCCACCAGCTGCCGGTCTGGACGGCCCGCTCGTTCGCCGAGAAGCGCCGGCTCTGGCACGACCCGCGCAAGCGGCAGTGCTCGCTGGCCTCGGTGACCAGCTTCACCTACGAGGGCGACCGGCTGGTCTCGGTCGGCTACCGCGAGCCGGCCAGGGACCTGCTGCCGGCGCACCTGACGGGCCAGGGCAAGAAGGGCGACAAGCCGGTCGCCAAAAGCTTCGGGGCCTAGGACCGGCCGGTAATTGAGGGGCTTGGTTTTCCGGCTCTCATTCGGCGTTTAAAGGATCTTTACAACGCCAGTTCAGTGGGGGGTCGACACGTAACTGCCGACCCCCCTCAAAGCCTCTGAACTGCCATGCGAAACTTTTCACATGTCTGCTACGCCCCGCTTCCGCCTGGCCGCGCTGCTCACCGCCGCGGCAGCAGTCCTCGCCCTCGCCGGATGCTCGACGGGATCGGGCGGCAGCGGCGACGCCCAGGCCGGCTTCGTCTCCGGCACCGGTGGCGTGGACACGGTGCCGCTCGCCGCGCGCAAGGCGGCCCCGGCGATCGCGGGCAAGGACCTGGAGGGGCAGCAGGTCAAGCTCTCCGACTACGCGGGCAAGATCGTGGTGGTCAACATCTGGGGCTCCTGGTGCTCGCCCTGCCGCGACGAGGCCAAGGGCCTGGAGCAGTCCTACGAGAAGTACAAGGACCAGGGCGTCCAGTTCCTCGGCATCAACACCCGGGACACCGACCCGACCAACGCCCACCAGTTCGAGGTCAACCAGGGCATCACCTACCCGAGCATCTACGACCCGGACGGCACCCAGATCCTGAAGTTCCCCAAGGGCAGCCTCAACCCGCAGGCGATCCCGACCACCATGGTGGTCGACCGGCAGGGCCGGCTGGCCGCCCGGGCGATGAAGGCGATGTCGATCTACGACCTCGACGCCATGCTCGCGCCGCTGCTGGCGGAGCACTCGTGAGCGCAGCACTCGTGAGCGGGGCGCTCCTCGCCGTCGCGGAACCCAACGCGACCGTCTCCACCGGGCCGCTGCTGCTGGCCGCGCCGATCGCGGTGGCCGCGGGCCTGGTCTCCTTCTTCTCGCCCTGCGTGCTGCCCCTGGTGCCGGGCTACCTCTCCTACGTGACCGGCTTCTCGGCCGCCGACCTGGCGGACGCCCAGGGCCGGCGCCGCGGGCGGATGCTGGCCGGGGCGGTGCTCTTCGTCCTCGGGTTCTCGGTCGTCTTCGTCTCCGGCGGGGCGCTCTTCGGCTACTTCGGGCAGGACCTGAAGGACCACACCGTCGTCATCAACCGGGTGCTCGGTGTGCTGACCGTGCTGATGGGCCTGTCCTTCATGGGCGTGCTGCCCGGCTTCAGCACCCGTGAGTTCCGCTCGCACCACCGCCCGGTGGTCGGACTGCTCGGCGCCCCGATGCTCGGGCTGGTCTTCGGGATCGGTTGGACGCCGTGCCTGGGACCGACCCTGACCTCGCTGCAGGGCCTGGCGTGGAACCAGGCGAGTGCCGGGCGCGGCGCGTTCCTGATGACCGTCTACTGCTTCGGGCTGGGCGTACCGTTCGTGCTGGCCGCCCTGGCCTTCCGCCGGGCGCTGGGGGCCTTCGGTTTCATCAAGAGGCACTACCAATGGGTCATGCGGATCGGCGGCGGCCTGCTGGTGGTCGTCGGGATCCTGCTGGTCACCGGCGGCTGGGACTACCTGACCAACCAGCTCCAGTACGCCTTCAGCAACTCCTCGATCGGATTCTGACCGTGAGTGACACCGACCTCAAGGCGCCCGCCGCCGGTGAGCAGCCACCGGCCGACGAGGCGTCCGCCGCGCGGCTCACCACCGCTCCGGTCGAATCCGACGCGCCCACCGGGATAGGGGTGCTCGGCTGGCTGCGCTGGACCTGGCGGCAGCTGACCTCGATGCGGGTCGCGCTGATCCTGCTCTTCCTGCTCTCGCTCGCCGCGATCCCGGGCTCGCTGATCCCGCAGACCGGCGAGAACGCCTTCCAGGTGCAGACCTGGCAGCAGGCGCACAAGGACCTGACCCCGATCTACCAGAAGCTGCAGCTGTTCAACGTCTACAGCTCGGTCTGGTTCTCGGCGATCTACATCCTGCTCTTCGCCTCGCTGGCGGGCTGCATCATCCCGCGCACCTGGCAGTTCGTCGGGGTGCTGCGGGCCAAGCCGCCGGCCGCGCCCGCCAACCTGACCCGGATGCCGGTCTACGCGGCCTGGCACACCGACGTCGATCCCGCGGCGGCCGCGGCCGCGGCCCAGCGGCTGCTGCGCGGGCGGCGGTTCCGGGCGCACACCAGCGGCGGCGCGGTGGCGGCCGAGAAGGGCTACCTGCGCGAGGTCGGCAACCTGCTCTTCCACCTCTCGCTCTTCGCCCTGCTGGCGGGCTTCGCCTGGGCGAGCCTGGCCAGCGGCACCGGCGGCAAGCTGGTGGTCCAAGGTGACGGCTACACCAACACGCTGACCCAGATGGACGACTTCTCCGGGTCGGCCTTCTACGGTCCCGACGACCTGGACCCGTTCGGCTTCCACCTGGACGACTTCACCGCGACCTACCAGCTGACCGGCGACCAGATGGGCCAGCCCCGCACCTTCGCGGCCAACGTCCACTACTGGCAGGGCTCCGACCCGACCAAGCTCAAGGCCGGCGACATCCAGGTCAACCACCCGCTGGAGATCGGCGGCAGCAAGGTCTTCCTGATCGGCCACGGCTACGCCCCGGTGATCACGGTCAAGGACGCCACCGGCAAGGTGGTCTTCCATGACGCGGTGCCCTTCCTGCCGCAGGACGCCAACCTGACCTCGACCGGCGTGGTCAAGGTCAGCGACTACGGGCAGAAGGACGGCAAGAAGGTCCAGCTCGGCTTCTCCGGCTTCTTCCTGCCGACCGCGCCGGACAACTTCGACCCGACCATGGGCCCGCGCTCGCTCTTCCCGGGCGACGCCAACCCGGCGCTGGTGCTCAACGCCTACGAGGGCGACCTGGGCACCGACTCCGGCACCCCGCAGAACGTCTACCAGCTGGACCTGAGCCACCTGACGCAGCTGCAGCAGGACGGGCAGCCCGCCGCGAAGAAGATGACGCCCGGCCAGGGTTGGGAACTGCCCGACGGCTACGGCTCGATCACCTTCGACGGCTACAAGCAGTGGGCCAGCTTCAGCGTCTCGCACCGCCCGGGCAACTCGATCGCGCTCGCGGGCGCGGTGCTGGCGATCGTGGGCCTGATCGGCTCGCTGCAGGTGCAGCGGCGCCGCATCTGGGTCCGCGCGGTCGCCGCGCCGGGCGGTCGCACCCTGGTCGAGCTGGCGGGCCTGTCGCGCAGCGAGTCGGCGAAGATCGCCGAGGAACTGGCGGAGTTGGCGGTCGAGCTGCAGGACGACGCACCGGCCCTGGACGACGAGCCCGACTCCGACGAACGCGACCCCGACGAACGCGACTCCGAGGGGCCCGACCTCGACGAGCCCGACCTCGACGAGCCGTCCGCGGCCGAGGAGCCGTCAGCCGCCGCGCCACCTGACACACCAGCAGACGCCACCCCCGCCGCCCAGGAAACCAAGGGAGTAGACCGGTGAACCTCGCCATCGGGGTCAATACCCAGCTGTCGGGCCTGTCCGACAAATTGATCTACTCGGCCATGTTCGTCTACGCGCTGGCCATGTTCGCCCACATGTTCGAGTGGACCTTCGGCAGCAAGGGCGGCGTCGCCCGGCGCTCGGTCGCGCAGGCCTCGCTCGCCGAGGCGGCTGCCGCGACCACCGCGGCCGGGCAGGCCGAGGCGGCCCGCGCGGCGAAGAAGGTGACCGTCACGGTCGCCACCTCCGGCGGCGGCACCACCACGCTGACCCGCACCGCGCTGGCAGGCGAGGGCAAGGCGGTGGTCACCAGCGGGCGTGGCGACGAGCAGGAGGCCGACGGTCCGGGTGCGGCCGGCGGCAGCGAGAAGGGCGACCTGGCCGGCCGGATCGCGATCTCGCTCACCGTGCTCGGGTTCCTGTGCAACTTCGCCGGCGTGCTCTTCCGCGGCCTGTCGGTGATGCGGTTCCCGTGGGGGAACATGTACGAGTTCTCCTGCGCCTTCGGCGTCACCATGATCGGCACCTACCTGCTGCTGCTGGTGCTCGGCAAGCCGGTGCGCTGGATGGGCCTGCCGGCGGTGGTCGCCGTCACGCTCAACCTGGGCCTGGCCACCACCGTGCTCTACACCGCCGACGAGCAACTGGTCCCGGCGCTGCACTCGTACTGGCTGGGCATCCACGTCACCACCGCGATCATCTGCGGTGGCGCCTTCTACGCGGCCTTCGCCTCCACGGCGCTCTACCTGGGCCGCGAGTCCTTCGACAAGCGCCGCGCGGCCGGCCTGGCCGGCGGCCCGTTCAAGACCCCGGCCTCGATCTGGGAACGGCTGCCCGCCACCGCGACCCTGGACAAGCTCTCCTACCGGATCAACGCCCTGGTCTTCCCGCTGTGGACCTTCACCATCATCGCGGGCGCGATCTGGGCGGAGTCGGCCTGGGGCAAGTACTGGGAGTGGGACCCGAAGGAGACCTGGTCCTTCATCACCTGGGTGGTCTACGCCTGCTACCTGCACGCCCGGGCCACCGCGGGCTGGCGAGGCCGCAAGGCGGGCTACCTGGCGCTGCTGGCCTTCGCCTGCTTCATCTTCAACTACTACGGCGTCAACATCTTCATCACCGGTAAGCACTCCTACGCCGGCGTGGGGTGACCCGAGCGGCACCGGCCCGAGCGGGCCGGCGCCGCCGCGAGGGTGGCAAAGCCGATGCGACGTCGGCCGGATCACGTTCTGACGGGGTGTCACGCCCGCTCCGGTGGGCAGGAATCAGAACAGCCGATCGGCTGTGACAGAGTAGGACGTACCGGTACCAATTGCGCGGTGCCGAAGGCGAGGAGGTCGGACATGGAGAGCGAAGAGCTCATGCTGACGGTCCGTATCACCGTCGCCGAGCGCGCGCTGCTGCGCCGCCTCGCCCAGGGGCACCGCAGCGACCTCTCCGAGGTGGTGGCCGACGGGCTGCTCGACGTGCTGCCCACGCTGCAGGGCACCGCACGCGCCTACCGGCTGCTGGCCGCGCTCGCCGATCCCGCCCCGTGCGCGCTGACCGTCTGGCTGCCGACGCCGCTGGCCGACCTCCTGGTGCCCGCCGCCGACCAGGTGGCGCTGGCCACCGGGGTGCGGCTGGGCTCGGGCTGCGCGATGCTCGGGGCCGCGCTGCGGCTCTGGCTGGCCCAGGACCCGCAACTGCTGGCCGAGCACCTGGACCTGATGCACGCCGGGCGCTCCAGCGCGCTGGTCGCCGCCTGAGCCGCCTGAGCCGTCGAAGTCGCCTGGCTCGCTCAAGCCGCTGAAGCCGTCCGGTCCCCGCGCCCGTCCGGTCGATTCCCGTCCGCCCGTCCGCCCGTCCGCCCGTCCGCCCGTCCGCCCGTCCGCCCGTCCGCCCGAGCCGCGCTGCGGCTGTCCGGCAGGGCCGGCGTGCGATCCCGCGGCGCGGGATCGCACACGCGGGCCCGCGGTCAGCGAAGGGCCCGCCGGGCCCCGTGGCGCCCGGTTACGCGGCCCACTGCCAGCTGACCGGCGAGTAGTACGCGGGGCGGCGCTCGGAGCGCGTCCAGCGGGCGATCGGCTCGATGGCCGGCAGGGCCGCGGCGGCCTGCTGGCCGGCCGCGGCGCGGGCCAGCAGGACGGCGGTGAGGGCGGCCAGCTCCTCGTCGGAGAGGGCGCCGCGGGTGACGCGGACGAGCGGTTCGGTGGACGCGATGGACGCGGTCATGATCGGGTTTCTCTCCCCCGGAAGCTGCGGACGGCGAATGGTCGGACGGCTGCGCGCAGCCGCTACATCGGCGGGTTGCCGTGCTTGCGGGAGGGCAGGTCGGCGTGCTTGGTGCGGAGCATGGTCAGCGCCGAGGCGAGCACCGAGCGGGTCTCGGCGGGGTCGATGACGTCGTCCACCAGGCCGCGCTCGGCCGCGTAGTACGGGTGCATCAGCTCGCTCTTGTACTCCTTGATCTTCTGCGCGCGCATCGCGTCCGGGTCCTCGGCCCCGTTGATGTCGCGGCGGAAGATCACGTTGGCCGCGCCCTCGGCGCCCATCACGGCGATCTCGTTGGTCGGCCAGGCGTAGGAGAGGTCGGCGCCGATCGAGCGGGAGTCCATCACGATGTAGGCGCCGCCGTAGGCCTTGCGCAGGATGAGCTGGATCCGCGGCACGGTGGCGTTGCAGTAGGCGTAGAGCAGCTTGGCGCCGTGCCGGATGATGCCGTCGTGCTCCTGGTCGACGCCGGGCAGGAAGCCGGGCACGTCCAGCAGGGTGACCAGCGGGATGTTGAACGCGTCGCACATCTGCACGAAGCGGGCGGCCTTCTCGGAGGCGTTGATGTCCAGCACGCCGGCCAGCGACTGCGGCTGGTTGGCGATCAGGCCCACCACGTGGCCGTCGATCCGGGCCAGCGCGACGATCACGTTGGTCGCCCAGCGCTCGTGGATCTCCAGGTACTCGCCGTGGTCGACGATCTCCTCGATCACCTTGCGCATGTCGTACGGGCGGTTGCCGTCGGCGGGCACCAGGTCGAGCAGCGAGTCGTTGCGCCGGTCCACCGGGTCGTCGCTCGGCGTGGCCGGCGGCATCTCGCGGTTGTTCTGCGGCAGCAGCGAGAGGAGGAAGCGGACCTCCTCGATGCAGGACTGCTCGTCGTCGTAGGCGAAGTGCGAGACGCCGGAGACGGCGGAGTGGACGTCGGCGCCGCCCAGGCCGTTCTGGGTGATCTGCTCGCCGGTGACCGCCTGGACCACGTCGGGACCGGTGATGAACATCTGCGAGGTCTCGCGGACCATGAAGATGAAGTCGGTCAGCGCGGGGCTGTAGGCCGCGCCGCCGGCGCAGGGGCCGAGCATCACGGAGATCTGCGGGATCACGCCGGAGGCGCGGGTGTTGCGCTGGAAGATGCCGCCGTAGCCGGCCAGGGCGGTGACGCCCTCCTGGATCCGGGCGCCGGCGCCGTCGTTGAGCGAGACCAGCGGGGCACCGGCCGCGATGGCCATGTCCATGATCTTGTGGATCTTCTGCGCGTGGGCCTCGCCCAGCGCGCCGCCGAAGATCCGGAAGTCGTGCGCGTAGGTGAAGACGGTGCGGCCGTGCACGGTGCCCCAGCCGACGATCACGCCGTCGGTGTGCGGCTTCTTGCCCTCCAGGCCGAAGCCCTGGGCGCGGTGCCGGCGCAGCGGCTCCACCTCGTGGAAGGAGCCCTCGTCCAGCAGCAGGTCGATCCGCTCACGCGCTGTCAGCTTGCCCTTGGCGTGCTGCGCCTCGGTCGCCTTGTCGCTCGGACCGCGCCGCACCCGCTCGCGCAGTTCGTGCAGCTCGGCCACCCGGCCGCGCGCGTCGGTGGGATCCCCCGCCGCGGCCTCCTGCAACACCGTCATCTCGAACTCCCAGGTATATGAGCGAGCGAGCAGTCGGTGTCGGCTGTGGCCTCCGGCTGCGATTTCCTGCTTCCCCTACGACATTACGAGGGTCGAGTGCTCCGTTTCGGCGTTGATTCCGTACAAGGTCCGGGAGCTTTACCTGTCGGGCCTGTACAGAAAACCCGGCCGGTGACTACCGGGGGTAGTGAGCCTGGTGTCCCTTGTGGGCCGCCTTGCCCGGTGCACGCCAAGATCGTCCGGTCCTGGCCCGGTGGAATGACTTCCCAGCTCAGAGTGGGTGTGAAGGGGTGTCGGCAGGGGGGTCGGCAGGGTGCCGCAGGGGGTCTTCGGAGGTGCGTGATCGACGCCGGCCACGGACCGTCAGTCGTAGAGATGCGCCAAAAGAGGAAGATAGCGGATCAGTGGGTACAGCACCGGGTCGAGGCGGACACAGCCCAGGGTCCGGCCCGTGCGCGGCGCCATGGGCCGGACCGGGCCGGGTGGGGTGGCTCAGGCGGGCCCGTCACCCGGGCCCTCGCGGCGGCGGCGCTCGTTCTCCCGCGACAGCGCGGCCAGGAACTCGGGATCGTCGTCCGGCGCCGGCACCCGCCCGGGTGCGCCGGCCCCGACCCGGGCCGCGCCGAGCACCGGCAGCCCGCGCCGACGCCCCGCCAGCAGCCAGACCAGCGGCCCGACCAGCACCTCGCCGAAGAACAGGATGAGCAGCAGCCAGATGGCCTTGGGCAGCAGGCGGACCTCCTGCTCCGGCGTGGTCAGGCAGTCGATGAACGCCCAGATCCAGAGCACCAGGACGACCAGGAATGGTACGAAGTCCAGCACGGCGGCGATCTCCCCCCACGGACCGGGTGGTGGCCGGGCCCGCGCCGAGCGCGCTGCGGCGGGCCCTGTTGACCAGGCCAGGCTAGCGGGTAGCCGATACTGGCAGGCATGGCATACGACGATCTCCGCTCCTTCCTGCGGGCCCTCGAACGAGAAGGCGACCTCAAGCGCATCAAGGTCGAGGTCGACCCCCACCTGGAGATCGGCGAGATCGTCGACCGGGTGCAGAAGGCCAAGGGCCCGGCGCTGCTCTTCGAGAACGTCAAGGGCGCCGAGATGCCGCTGGCGATGAACGTCTTCGGCACCGAGCGCCGGCTCGCCAAGTCGCTCGGCCTCAAGTCGCCCGAGGACATCGCCCAGAAGATCGCCGGCCTGCTCAAGCCGGAGCTGCCGCAGGGCTTCACCGGCGTGCGGGACGCCTTCGGCAAGCTCGCCTCGATGGCCCACGTGCCGCCGCGCAAGGTCAAGTCGAGCGAGGCGCCGGTGCAGGAGGTGGTGCTGACCGGGGACGAGGTCGACCTGGAGAAGCTGCCCGCGCTCTTCACCTGGCCCAAGGACGGCGGCTCCTTCTTCAACCTGGGGCTCACCCACACCAAGGACCCGGACAGCGGGGTGCGCAACCTCGGCCTCTACCGGCTGCAGCGGCACGACAAGCGGACCATCGGCATGCACTGGCAGATCCACAAGGACAGCCGCAACCATGCCGCGGTGGCCGCCCGGCGCGGCGAGCGGCTGCCGGTCGCGATCGCCTTCGGCTGCCCGCCGGTGGTCACCTACGCCGCCACCGCACCGCTGCCCGGCGACATCGACGAGTACCTCTTCGCGGGCTTCGTGGCCGGCGAGCGGGTCAAGATGGTCGACTGCAAGACCGTCCCGCTCCAGGTCCCGGCCGACGCCGAGGTGGTCCTGGAGGGCTGGCTGGAGCCCGACCAGCTGCTCCCCGAGGGCCCGTTCGGCGACCACACCGGCTTCTACACCCCGCAGGAGCCCTTCCCGGCGCTCACCATCGACTGCCTGACGATGCGTCGGCGCCCGCTGCTGCAGTCCATCGTGGTCGGCCGCCCGCCGACCGAGGACGGCCCGCTGGGCAAGTTCACCGAGCGCTTCTTCCTGCCGCTGCTCAAGGTGATCGTGCCGGACATCGTCGACTACGACCTGCCCGAGGCCGGCGGCTTCCACAACTGCGTGATCGTCTCGATCGACAAGAAGTACCCCAAGCACGCCCAGAAGGTGATGCACGCGATCTGGGGCGCGCACATGATGTCGCTGACCAAGCTGATCATCGTGGTGGACGCCGACTGCGACGTGCACGACTACCAGGAGGTCGCCTGGCGGGCGCTGGGCAACACCGACTACAGCCGCGACCTGAGCGTGGTGGAGGGCCCGGTGGACCACCTCGACCACGCCTCCTACCAGAAGTTCTGGGGCGGCAAGGCGGGCATCGACGCGACCCGTAAGCTCCCGGAGGAGGGCTACACCCGCGATGGCGGGTGGCCCGAGATGATCACCTCGGACCCGGCCACGGCCGAACGGGTGACGGCACGCTGGAAGGAGTACGGGCTGTGATGGCTCCAGGCATGATGAGGGCGAAGGGGCGGGGCGCTGCTCCCCGCACTAGCGGGGTTGGTCCCGGGCTGTGACCACCGCCGCCGACCTGTTCGAGGCCCCGCCCCCGAACAGGGCCAGGGCCTTCCTGCGCCTGGTCATGATCGAGCACTCGGTCTTCGCCCTCCCGTTCGCCTACATCGCCACCCTCACCGCGATGTTCCTGGCCGACAAGCGGGTGCACTGGGGCCAGCTCCTGGTGGTCACCCTCGCCATGGTGAGCCTGCGCACCTTCGCGATGGCGGCGAACCGGATCATCGACCGCGAGCTCGACGCCCGCAACCCCCGCACGGCCGGCCGCGAGCTGGTCACCGGCGCGGTCTCGCTGCGCACCGCATACACCGGCTCGGCGATCGCGCTGCTGGTCTTCCTCGCCTCGGCGGCCTCGCTCAACACGCTCTGCCTGGTGCTCGCGCCGGTCGCCGTGGTGCCGATGGTGGTCTACCCGTACGGCAAGCGGTTCACCGACTTCCCGCAGGCCATCCTCGGCCTGGCCCAGGCGATGGGCCCGATCGGCGCCTGGCTGGCCGTCACCGGCAGCTGGTCCTGGCAGGCCGTGGTGCTGGGCCTGGCGGTCGGCATCTGGATCGGCGGCTTCGACCTGATCTACGCCTGCCAGGACATCGAGACCGACCGCGCGGAGAGCGTCCGCTCGGTCCCGGCCCGGTTCGGCATCGCGGGCGCCCTGTACGGCGCGCGCGCCTGCCACCTGGTCACCAGCGGCCTGCTGGCCTGGTACGGCGTCCTCACCCACGCCGGCCCGGCCTACTACGTGGGACTCGCCGTGGTGGTGGCCGCCTTCCTGTACGAGCACAGCATCGTCAAGCCGGGCGACATCTCGCGGCTCAACCGCGCCTTCTTCACCACCAACGGCTTCGTCGGCATCTCGCTCTTCGGCCTCGCCCTGCTCGACCTGATCCTGCGCGGGCTGCGCCTGGGCTGAGCCGGGGCGGTGTGTCCGGCCGGTGCCGATGCGGGATGATCGGAACCCCCGACAGCACCTGGAGGCGGCACATGATCGGCACCCTGCAGAGCGTGGTCCTGGACTGCCACTACCCGGCCGCGCTGGCCCGCTTCTACGCGGTGCTGCTCGGTGGCGAGGTGGACCGCCCCGACCCGCAGTGGTCGCTGGACGAGGACTGGTCCACCCTGCACACGCCGGGCGGCCCGGTCCTCGCCTTCCAGCGGGTGGCGGACTTCCACCCGCCCCAGTGGCCCGATCCGCTGCACCCGCAGCAGGTCCACCTGGACGTGGAGGTGGCGGACCTGGCCGCCGCCGAGCGCGAGGTCACGGCGCACGGGGCGGCGCTGCTGCGGCGCGGCGAGGGCTGGGTGGTCTACGCCGACCCGGCCGGGCACCCGTTCTGCCTGCTCCCCGCCTGACGCCGGGCCGGTGGGCCGGTGGGCCGGGGTGCCCGGCGCCCGCTGTCCGTGGCCCGCTGCCCGCCGTACGCCGCTCAGAGCAGCCGCAGCCGGTCGCCGACCCGCAGCAGCCCCGGCGCGCTCACCATGGCCAGCGCGTCCAGCCGGTTGTCGTGCTCCTTGGCCAGCACCCGCAGGATCTCCGGGGCGTGCGGCAGCCCCGGCTGCGCCGCGGTGGCCATCACGCAGCGCTCGCTGGAGCGGACGAAGCGGAGCCGGGCGCCCGACTTCAGCGCGGCCTCCCGGCCGAGCCAGTCGTCCTCGACGAAGGGCCTGGTCCCCGGCGGGGTGCGGAGCAGGATGTTGGGGCGGAACCGTCGTTCGTCGACCAGCGCGGTCGGCACGGCCTCGCGGACCCAGTCCAGCGTGGCGGTGGTGAGCAGGCTGACCGGGAGCTGGTCGAAGTGCGAGACGGCGTCCTCGCGGGCCAGCCCGACGTCCTCGCGCTGCAGGTAGGCGCGGAGGAAGGCGTCCGGGTCGGCGACCGTGCGGCCGAGCGGATCGAGCAGCTCGGGGCCGTCCAGCCGGCGCCCCAGGCGCGAGCCGAGCCGCAGCAGCCCGTCCATCCGGCGGAACCGCCGGGTGTTCTTGCCCGAGCCGAACCGGCCCTCGCCGTCCCGGACCGCGTAGAGCCGGTCACCGGCCAGGCCGCGATCGTCGACGGCGACCTCCGACAGGCGCTCCCCGGCGGTGGACTTCACGGGATAGCGCCAGAGCCGCTCGACCACACCGACGATCTCTGCCATGGCCGGTCAGCCTATCGGGGGCGGCGAGGGATGGTCTAGACCTATAGGGGTCATCGCTGATCAGCCGCCCCACGGGCCTCCCTGACGGACCGTCGGACGGGCCCGGGGCGCCGCTCGCCAGGGCCCGGGCAGGAGCTCAGCGGCGCTTGCCGCGGCCCTTGCGGTAGCCGAGCAGGGCGTCCCGCTCGGCGGCGAAACCGGGGTTGGGGGCGAGCACGGTGTGGGTGGGGACCGGCAGCGGGAAGCCGCGGCCGCCGGTCACCTCGACCCGCAGCAGCCGGGTGCCGCCGCGCTGCTCCTCGCGGATCTCCTTGACCTGCGACCACTCGATCAGCTGCGTGGGGCCCAGCGCCCGCCGCACCTCGATGCCGGCGCGGCTGAGCGTGGTGCGGCCGCGGGCGAAGCCCGCGCCGAGCGGTACGAAGATCACGACCGCGCCGATCGCGGCGGCCGGGCCGTTGCCGGTGAGCAGCAGCGCGCCGCCGCAGACCACGACGACCAGGGCGAGCAGGCGCAGCAGGTAGATCGTGAGCTGGCGTCTCGACGGGCTGAAAGTCAGATTCTCCACCCGCGGACAGTACCCGCAGCTCACCCCACGCGCGCCACCGCCCGCACCGGCGCCCCGTCGGCGGCCGCCAGCCGCAGCGGGAAGAGGCTCACGCCGATCGGCTTCTCCCGGGCCTGGGCCTCCAGCAGCGCGGTGAGGTCGGTGAGGTTCTCCGCGATCACGCCGCCGCCCTCGGCGCCCAGCAGGATCCGGTGCGCGGCCAGCTGCGGCTGCGCGGCCGCCGGCTCGCCGTCGTGCTCGTCGCTCAGGCCGGCCAGCAGGGCGGCCACCGCCGGGTCGCCCGGGCCCGGGTCGGGGGTGGGGTCCACGCTCAGCGCGTCCACCCCGACCGTGCGCACGCCGGCCGCGACGATGGCCTCGGCCGCCTCCGGGGTCAGGTACGGGTGGGCCAGGTACCGCTCGGAGCCCCAGAACCGGGGCCAGCCGGTGGCCAGCAGCAGCACCGTGCCCGGCGCGGCCTTGGCCAGCGCGGGCGCCAGCTGCTCGGGCGTCACGGCGCTGCGGGCCGGCAGCGCCCGCAGGTCGGCGACCACCGCGGGGCCGGTGAAGCGCTCCAGCGGCAGCCCGTCCAGGGTCGGCCAGGTGACGTCCACGTGGTACGGCGCGTCCACGTGGGTGCCGGACTGCGAGCCCAGGTGCAGCGCGAGCACGTTCACCCCGGCGGTGTCGGTGGTCAGCGCGGGGCGCAGCCCCACCTCCGGGTCGCCGGGGTAGACGGGCATGCCGGTGGTGACCTGGTGGGTGAGGTCGATCAGGGTCGGCGCCATGCCGACATCCTGCCGCGTCCCACGCCCTAGGGTGCGAGGTATGCGGAACGAACAGCAGCGGACAGTTCGGCGGCCCTGGGTGGTCGGGGTCACCGGTGCGTCCGGCACGCCGTACGCGGCCTCGGTGCTCCGGGCCCTGCTGGCGGCCGGCGAGGCGGTGGACCTGGTGGTCAGCAGGGCCGCCCGGCTGACCATCCTGGACGAGACGGGGATCTCCTTCCGGGACGCCCACTGGCGCGCCGACCTGGCCGCCTGGCTGGGCGGCGAGCAAGGGCTGCCAGGCGACGGCCCGGCCGGCGACGGCGCGGGCGACGACGACACTGGAAACGACGGCGCGGGCAACGACGGCCTGGACGGCGTGCGCTACTGGACGGCCGGTGACTTCGCGGCCGGCCCCTCCAGCGGCTCCTACCCGGCCAAGGGCATGCTGGTGGTGCCGGCCACCACTGGGGCGGTGGCCGGGATCGCGCTCGGGCTGAGCAAGGACCTGATCCAGCGCGCCGCCGCCGTCACCCTCAAGGAGCGCCGCCCGCTGGTGGTCTGCGTCCGCGAGACCCCGCTCGACGGGGTGACGCTGCGTCACCTGGTGGAACTGGACGCCGCCGGGGCCGTGGTGCTGCCGGCCGCGCCCGGTTTCTACGCGGGCGGCTCCACCGCCCAGGAGCTGGTGGACTTCGTCGCGGGCCGGGTGCTGGACGCGGTCGGCGTGCCGCACCGGCTCTACCGCCGCTGGGCGGGCGAGCTGGGTGCGGCCCGCGGGGCCCAGGGGGCGTAAGAAGGCGCGTCCCGGGAGAGTATGTTCTCTGCGATATCTGGCAGCCGACACCTGACGTCTGCGATTTCCGGGTTGCGCGGCAAGCGTGACCTTGGAACTGCGGATAATGCTCTCGGAGTCTGGCTCGGTTCGGAAGGACGCGGACGGTACATGGACACGGTGGACAGACAGCTCATCCAGGCGCTCCGGGAGAATGGCCGCGCCTCCTACGCGGAACTGGGCCGCCTGGTGGGCCTGTCGGGTCCGAGCGTCACCGACCGGATCAACCGGCTGGAGCAGGCCGGGGTGATCACCGGCTACCGGGCCACGGTGAACCCGGCCTCGCTCGGCTTCGGGGTGACCGCGCTGATCGGCCTCCAGCTCACCGACGCCGCCGACCACGAGGACGTGGCGCACCGGCTCAAGGACCTCGGCGAGGTCGAGGACTGCTGGTTCATCGCCGGTGACGACTCGTACATGCTCAAGGTCCGGGTCTCCGACGTCGAGGGCCTGGAGTCGGTGGTGAAGCGGCTCTCCGGCACCAAGGGGGTGGCCCGCACCCGCACCACCGTGGTGCTCTCCACCAAGTGGGAGAACCGGGTCAGCGACCTGCCGCTCAACACCGGGGAGTAGCCGTGCCACTGGTCGGACTGGAAGAACTGCGGGCCGCGCAGCGGCGGATAGCCGGGGTCGCCGTGCGCACCCCGTTGCTGCCGGCGCCCTGGGCCGAGGACGGTACCCGCCGGCTCTGGCTCAAACCGGAGAGCCTGCAGCCCACCGGCGCCTTCAAGATCCGCGGCGCCTACAACCGGCTGGCCCAGCTGACCGCCGAGGAGCGGGCCCGCGGCGTCGTCGCCCAGTCCAGCGGCAACCACGCCCAGGCGGTCGCCTACGCGGCCCGGCAGCTGGGCCTGGAGGCCGTCATCGTGATGCCGGACACCTCGCCCGAGGTGAAGGTGGCCGCGACCCGCTCCTACGGCGCCGAGGTGGTGCTGGTGCCGGCCGAGGAGCGGGACACCCGGCCGGCCGAGCTGGCGGCCCGGCACGGCTACGTCTGGGTGCCGCCCTACGACGACCCCTCGATCATCGCCGGGCAGGGCACGGTGGGCCTGGAGATCGGCGAGGACGCCCCGGACGAGCTGGACACCGTGCTGGTCCCGGTCAGCGGCGGCGGCCTGATCAGCGGCACCGCGGCGGCGATCAAGCTGACCACCCCGGGCGTGCGGGTGATCGGCGTCGAGCCCGAGCTGGCCGCCGACGCGCGCGAGAGCCTGCACGCGGGCGAGCTGCGCCCGTGGTCGGTCGCCGAGCGCTACCGGACCCTCGCGGACGGCCTGCGCAGCCCGCTCGGCGCGCTGAACTTCGAGCACCTGCAGGCCTACGTGGACGACATCGTGACGGTCAGCGAGGCGGAGATCCGCGACACCGTGGCGGTGCTGGCCCGGCGCGGCCGCCTGGTCGCCGAGCCCTCGGGCGCGGTGGCCACCGCCGCCTATCTGCACCGGGCGGGTGAACTGCGGGCCGGCGGGCGGGGGCGGGTCTTCGCTGCCGTGGTCAGCGGCGGCAACCTGGACCCGAAGCTGCTGTCCGAGCTGCTGGAGCCATAGGCGTAGTCTCGGTTCCGGCTCACATCGGCCATTGGATCGAAGACGTAGGAGGCGGTTCACCGCATGGACGCAGGGCTGAAGCGGGAGCTGGAGGCGAAGGTCTACGCGGGTGAGCGGCTCACCCGCGAGGACGGCATCGCGCTCTACGAGAGCGACGACCTGGCGTGGCTGGGCGGCCTGGCGCACCACGTGCGGACGGAGAAGAACGGCGACGTCGTCCACTTCAACGTCAACCGCCACCTCAACATGACCAACGTCTGCGCCGCCTCCTGCGCCTACTGCTCGTTCCAGCGCAAGCCGGGCGAGAAGGACGCCTACACGATGCGGATCGAGGAGGCGGTGCGGCTGGCCAAGACGATGGAGAGCGAGTCGCTCACCGAGCTGCACATCGTCAACGGCCTGCACCCGACGCTGCCGTGGCGCTACTACCCGCGCTCGCTGCGCGAGCTGAAGGCCGCGCTGCCGAACGTCTCGATGAAGGCCTTCACGGCCACCGAGATCCACTGGTTCGAGAAGATCAGCGGGCTGAGCGCCTCGGAGATCCTGGACGAGCTGATCGACGCCGGCCTGGAGTCGCTGACCGGCGGCGGCGCGGAGATCTTCGACTGGGAGGTCCGCCAGCACATCGTCGACCACGAGACCCACTGGGAGGACTGGTCGCGGATCCACCGGCTGGCGCACGAGAAGGGCCTGAAGACCCCGTGCACCATGCTCTACGGGCACATCGAGGAGCCCCGGCACCGGGTCGACCACGTGCTGCGGCTGCGTGAGCTGCAGGACGAGACCGGCGGCTTCCAGGTCTTCATCCCGCTGCGCTACCAGCACGACTTCCACGACTCCAAGGACGGCGTGGTCCGCAACCGGTTGATGGCCCGCACCGAGATGGCCACCGGCGCCGAGGCGCTGAAGACCTTCGCGGTCTCCCGGCTGCTCTTCGACAACGTCCCGCACGTCAAGGTCTTCTGGGTGATGCACGGCGTCACCACCGCCCAGCTCGCGCTCAGCCACGGGGCCGACGACATGGACGGCTCGGTGGTCGAGTACAAGATCACCCATGACGCGGACAACTTCGGCACCCCGAACAAGCTCGGCCGCGAGGACCTGCTCGACCTGATCCGGGACGCCGGTTTCCGGCCGGTCGAGCGCAACACCCGCTACGAGGTCATCCGCGAGTACGACGGCCCGGACCCGCTGCGCCGGGAGGCCCCGCAGGCGATGCGCCTCTGATCACCGCTGGTCGCACACACCCTCCCCACCAGTCCTGATGCCTCTTCATGGGGATTTAGGGCGGCCCGGGTTTACCGTGCGTGGTCGGCTTTGGCAGGATCGAGTGCATGTCCGGATCCCATCGCGCCGCCGCCCGCCGCAGGAAGGCGGGGCCGCCCGCCGCGGAGCCGACGGGCTCCCGGGCCCGTCCCGGGAGCCGGGCGCGGAGCCGCCAGGGCCGGCGCCGCAAGGCGCGCAAGCGGCGCGGGGCGGCCACCGCGGGCACCGCGGCGCTCCTGGTCGCGGCGGCCGTCGGCTGGCTGGGTTTCGGCCCGGGCGGCGCGTTCGCGGCGCACCGCGGCGCCACCGCGCTCGGGCAGCCAGCCACCTCCCGGCCGGCCCCGCCACCGGCCGCCCCGAGCGGCTCGCCCCAGCCGAGCGCGGCCGCCGAGCACACCGAGGCACCCACCGCCGACCGCTCGGACCGGGCGGACGGCAGCTTCGCCGCGATACCCGGCCTCGGCTCCGGCTTCAGCGGCCGGATACCGGCCGACGCCAACCAGGTGGTGCTGGCCTCCGGCACCGGCAAGGACTCCTCCGACGCCACGGTGACCCTGTGGAGCCGCGCCCCCGACGGCCGCTGGCGCCCGGGCACCGTGTGGCCCGCGCACAACGGCGACGCCGGCTGGACCGCCGACCACGCCTCCGGCGACCTGCGCAGCCCGATCGGGGTCTTCACCCTCAGCGACGCGGGCGGCCTCAAGCCCGACCCGGGCAGCAAACTGCCGTACCACCAGGACGACGGCTTCGTGGCGAGCGGCACCGGCTTCAACGGCGAACCGCTGGCCGGCGCCTTCGACTACGTGGTGGCGATCGACTACAACCGGGTCACCGGCACCTCCCCGCTGGACCCGCGCGAGCCGCTGGGCGACGCCAAGGGCGGCGGCATCTGGCTGCACGTCGACCACGGCGGGCCCACCCACGCCTGCGTCTCGCTCACCGCCGACCACATGACCGAGCTGCTCCGGACCCTGGACCCGGCCGCCCACCCGGTGATCGTGATGGGCGACGCGGCCTCGCTGGCCACCTGAGCCGCGCTCCCGGTAGCGCGCTCGGCAGCGGGGGGCGCCATTAGCGATTTTCGAACTGGTGGTCGAGCGAACGCCCGATCGTCAACCTGAGATTTCTCTTCATGTCACCAAATGGCGCCTGTTCCCCGTTGCGGGACAAGGGCCCTTGTCAGGCTCCTACAGCTTCGGGGGCCGGATCCTGTCACCGGCCGTGAGCAGTTGACGCACCGGTAACCGGGTTGAGTGGCAGCATGACCGGTTCCCGCATCGTGGCGCTCGGCCACTACCAGCCTCCCAAGGTCCTCACCAACGACGACCTGTCGGCGCTGGTCGACACCGACGACGAGTGGATCCGCAGCCGGGTGGGCATCCGGCAGCGGCACATCGCCGAGGGAGAGACGCTCGTCGACCTCGCCACCGAGGCGGCGCAGAAGGCGCTGGCCAACAGCGGTCTGGCGCCCGGTGACATCGACCTCGTGGTGGTCGCCACCTGCACCGCCGTCGAGCGCAGCCCCAACACGGCCTGCGCGGTCGCGGCGCGCCTGGGGATCCCCAGCCCCGCGGCCTACGACATCAACACCGTCTGCTCCGGCTTCTCCTACGCGCTGGCCACCGCCGACCACGCGATCCGGGCCGGTGCGGCGAGCCGGGCGCTGGTGATCGGCGCCGAGCGAATGTCGGACACCATCGACTGGACCGACCGCTCGACCTGCGTGATCTTCGCCGACGGCGCCGGGGCGGCCGTGGTCGAGGCCCAGCCGGACGGTGCGGAGCCCGGCATCGGCCCGGTGGTCTGGGGCTCGGAGCCCGAGAAGACCGACGCGGTGACCATCACCGGGTGGAAGCCGGTGATCAGCCAGCAGGGCCAGGCGGTCTTCCGCTGGGCCACCACCCAGATCGCCCCGCTGGCCCGGCGCACCTGCGAGCGGGCCGGGATCGATCCGGGCGAGCTGAAGGGCTTCGTCGCCCACCAGGCCAATCTGCGGATCATCGACGCGATCGCGGCCAAGCTCGGCGCGCCGGGCGCCGTGATCGCCCGCGACGTGGTCGACTCGGGCAACACCTCGGCCGCCTCGATCCCGCTCGCGCTCAGCAAGCTGGTCGAACGCGGCGAGCTGACCAGCGGTGATCCGGTGCTGCTCTTCGGCTTCGGCGGCGGGCTGGCCTACGCGGGCCAGGTGATCCGCTGCCCCTGAGGGCCACAGGCCCTGGTGGCGGCCGGACATGCCGGTGGGCGGGACCCCGGTCGGGATCCCGCCCACAGGCATGTCTTGGGCCAGCGCGCTGCGGTACGTCGGCGAACCTCCCCCGAGGACACGGCCGCCGCCCGACGTCCACCGGACAGGAGGCCGGGGCCACGCGCGAGCACACGATATGAGGGAAAACGGGGTGGAAGGACGGTCTACTTGGGAGGCTTCTTGCCGGTGACGCCCAGGTAGACCAGGGGGGCGAGGGTGGGCTTCAGGTCCTTGACCTTGACCCCCCAGGAGGTGAAGGCCTTCTGATGCTCCGCCGCCGAGGCGAGCAGGGAGATCAGCGAGCCGGCCACCGCCGCGGCGTCCTGCGCCTTGTCGGCTTGGCCCTTGGCCTGGAGGTCCTTGACGGCATCCGCGAGCGGCTTGGCGACCGAGTTGAGGACAGTCATGCGGATCTTGAAGAACCGCTTGTCCCCTTCTGCGGCACCAAGGGTGACCACGCGCAGAATGGCGTCGTTCTTGCGCCAGAAGGCGAGGAATCCGTCCACCAGTTCTTCGGACGTGGTGGCGCCGGACTTTCCTGCCCAGGACTTTCCGTCGATCAGCTCTTTGAGCTCGACGGAGTCCTTGGCCATTTCCTCGGCGATCTCGAGGACGGCGCCCTCGACATCCGGGAAGTACTGGTAGAAGGTCGCGGGGGAGGTACCCGCCATACGGGCGACGTCGATGACCTTGACGTCCCGGTACGGCGACGTGCTGAGCATCTCGCGGAGGCAGTCGAGCAGCTTCTGCCGCGTCTCCTGTCCGCGTCGCCCGGCGACGCGACCGTCGACGGTGCGAACTTGTCCTGTCATGCCGTCAGCTTACCGCGCACCGATCATGGCGCGATTCGGTGATGCGACTATTAGTCCGCTCGGGCGGGTATTGAGGGCCGGGATAGCGATATTCGAAGCCCCCCCGTGTGCTGATGGCGGCACAGAGTGACGGCCAGTGGGCTGAAGGGCCCTCGGGTCGCTCTGCGTAGTGTTGTGCGTGAATGCGGTGACGTCCGAGGCGTCGTCAGATCCGCTGGCCGGACATGGATTCGACGGGACGTCGGCCTCGGAGGGGGCCACGGCGGCCGGAACCCGACGGTGCGGTGCGACACGGCCGTGGAACCGGTGCGGGTGGAGATTGGCTCAGGGGGCGGGTGCGTTGGAGAATCAGCTCCGGCCCCCGACCGGGTGGCGTGCGGACGGGGAGGTGGCAGCCGAGTGGACCAGCTGACGGCGCAGGATCCGAGACGGATCGGGCCCTTCGAGGTGCTCGGGCGCCTCGGCGCCGGTGGGATGGGGCTGGTGTACCTGGCGAGGTCGGCCTCCGGCCGGCGGGTGGCGATCAAGACGGTGCGCGGCGAGCTGGCCGAGGACGAGTTGTTCCGGGTCCGGTTCGCCCGCGAGATCGCGGCGGCCAAGACGGTCGGCGGCTTCTACACCGCGGCCGTGGTCGAAGCCGACGCGGACGCCCGGGTGCCGTGGCTGGCCACCGCCTACGTGCCCGCGCCCTCGCTGGAGGACCTGGTCGGCGACTGCGGGCCGCTGCCGGTGGACGCGGTGCGCTGGCTGGTCGCCGGCATCGCCGAGGCCCTGCAGTCCATCCACGCCGCCGGGCTGGTGCACCGTGACCTCAAGCCGTCCAACGTGCTGGTGGTCGAGGACGGCCCGCGGGTGATCGACTTCGGCATCGCGGCCGGCGTCTCGCACACCCGGCTCACCATGACCAACGTGGCCGTGGGCACGCCCGCGTACATGTCGCCGGAGCAGGCCAAGGACAGCCGCAGCGTCACCGGGGCGAGCGACGTCTTCTCGCTCGGCTCGCTGCTGGTCTTCTGCGCCACCGGGCACGCGCCCTACCGGGGCGGCAACCCGGTGGAGACGGTCTTCAAGCTGCTGCGCGAGCAGCCGGACCTGTCCGGGCTGCCGGTGGAGCTGGTCGACCTGGTGCGGGCCTGCATGCGGCCCTCGCCCGAGCACCGGCCCACCCCCGCGCAGATCCAGGCGGAGCTGGCCCCGCACCTCTTCTCCCGCGACGACGCGGGGGAGGAGGGCGGCGACTGGCTGCCGCCGAACGCGCTGGAGCTGATCGAGCGCAAGCGGCGCGGGCGCAACCTGCCCGGGTCCCGGGGCGCGGCGGCGCAGGCCGTGCCCGCAGGGCCGGTGGCCGCGCCCGCGGTGCCGCCGCTGCCGCCGGGCCCGCCGCCGGTGCCCGAGCCCTACCGGGCGGCCCGCCAGGGCCAGGGCGCCCCCGCGGTGCCCGAGGGGCACTGGGGGCCGCCGCCCGCACGGCCGGCCCGGCCTGAGGCGGTGGACCCGCGGACCGGCGCGCTGGGCCCGCTGGGGCAGGCGGCGGTCGCCCAGGCGGCGGCCGGGCAGGGGGAGCAGGGCCGCTCGGCCACGGCCCGGCTCGGGTCCGGGGCTGGTGCCGGAGCCGGCGCCGCGGCGGAGAGCGAGGCGGCGACCGCCAAGATCGGCGCGGCCCGCCGGCACCGTCGCGAGCCGGCCCAGGAGATCCAGCTCTCCGGCGCCTCGGTGCGGATAGGGCCGGGGCCGCAGGCGCACGGGGTGGAGCAGGAGCGGCCCGCCACCGGGCCCACACCCGCCGAGACGGACTGGGTGCGCCGCTCGGGCGGCAGCACCGCGGCGCCGCTCGCCGGGCCGGCCCAGGCCGGCGCGGGCGCGGCGGGCAGCTCGCCCACCGGGGCCGAGCAGTCGGCGCAGGGCCGCTGGCGGCCGTGGCGGTTCCGGATGTCCAACGACGTCTGGGGCACGCCGCTGGTCGCCGACGGCACCCTGTTCGTCTCCAGCTTCGAGGTGCACGCGCTCGACATCGCCTCGGGCCGGCGCCGCTACAAGACCCGCGACGTGGCCTGGGCGGTCGCGGTGGACGCGGGCCGGCTGCACGCCGCCGACGGCCCGCACCTCTACACCGTGGACGTGGCCGACGGCACCGAGCGCTGGCGCACCTCGCTGGACGGCTGGGTCTACTCGCTGGACGCCGCCGACGGGGTGCTCTGCTGCGGGCTGCGCGGCGGCGGGGTGCAGGTGCGCTCCAGTGCCAACGGCGCGGAGCTGTGGCGGGTCGAGGACGCCCAGCAGGACTACGAGAACCCGCAGTCGGGCCCGGCGCTGGTGGCCGGCTCGGTCTACTACTACGGCGGCGGACGGCTGCGCTGCGTGGACGCCCGGGGCGGGCTGCCGCGCTGGACCTTCCCGGTGGGCGAGGACGTGCCCTCGCGGCCCGCGGTGCGCGACGGCCTGGTCTACGTCACCGCGGGCACCTCGGTGTACGCGCTGGACGCGGTCAGCGGGGCGCGGCGCTGGCGCTTCGAGGCGCCGGTGGTGCTCTTCACCCCGCCGACGCTGGACGACGCGGCCACGCCGTCGGTCTACGTCGCCGACTACCTGGGCACCCTCTACGCCCTGGACGGCGCCAGCGGGCGGGTCCGCTGGCAGGGGCGCACCGCGAGCCGGCAGGGCGCCGAGCCGGTGGTGCTGGCCGGGCGCACCGCGCTGATCGCCAGCGGGGAGACGCTCTTCGCCTTCGACACCGCGAGCGGACGGGAGTTGTGGCGCTACGCGGCGCGCGGCGAGATCGTCGGGGCCCCCGCGGCCGCGGACGGGCTGGTGCACCTGGGCAGCCGGGACCACTCGCTGCACACCGTGGACCTGGCCACCGGGCGGCTGCGCTGGGAGCTGGGCACCAAGGGCGAGCTGACGGGCTCTCCGGTGGCGGTGGGCGGCAAGGTCTTCGTGAGCAGCAAGGACCGCTGCGTCTACGCGCTGGACGCGGTCTACGGGACGGCGGTGCCCGAGCAGCGCTGAGCGCGGCCGGGGCGCCGGTGGGGCGGCGCGCCGATAGCGGGGATCCGGACATTTCGGTGAAATGCTGGCAAAACTCGACGGCAGTCGGGCAGCAGTCCCGCATGTTCGGAACCGGAGGCAGCCCAGGTGCACCCCTCGAAGGACAACACCCGCCCGTTCCCGTCCGGCCCGCGGCCCACCGGACCCCGGGCCGCCGGCGCCAGGCTGGTGCTGCCGGGCGCGCTGGCGCTCTGCTCGGCGCTGGCGCTCAGCGGCTGCACCAGCGGCTCGTCCTCCTCGGCCTCGGCCGCCGGCTCCTCCGGCGCGACCGCCACGCCCTCGGTGACCAACCAGCTGCAGGACGACTACGAGAAGGTGATCGCCGACGTGCTGCCCTCGGTGGTGCAGATCACCACCGGCTCCGGGCTCGGCTCGGGGATCGTCTACGACGACAAGGGCGACATCGTCACCAACGCGCACGTGGTGGGCAGCGCGACCACCTTCCAGGTGAGCCTGGCCAACAGCACCTCGCAGCTGGCCGCGACGCTGGTCGGCAGCTACCCGGACGACGACCTCGCGGTGGTCAGGCTGAGCAGCCCGCCCGGCGGCCTGCGCCCGGCGGTCTTCGGGGACAGCGGCAAGGTGGAGGTCGGGCAGATCACCCTGGCGATGGGCAGTCCGCTGGGGCTCTCCAGCAGCGTGACCCAGGGCATCGTCTCGGCCACCGGGCGGACCGTCACCGAACCGCAGGGCGGCGGCTCGCCGGGCGCGACCATCGGCAACATGGTGCAGACCTCGGCCGCGATCAACCCGGGCAACAGCGGCGGCGCGCTGGTCAATCTCTCCGGCCAGGTGATCGGCATCAACACGCTGGCCGCCGTCGACCCCGAGCTGAACGGCGGCGCCGCCACCGGGATCGGCTTCGCGATCCCGAGTGCCACCATCACCAACATCGCCGACCAGCTGATCAGCAGCGGCAAGGTGACCAACTCGGGCCGGGCGGCGCTCGGCGTCACGGTGCAGCCCTACTACGGCGGCACCTACCAGCCGGCCGGGGTGGCGATCGTCAGCGTGAGCGCGGGCGGTCCGGCCGCCGCGGCCGGGCTGCAGGCGGGTGACGTGATCACCCAGATCGGCAGCACCCAGATCACCACGGTCAACTCGCTGACCACCGCGCTGGCCTCGCTCTCGCCGGGGAGCAAGACCACCGTCACCTACACCCGCGCCGGGGCGAGCAAGACGGCCGAGGTGACGCTGGGGACCCTCGGCTCCTGACGGCGCGTCGCAGCCGCCCTCCCGGGGCCGCCCCTCGAACCGGTCCGGTGGCGCGCACCGCGCAAGGGTCGCGCCGCCGGACCGCCGCCGGACCGCCGCCGCTCAGGCGGTCCGGGCCGCCCGGGTGCGCCAGGGGAGCTCCACGGTGGCCGTGGTCGGGCCGCCCTCGGGGCTCTCCACCAGGAAGACGCCGTCCACCGCGCCGATCCGCTCGGCCAGCCCGGCCAGCCCGCCGCCCGGGCGGAAGCCGCCGCCCGGCGCGCTCGCGCCGCCCCGGCCGTCGTCGCTCACCTGGAGCATCAGCCGGTCGGCCGAGCGCCAGACGTCCACCGTGGCCCGGCCGGCCCCCGCGTGCTTGGAGGTGTTGGTGAGCAGCTCGCTGACCGTGAAGTAGGCGATGCCCTCGACCGCGGAGTCCGGGCGTTCCTGCCGGCCGTCCGGGCCGGAGAGGTCCACGTTGACCCGCACCCCGCCGGGGACGGTGCAGCGGGCGGCGACCGAGGAGAGCGCCGCGTCCAGGCCGCGGTCGGTGAGGACCGCGGGGTGGATGCCCCGGGCCAGGTCGCGCAGCTCCTGCAGGGCCAGCTTCACCTCGCCGTGCGCGGCGTCGACCATCTTGGCGGCCGAGGCCTGCTCCTGCGTCAGCTCGGTGTCCAGCAGCTTCTCCTTGGCCAGGCCGAGGTCCATGGCCAGCGCCACCAGCCGCGCCTGGGCGCCGTCGTGCAGGTCGCGCTCGATCCGGCGCAGGTCGGCGGCGGCGGTGTCGACGACGGCGCCGCGGTCCTCCTCCAGCTCGCGGACCCGCACCGAGAGCCCGCTCGGGCAGAGCAGCGCCTCCACGCCCACCCGGTGGGCGGCGGCGAGGTGGCGCACCACCCAGGGCAGCAGCGGCCAGCCGGCGATCAGGAAGACCAGGGTGACGCTGAAGGTGATGATGCCCCAGGGCAGCATCAGCACGCAGTAGAGCACCGAGCGCCAGCTCAGTCCGTCGGTGATCGCGGCCAGCACCCGGCCCGCCGTCCCCGGCCGGGTGACCAGCAGCGGTGCCGGCTCCTCGACCTGGGCGCCCAGGCTGATCCGGGCCCCGGCGCGGGCCCGGGCGCCGAACCAGCGGGCCTGGCGCAGCCCGAGGGCGAGCAGCGGCAGCCCGACCACCGTGACGCTCAGGGCCGCGCCGACGCTGAGGGTGACCACCGTGACGACGAAGACCAGGATCCCGACCGGCAGTCCGAGCAGGTGGTGCCGGACCTCCTGCCACATCTGGGCGCCGTAGAGCGGGCGGGCCTCGGGTCGGCTCTCGCGGCTGAGCTTCATCGGGTACGTCCGTTCTCGTCGTGAGGTGGCTGGCGGTACCAGCTTGGCGGGTGAGGGGGTCCCGGCGCACTGGGGTTCGGCAGAGGCCTGACCGGGGGATAACCCCACCCTTCACCCGTCCCGCCGAGGACCGGCGGGACGGGCCAGGGGTCCACGAGTTGTCTTACGGGTCGGGCGGGGTGCCGGGGTCACCCGGTGGTGGCCATAGACTCACGCCATAGCGAAGGTTATGGACGTGTAAAGACCGCTGGAGGCGAACGCATGCAGGGCCCCTGGGCCAGCGCCCTCGCGGCCGACCCCGCGCTGGGCAGCGGCTACTTCGACGCCTACGCGGCCGTCGGTCTGCTCGCGGTGGTCGGCGCGCTCTTCCTGGTGGTCGGGTTCACGGCCAACCGCCTGCTGCGTCCGGCGGTCTGGTCGCCGGAGAAGCTGCTCGCCTACGAGTGCGGGGTGGATCCGGTCGGTGAGGGCTGGGCGCACACCCAGGTCCGCTACTACGTCTACGCCTTCCTCTACGTGATCTTCGCGGTCGACGCGATCTTCCTCTTCCCGTGGGCGACGGTCTTCGCCGCCGCGGGCTACGGCATGGCGACGCTGGTGGAGATGTTCGTCTTCCTCGGCTTCCTCGCGATCGGGCTGCTCTACGCCTGGAAGAAGGGGGTCCTGGAATGGACGTGACCCACGGCCACGGCCACGGTTCCGGCGGACCGGTCCCGCTCGGCCTGCCCGACCCCGCCGCCCCCGGCCCCGGGGCGCTGGAGCGGCCCCGGCTCGGCGCGCTGTCCCGGCTCGCCCCCGATCCGGTCAAGGTGGTGCTCAACTGGGGCCGCCGGTACAGCCTGTGGTGCTTCAACTTCGGGCTGGCCTGCTGCGCGATCGAGTTCATCGCCGCCTCGATGGCCAACCACGACTTCATCCGGATGGGAGTCATCCCGTTCGCGCCCGGTCCCCGTCAGGCCGATCTGATGATCGTCTCGGGCACGGTGACGGACAAGATGGCACCGGCCGTGCGCCGGCTCTACGAGCAGATGCCCGAGCCCAAGTACGTCATCTCCTTCGGCGCCTGCTCCAACTCGGGCGGCCCCTACTGGGACTCGTACTCGGTGACCAAGGGCGTGGACCAGATCATCCCGGTCGACGTCTACGTGCCCGGCTGCCCGCCGCGTCCCGAGGCTCTGCTGCAGGGCATCCTCAAGCTGCAGGAGAAGATCGCGGCCGAGTCGCTGCCGGAGCGCTACGGCCCGCCGTCCAACGGCGCGCTGCGCCGACCGCTGGTACCGGGCCCCGGAGGTGCGCGGTGACCGGCCCCGAGGAGACGGCCGCGGCGATCGGCCCTTGGGCGAGCGCCGCCGAGGCGTACCACCTGCTCACCGTGGACGTGCCCGCCGAGCACTGGGTCGAGGCGCTGACCGCCGCCCGCGACGGGCTCGGCCTGCGCTTCTTCGACTGGCTGAGCGCCGTGGACGAGCTGGCCGATGGCTTCGCCGTCTGCGCCCACCTGGCCGCCGTCGGTGACGCGGGGCGGGTGCGCCACCTGCTGCTGCGCACCCGGGTGCCGCGGGCCGGCGCAGCGCTGGCCACCGCCGCCGGCGTCTACGCCGGGGCCGCCTGGCACGAGCGCGAGACGCACGAGATGTTCGGCATCGACTTCACCGGCCACCCGCACCTGGTGCCGCTGCTGCTCCCGGACGGCTTCGAGGGGCACCCGCTGCGCAAGGAGTTCGTGCTCGCGGCCCGGGTCGCCAAGGCCTGGCCGGGCGCGAAGGAGCCGGGCGAGAGCGAGCACGACCACGGCGGCCCGGCGCGGCGCAAGATGCAGCCGCCCGGGGTGCCGGACCCCAACGAGTGGGGGCCGCTCAAGGGCACCCTGCCACCGGTGGCGGAGCGCCCGGCGCGGGCGGCGCGCGGTCCGCGCGCGGCGGCGGCCGGTGCGGGGGCCGCGCCGGGGGCCGGGGCCGAGGGCGCGCCCGCGGTGCGGGCCGACCGGCCGCGCCGTACCCGCAGCATCACCGAGGGCTCGACCAGTCAGGCGGCGGCCCCGGGCGAGCAGGCCGAGCGGCCCGAGCGCCCGGCGCGCACCCGCGGCACCGACGCTCCGTGGCACTCCCCGGTGCCCGCGCACGATCCTGAGCCCGCTGTGCCCGCCGAGCCCGCTGTGCCCGCCGAGCCCGAGAAGTCGGCCGAGCCGACCTCCGACGCACCGCCGGCCGCGCCTGCCGCACCCGAGCCCGCATCACCCGAGCCCGCATCACCCGAGGACCAGAACGGAGAGGGCACGTGAACCTGCTCGACATGCTGCTGCGCTGCCTCGCCGCGCTGGTCGTCCTGCTCACCTTCCCGCTGATCATCGGGCAGACCGAGCACAAGGTGATGGCCCACATGCAGGGCCGGCTCGGCCCGATGTACGCCGGCGGCTTCCACGGCTGGGCCCAACTGGTCGCCGACGGCGTGAAGTTCGCGCAGAAGGAGGACATCGTCCCGGCCGGCGCCGACCGGCGTGTCTTCCAGCTCGCCCCGGCCGTCGCGCTGCTGCCGTACCTGCTGGTGCTGCTGGTGATCCCGGTCGGCCCGAACGGCTTCGTCGGCCAGGCGGTCGACGCGGGCATCTTCTTCGTGCTCGCGGTCATGGGCATCGGCGTGCTCGGCTCGCTGATGGCCGGCTGGGCCTCGGCGAACAAGTTCTCGCTGCTCGGCGGCCTGCGCACGGCCGCCCAGCTGATGTCCTACGAGCTGCCGATGCTGCTGGCCGGCGCCTCGGTGGCGATGGCCGCGGGCACCGTCTCGCTGACCGGGATCATGGCGGGCTTCCACTGGTGGTGGATCCCGTGGCAGGCGATCGGCGGCTTCGTCTTCTTCACGGCCGGCCTGGCCGAGCTGCAGCGCCCGCCGTTCGACATGCCGGTGGCCGACTCCGAGATCATCTTCGGCGCGTACACCGAGTACACCGGGCTGCGCTTCGCGCTCTTCCTGCTCTCCGAGTTCGCCGGCATCCTGGTGCTCTGCGCGCTCACCGCGGTGCTCTTCCTCGGCGGCTGGCACGGACCGCTGCCGCACAGCCTCGGCTGGCTCTGGACGCTGCTCAAGACCTTCGCGCTCGCCTTCGTGGTGATCTGGGCCCGGGTGACCTTCCCGCGGCTGCGCGAGGACCAGCTGATGCGCTTCGCCTGGACCGGGCTCATCCCGCTGGCGCTCCTCCAGCTCGCTCTGACCGGCATCATCAAGGTGGCGATCTCCCAGTGAACCTCCCCGGCTCCGGCCTGGCCAAGGGCCTCGCCGTCACCCTGCGGACCATGACGCGCAAGACTGTCACCGCGCAGTACCCCGAGGTCCAGCCGCAGCTGCCGCCGCGCAGCCGGGGCGTGATCGGGCTGCTGGAGGAGAACTGCACCGTCTGCATGCTCTGCGCCCGGGAGTGCCCGGACTGGTGCATCTACATCGACTCGCACAAGGAGACCCTCCCGGCGGTCGACCCGAACGCGCGCGCCCGCACCCGCAACGTGCTGGACCGCTTCGCCATCGACTTCTCGCTCTGCATGTACTGCGGGATCTGCATCGAGGTCTGCCCCTTCGACGCGCTCTTCTGGTCGCCCGAGTTCGAGTACGCGGAGACCGACATCCACGAGCTGACCCACGAGCGGGAGAAGCTGCGCGAGTGGATGTGGACCGTGCCGGCTCCGCCCGCGCTGGACCCGGCCGCCGAGGAGCCCAAGGAGATCGCCGCCGCCCGCAAGGCCGCCGACAAGCTGGCGGCCGCCGCCGGGGGTGACTCCGCATGACCGCGACCCTGCTCGCCGCCACCGGCTCGCTGGCGCCCGCCACCCGCGGCTTCCTCTCCCCGACCGGGGTGGAGATCGTCTTCGTGCTGGTCGGCCTGGCCGTGCTCGGCGCCGCGCTGATCTCGGTGACCACCAAGCAGCTGGTGCACGCCGCGCTCTGGCTGGTCGTCGCGCTCGGCGGCCTGGCGATCGAGTTCCTGCTGCTCACCGCCGAGTTCGTGGCCTGGGTGCAGGTGCTGATCTACCTCGGCTCGGTGGTCGTCCTGGTGCTCTTCGGCCTGATGCTCACCAGGGCGCCGATCGGCCGCTCACCGGACGCCGACTCGGGCAACCGGTGGATCGCCCTGGGCGTCGCGCTGGCCTCGGCCGGCACCCTGGTGACCCTGGTGGTCGACGCCTTCCGCACCTCCTGGATCGACCTGGGCGCGGGCGGCGGCTCCACCGCCGCGGTCGGCGCCAGTCTGTTCCGCTACTGGGTGCTGCCCTTCGAGGCGCTCTCGGTGCTGCTGCTGGCCGCGCTGGTCGGCGCGATCGTCATCTCCCGCACCGGCAAGGGCGGCGCCCGGCCGCGCCCGGGCCGGCTGCGCACCCGGCGCCCTGCCGGCTCCGCCGCCCCCCAGCAGCAGGAGCGCTGACCGCCGATGCATCTCGCCTACCCCGCCGTCCTCGCCGCGCTGCTCTTCAGCATCGGCGTCTACGGCCTGCTCGCCCGGCGCAACACCATCCTCGTGCTGATGTCCGTCGAGCTGATGCTCAACGCCGTCAACCTCAACCTGATCGCCTTCGACGCCTGGCTGCGCGACGCGCTGCACGCCGGGCAGGCGCTCACCCTGTTCACCATCACCGTGGCCGCCGCCGAGATCGGCCTCGGCCTGGCGATCGTGCTGCTGGTCTTCCGGACCAGGGGCACCGCCGACGTGGACCGGCTGACCGTGCTCGGCGACCGCGCCGCGGAGGTCCCGGCCCCGGCCCAGCCGCTCGACCTGGAAGCCGACGCCGCGTCGAAGGGCCGGACCCTCTCGTGAACCTCGCCCTCCCCGTGCTCGTCCCGGCGCTGCCCGCGCTCGGCGCCGCCGCCCTCTTCGCCACCGGCCGCCGGGCACCGGGCTTCGCCCGGCCGCTGGCGATCCTGCCGGTGGCGGCCGCCACCGTGCTGGCCCTGGTCACCGCCCTGCAGCTGGGCACCGGCAGCGCCCTGGACGCCGGCACCCGGCTCGCCCCCACCGGCGGCCCGGACATCTGGCTGGCCCTCCACCTGGACGGCTACACCTCGCTGCTCTCGGTGCTGGTCGGCGTGGTCGCCACCTGCGTGCAGGTCTACTCCACGGCCTACCTGCGCTCCGACCCGCGCTACCCGTCCTACGCCGCGCTGGTCTCGCTCTTCACCGCCGCGATGCTCCTGGTGGTCTACTCGGGCGACCTGATCGTGCTGCTGGTCGGCTGGGAGATCATGGGCATCTGCTCGTACTTCCTGATCGGCCACCACTGGGAGACCGAGGACGCCCGGGGCGCCTCGCTCAAGGCCTTCCTGGTCACCAAGCTCGGTGACGTGCCGTTCCTGTTCGGCATCTTCCTGCTCGGCGCCGACGCGCACACCTTCCGGATCACCGGGGTGCTGCAGGCCGCCGCGCACGGGCAACTGCACCACCCCACGCTGATCGCCCTGCTGCTGCTGGGCGGGGTGGCCGGCAAGAGCGCGCAGTTCCCGCTGCACACCTGGCTGCCGGACGCGATGGCCGGCCCGACCCCGGTCTCCGCGCTGATCCACGCCGCCACCATGGTCGCGGCCGGCATCTACCTGGTGGCCCGGCTGCTGCCGGTCTTCCTGCTCTCCGGCGCGGCGCTGGTGGTGCTCGCCGTGATGGCGGCGGTGACCATGGTCGGCTCGGCGCTCTGCGCGCTGGCCCAGGACGACATCAAGCGGGTGCTGGCCTACTCCACCGTCGGTCAGCTCGGCTACATGGCCGGCGCGCTGGCCTGCGGCGACCGCGAGGCGGCCGTCTTCCACCTGGTCGGCCACGGCGCCTTCAAGGCACTGCTGTTCCTGGCCGCCGGTGTGCTGATCCACGCCGCGCACACCAACTCGCTCTCCGCGATGTCCCGGCTGCCCCGGCTGCGCGACCGGGTGCCGGACGCCCGTTGGACGCTGGGCATCGGCCTGGTGGCCCTGGTCGGCCTGCCGCCGTTCTCCGGCTTCTTCACCAAGGAGTCGGTGCTCACCGCCGCCGAGCACGCCGCCACCGGGGAGGCGCTGACCAACGGTGTCGGCCCGGCGAGCGCGGTGCCGCACGCGGCGGGGTGGCTCGTGCTGGTGGCCGGCCTGGCCACCGCGCTGCTCACCGGCGCCTACGCGACGCGGCTGTGGCTGCTCGCCTTCCCGGGCCGCCGCGCCGGTGCGCTGCTCGCCGCCGTGCCAGCCGTGCCGGCCGGGCTCGCCGATCCCGCCGCCCTCGCCACCGAGCCGGACGCGCCCTCCTCGCCCGAGGTGGACGAGGCCGACCCCGGCCAGGCCGAGCCGGCCGCGATGCGCTGGCCGCTCTGGGTGCTGGCGCTCCCCACCATGGCCTTCGGTGTCGCCGGCCTGGACCCCGACTGGCTGCCCAAACTGCTGGACGGCGGATCGCTGCGCCCCAGTCCGGTCACCTGGGTGCTCGGCACCGGCCTCGCCGCGGCCGGGGTGCTGATCAGCTACGCGGCCTGGCGCACGAGCACCGCCCGGGCCGCAGCCCTGGTGGAGCGGGTGCCCGAGCAGGGCGGTGCGCCGGGGGCCGAGAGCCTCGTCCCCGCGACGGCAACCGCCACGCCGCCCCGACCGGTCACCGACCCGGGCCGGCTGCTGCTGGGCCCGCTCTACCGTCCGGCGCAGCACGGCTTCCACGTGGACCAGCTCTACAGCCGGCTCTTCGTGCGTCCCACCGTGGCCCTCGCCGCCCTGGTCAGGTTCCTGGACCGCGAGGTGGTCGAGGGCTACGTGCAGGCCTCCGGCGGAGCGGCCAAGCTGCTCGGGTGGGTGGTGCGCCGCAGCCAGAACGGCAACGCGCAGACCTACCTGAGCGCGCTGCTGGCCGGTGCGGTGCTGATCGCGGTCTTCGTGGCGGTCGGCACATGACGCCCGCCCAGCTGGTCACCCGTCACCCGTCCGCCCCGGCCCGCCCAGGGAGTCCCCGATGAACGTGCTCCTCATCGCCCTCCTGGTGCTGCCGCTGCTCGGCGCCGCCGCCACGCTGGCCCCGGCCGGCCTCTTCGGCCCGGACACCGAGACCCGCGACCGGCGCGCGCTGCGCTTCAACGCGGTGGTCACCGGCCTGGTGCTGGCGCTGGCCGTGGCACTGGCGGCCGCCTTCGACCACGCCCACCCGAGCCGGATGCAGGGCGTGGTCGACACCGCCTGGATCCCGGCCATCGGCGTGCGCTTCCACCTCGGGGTGGACGGCGTCTCGCTGCCGCTGGTGGTGCTGACCGCGCTGCTCACCTTCCTCTGCGCGCTCTACTCCACCAAGCGGCTGCCGCACGGTGCGGGCACCCCGTCCGCGCGGGCCTACACCGGACTCTTCCTGCTGCTCGAAGTCGGCATGCTGGCCACCTTCCTGGTGCTGGACCTGCTGCTCTTCTTCCTCGCCTTCGAGATCGTGCTGATCCCGATGTACTTCCTGATCGCCCGCTGGGGCAGCGGGGCCAGGACGGCCTCGGCCAACCGGTTCATCCTCTACACGCTGCTCGGCTCGGCGGTGATGCTGCTCGGCTTCCTGCTGGTGGGGCTGAAGACGGGCACCTTCGACATGACGGCGCTGGCCGCCGCGCACGGTCACGGGCTCTCGCACGGCACCCAGGTGGTCGCCGCGCTGGCGATCGGCCTGGGCCTGCTGGTCAAGGCCCCCGGCTGGCCGCTGCACAGCTGGCTGCCCGACGCCCACACCGCCGCGCCGACCACCGGCTCGGTGCTGCTGGCGGGCGTGCTGCTCAAGATGGGCACCTACGGCCTGGTCCGGGTGCTGCTGCCGATCGTGCCCTCCGGCACCGCCACACTGGCGCCCTACCTCGGCGCGCTGGCCGCCGTCGGCATCGTCTACGGCTCACTGGCCTGCCTCGCGCTGACCAGGCCGGGCCGCAAGGGCGACCTCAAGCGGCTGATCGCCTACTCCTCGGTGGGCCACATGGGCTTCGTGCTGCTGGGCATCGCCTCGCTCACCCCGGTGGGGGTGAACGGCGCGCTCTTCGCCAACATCGCCCACGGCCTGGTCACCGGCCTGCTCTTCTTCATCGTCGGCGCGCTCAAGGACCGCTACGGAACCGCCGATCTGGACACCCTCTCGGGCGCCACCGGGGCCGCGCTCTACGGCCGGGCGCCCCGGCTCGGCGCGCTGCTCGCCTTCGCCGCGGTGGCCAGCCTCGGCCTGCCCGGCCTGGCCGGCTTCTGGGGCGAGGTGCTGGCGATGTTCGGCGCCTTCGACCCGGCCGCGGGCCTGTCCCGGCCCGCCTTCGTCACCTACATGGTGCTGGCCGGCCTCGGGACCCTGCTGACCGCCGCCTACCTGTTGATCGTGGTCCGCCGGGTCTGCATGGGCGACCCGACGCAGCCCGCCGTCGCCCAGCCCGCCGAACTGCGCCCGTACGAGGCGGTGAGCTGGACGCCGCTGGCCGCGCTGAGCCTGCTGGCCGGGTGCTGGCCCGCGCTGCTGCTCGGGCTCTCCGATCCGGCCGTCAAGCAGCTGCTGGCAGGTGGCTGACCGATGATCAGCACCCTTCACCCCCTGGGGCCGTCCGCCGTGAACCCGACCTCGCTGCTCGCCGTGGCCAACCCGGGCGCGCTGATCCAGTCCGTCGACTGGGTGGCGATCGCCCCGCCGCTGATCGCCGCCCTGACCGCGCTGCTGGTGCTGCTCGCCGACCTGCTGCTGCCCGACTCCCGCAAGCGGCTGCTCGGTCCGCTCACCGTGTTCGGCCTGGTGCTGGCCCTGCTCGCGCTGCTGCCGCTGACCGGCGGCCGGCCGCGGGCCACCTTCTGCCTGCCCGGCGGCACCGGCGGCTGCTCCTACGTGGCCGACCACTTCACGCTGGTCTTCCAACTGCTCGCGCTCGGCGGCGCGCTGATCGCCGCGCTGCTCTCGCTGCACACCGTGGACGAGGAGAAGCTGCCGGCCGGCGAGTACTGGTTCCTGCTGCTCAGCAGCGCCGCCGGGGCCGCGCTGCTGCCCGCCTCCCGGGACCTGGCCACCCTGGTGATCGCCCTTGAGGTGGTCTCGCTGCCCTCCTTCGCGCTGGTCGCCTTCAAGCGCGACGGGCGCGGCGGCGAGGCCGCGCTGAAGTTCTTCCTCTCCTCGGTCACCGCGACGGCCGTGATGCTGCTGGGCGTCAGCTTCGTCTACGCCGCCACCGGCAGCCTGCACCTGGGCGCCATCGCGGACGGCCTGGCCCACCTCCCGGCGCGGCTGCGGCCGCTCGCCGAGGCCGGGGCGGCGCTGACCCTGGTCGGCTTCGCCTTCAAGGTGGCCGCCGTCCCGTTCCACTTCTGGGTACCGGACACCTACGCGGGTGCCCCGCTGCCGGTGGCCGGCTACCTCTCGGTGGTCGGCAAGGCAGCCGGCTTCGCCGGTCTGGCGCTGGTCACCAACCTCGCCTTCCGCCCCTACGGCCACACCTGGGGCCTGCTGCTCGCGGTGATCGCCGCCGTCACCATGACGGCCGGCAACACGGCCGCGCTGCGCCAGCGCTCCGACTCGGCGCAGGGCGCGGTGCGCCTGCTGGCCTGGTCCTCGGTGGCCCAGGCGGGCTACCTGCTGGTCCCGCTGGCGGCGGCCGGCTACGCGGGGGACGCCCACCCGCTGGGTGCCACGGTCGCGTACGCGCTGATCTACGGCCTGGTCAACCTGGGCGCCTTCGGGGTGGCCGCGGTGGTCGCCAGGACCAGCCCGGCCAACCGGCTGGACGACTACCGGGGCCTCTTCGCCCGCAACCGCTGGGCCGCGCTGGCGCTGGCCTTCTTCCTGCTCTGCCTGGCCGGTCTGCCGCCGGGCGTGGTCGGCCTCTTCGGCAAGGTGGTCGTCTTCCGGGCCGCGGTGGACGCGGGCCTGGGCTGGCTCGCGGTGGTGATGGCGGTCAATGTGGTGATCGCCCTGTACTACTACCTCTTCTGGCTGGCGAAGCTCTTCGCGCCCGGCGCCGACACCGCGCCGGCCCGGGTGCCCAGGCCGCTGGCCGTCACCCTCGGGCTGACCACGGCGGTCGCGGTGGTGCTCTCGGTGGCTCCCCAGCTGGTGCTCCAGGTGGTGGCGGGCACCCTCTTCTGAGGTGAGCGGCACGGCTGCCGGGGTGCGCCCGGTCCGCCGCCGTGGGAGGAAGGGAACCTGAGCCCCGACCTCCTCCGTTGACCGAGCACAGAGGGATGTGACCAGAGGGCTTCCCACCGCACCACTTGGAGGGGCTGCCGTGCACCGCCAGCACAACGGACTGAGAACGGCCGTTCTCCTCGGTGGACTGTCGGCACTGATCCTGCTGATCGGCAGCTTCTTCGGGCGCACCGGCCTGCTCATCGGCCTGGCGGTCGCCCTCGCCACCAACGGCTACGCCTACTGGAACAGCGACAAGCTCGCGCTGCGCGCGATGCGGGCCCGCCCGGTCAGCGAGATCGAGGCACCGGTGCTGTACCGGATCGTCCGCGAGCTCTCCACCTCCGCGCGCCGGCCGATGCCCCGCCTCTACCTCTCGCCGACCGAGGCCCCCAACGCCTTCGCCACCGGGCGCAACCCGCGCACCGCCGCGGTCTGCTGCACCGACGGCATCCTGCGCCTGCTGGACGAGCGCGAGCTGCGCGGGGTGATCGGCCACGAACTCAGTCACGTGTACAACCGCGACATCCTGATCTCCTCGGTGGCCGGAGCGCTGGCCTCGGTGATCATGTTCCTGGTGAACTTCGCCTGGCTGATCCCGTTCGGCCGCAGCGAGGACGACGACGGACCCGGGCTCTTCGGCGTGCTCGCCATCATGATCCTGGGCCCGCTCGCCGCGACCATGATCCAGCTGGCCGTCAGCCGCTCCCGCGAGTACCAGGCGGACGCCGACGGCGCCCGGATCACCGGTGACCCGCTCGCCCTCGCCGGCGCCCTGCGCAAGCTGGAGACGGGCACCCAGCTGCGCCCGCTGCCGCCCGAGCCGCAGCTGCAGACCGCCAGCCACATGATGATCGCCAGCCCGTTCCGCCGCGGTGACTCCGGCACCCGGCTCTTCGCCACCCACCCCCCGATGGCCGACCGGATCGCCCGGTTGGAGCGGCTGGCAGGCCGACCGTAGCGGTCGCTTCGGCAGGCCGGCCCCGCCGGTCTCCCCCGGCGGGCCGGCCTCCCCCGGCGGGCCGGTCTCAGCGGCCGAGCAGGGCCGGCTCCGGCGAGGACCAGGCCCGGCGGGCCGTCACCGGCAGCACCTGTCCGAAGACCTGCTCGGTGAAGTGGCCGCCGGCCACGATCACCGCGTCGTCCCGCAGCTCGGCCAGCAGCCGCTCGCGGGTGCGGACCGCCTGGGCCGGGTCGTGGTCGAAGGCGCAGGTCCAGTGGCTCTCGGCCACCTGCACCTGGCAGTGCAGCACATCGCCCAGCACGACCAGGCGCCGGCCGTCGCGCCCGGCGGGGTCGGTGACCTCCAGGCTCAGGTGGCCGGGCGTGTGGCCCGGGGTGGCCAGGACGCGCACGCCGGGCGCTATCACCTCGCCGTCCGCGACGAAGGCGATGCGCTCGGCGAGCGGCTGCTGGACGGCGCGCGGGTCGGGGCCGGCCGGGTCGGCGGTGCCGGACCAG
Source organism: Kitasatospora sp. NBC_01287 (assembly GCF_026340565.1). Classification (NCBI taxonomy): domain Bacteria; kingdom Bacillati; phylum Actinomycetota; class Actinomycetes; order Kitasatosporales; family Streptomycetaceae; genus Kitasatospora; species Kitasatospora sp. NBC_01287. Next base: position 5,373,590 of record NZ_JAPEPB010000001.1, read on the forward strand.
TGGTGCCACTCCGCCGCGGCGACCAGGTGGCGGGCGCGGGGGAAGGTCAGCGCGGTGGCGGCCCGGCCGGCGGTGCCGTCGGGGGTGGGGGCCAGGTCGGTGGTCCAGCCGACGTGGTCGTGGTGCAGGTGGGTGAAGACCACGGTGTCGACATCGGTCGGTGCCAGGCCCTCGGCGGCGAGCGAGTCGAGCAGCTCGCCGCCGCGGAACTCGGCCAGGCCCGGGATGCTGAAGTCGACCACCCCGAGGCCGAGGTCGACCAGCAGGGCGCGGCCGTCGGCCGTCCGCACCAGGAAGGAGCCGATGCTGACGGTGAACCACCCGTCCGGATCCAGGTGGCTGCGGTGCGGGGCCCAGCCGCCCGGGGCGCTGGGCGGGAAGAAGGCGGCGGGGTCCAGCCGGCCGTGGCCGTCCGGGAGGTAGGTGACGGTCGTGCCGCCGATGCTGACCTGGGCACGCGGGGCGGGGTGGGGCATGGCTTCTCCTTCGGTGGTGGCGCCTTCGGCGGTGGCGTCTGCGCCGTAGTGCTCGTGCCACTGACTATTGGAGAGTCGCTCTCCAACGGGAAGTACGCACTTGCAGGTGCGCCGGCCACCGGGAAGTAAGTCCTGGCGTGCTGACTCTCCTTCAGTTAGCTTGCAGAGGTGCCGACACCACCCGTCCGACGCCCTCGCCCGGGCACCCCCGGCCGGGCGCCGACCATCCTCCCCGACGGCCACCGGGCCGACGTCTACAGCGCCCCGTGCCCCTCGCGCGCGGCGCTCGACCGGATCGCCGACAAGTGGACCGCGCTCCTCGTGGGTTCCCTGGCGACGGGGACCAAGCGCTTCAGCGAGCTGCGCGAGGAGGTCGGCGGCATCAGCGAGAAGATGCTCACCCAGACCCTGCGCAGCCTGGAGCGCGACGGCCTGGTCGTCCGCCGGGTGTACCCGGTGGTCCCGCCGCGGGTCGAGTACCGACTGACCACCCTCGGGCAGACGCTGGACGCGCCGCTGGCGGCGGTGCGCGACTGGGCGGAGCGGTACATCAACGAGGTCGAGGAAGCTCGGCTGCGCTACGACTCCGATGACTCGGGAGACTGACATGTTCGTTGTGACACTGACCTACACCGCCGCGCTGGAGCGGATCGACGAGCTGGTCCCGGCCCACGTCGAGTGGCTGGACCAGAACTACGCGGCGGGCGTCTTCCTCGCCTCGGGCCGCCGGGTGCCCCGCACCGGCGGCGTGATCCTGGCGCAGGCGGCGAGCCCCGAGGCGCTGGCGGCGGTGCTCGCCGAGGACCCGTTCAACAAGGCGGGGGTGGCCGAGTACCAGGTGGTGGAGTTCCTGCCGACCAAGACGGCGCCGGCGCTGGACTCGCTGGCGGTGCGGGCGGGCTGACGGTGGGTCGGCGGTGAGGCGGCGGTGACGGGCAGGCGCCCCGACTGATTGCCCGTCGGTTCCCCGCCGTCCGAGTGCCGATCGCCGTGGCGTAACCGGTCGGGGTAGGCAGTCGACACGGACACGCCAAGGGAGGACCCACCGTGAGCGACGACGACAACCGCGAGCACCCCGTCCCCGGTGACGAGCGGGGCACCGACCGGCGCGCCCTGCTGCGGGGCGGTCTGGCGGCCGGCGCGGTCACCGCGCTGACCCTGGCGCCGGTCTCCTTCGCCGCCGCCGCGCCGCCCCCGGCGGCCGGCACCGCCACCCGGACCATCACCGGCCACCTGGAGACCGGGGCCGCCGACTTCGTCCACCTGCCCGTCGAGGTCCCGCCGGGCGTGCGGCAGATCGCCGTCTCCTACAGCTACGACAAGCCCGCCGTGCCCGCCGGCGTGCCCGGCAACTCCTGCGACATCGGGATCTTCGACCAGCGCGGCACCGACCTCGGGTCCGCCGGGTTCCGGGGCTGGTCCGGCGGGTTCCGCACCTCCTTCGAGATCAGCAACGGCGAGGCGACCCCCGGGTACCTGCCGGGCCCCGTCGAGGCGGGGACGTGGCACGTGGTGCTGGGCCCGTACCAGGTGGCGCCGCAGGGGCTGAACTACTCCGTCCAGGTGACGCTGACGTTCGGCGATCCCGGGCCGGCCTTCACCCCGCGCTACCCGGCCGACCGGGCCGAGGGGCGCGGCCGGGCCTGGTACCGCGGCGACTGCCACCTCCACACGGTCTACTCCGACGGGCGCCGGCTGCCCGAGGAGGTGGCCGCCGGGGCCCGTGCGGCCGGGCTGGACTTCATGGTCTCCACAGACCACAACACGTCCGCCTCGCACGGGATCTGGGGCCCGCTGGCCGGGCCCGACCTGCTGATCATCACGGGTGAGGAGGTCACCACCCGCAACGGCCACTGGCTGGCGCTGGGCCTGCCGCCCGGGGACTGGATCGACTGGCGCTACCGCTCCCGGGACGGTGCCTACCCGCGGTTCGTCCGCCAGGTGCGCGGCTCGGGCGGCCTGGTGGTGCCCGCGCACCCGTACTGCCCGTACGTGGCCTGCCAGTTCAAGTTCGGCTACCAGGGCGCGGACGCCGTGGAGGTGTGGAACGGGCCGTGGACCTACGACGACGAGTCCGCCGTCGACACCTGGGACGGCCGACTGGCCGAGGACCTGCGGGCCGGCCGGCCGTGGCTGCCGGCGATGGGCAACAGCGACGCGCACAGCGTGCCGCAGGTGATCGGCTCCCCGCACAACGTGGTGCTGGCCGACGACCTGACGCGGCAGCAGATCCTGGCCGGCCTGCGGGCCGGACGCAGCTGGCTGGCCGAGTCGGCCGCGGTCCAGCTGGCTTTCACCGCTACCGGGCACGGGCGCCAGGTGGGCATCGGCGAGCGGCTCACCGTCCCGGCCGACGCGCCGGTGGACGTCACCCTCACCGTCGCCGGGGTGCCGGACGGCACGGTGCGGCTGATCACCGACGAGGGCCAGCTGCACCAGCAGGCGCTGCCCGCGAGCGGCGCGGGCACCGTGGTCTGGCGCACCACCGCCTCGCTGGCGAGCTATGTGCGCGCCGAGGTCCGCCACCCGCTCGCGGACGGGACACCGGGCCAGGGCAACACCATGGGACCCGCGCTGCCGTTCGGTCCGATGGCGGCGCTGACCAACCCGATCCTGCTGTCGCTCCAGTAACGGGCGGCGCTACGGGCCGCTGCCACCGTCCCCGGACGGCGGCCAGCGGCCGTCGTCCTCGCCCGGCGCGAGCCTGGCCACCACCTCGGCCAGCCCCAGGCAGGCCTGCTCGATCCGCTGGTACATCGACTGCTGCTCGGCGATGACGGCGGAGAGCAGCAGCCCGGTCAACGCGGCCGAGCCGTTCAGCGCCTGCAGGATCACCATGGTCGAGAAGACGCTGTGGTGGCTGAACGGTCCTTCGTGGTCGACCGCGGCCGCGATGGTGAGCACCGAGACCACCAGCACGCAGGGCGCGGCGCCGATCAGCTGGAACCGCAGCGCGGCCCAGATCAGCAGGGGGAAGACGAGGAAGAGCAGGCCCAGCGAGCTGGCGGTGGCGATCAGGGTGATCGCCACCGTGCCGGCCAGCAGCAGCACCGGCTCGACCCAGTCGAAGGGCTCGCGCTCCTCGGGCAGCCGGAAGGCGCGCAGCGCCAGCAGCAGCGGGGTCACCACCAGGACGCCCATCGCGTCGCCGGTCCACCAGGCCGACCAGGTGGCCAGGAACTCGTGGCCCGGCACCGAGCCGCTCAGCCAGAGCACTCCGCTGCCCACGGTCGCGCTGATCAGCATGCCGCCCAGCGCGCCCAGGAAGACCAGGGCCAGCCCGTCGCGCAGCCGGTCCAGCCCGACCCGGAAGCCGACCCGGCGCAGCATCAGGCAGGCGGCGACCGGGGCCAGCGTGTTGCCCGCCACGATCCCCAGGGAGGCGGGGTGCAGCGGGCCGATCGAGGCGATGACCAGGAAGGCGCCGAGCGCGATGCCCGGCCAGATGCCCAGGCCGAGCAGCAGCAGGCAGGTCAGCGCGATGCCGGTGGGCGGCCAGAGCGGGGTGACCTTGGCCCCCGCGACCACGATCTGCTGGAGCAGGCCGAGCCGGCCGGAGACGAAGTAGGCGGCCGCGACCGCGAGCACCCGCAGGACCGCGATGCCCAGGCGCCCGGGGTCCCGCAGCAGCGGCTCAGCGTTTCGCAGCACAGCAGCCATCAGACAACGCCGCGGTGACGCACGCGGCTGTGACACGCGCGGGCGCCCTCACGCTCCGCCGGTCGGTGGCTCGTCGTGCCGCAGCACCAGGACGGCGGCGTCATCGGTGTGCCCGGTCAGGTCCGCGACCTTGATCACCTCGGCGGCCAACTCGGCCGGGTCGGCCCGCACCCCGGCCCTGGTCACCCGGGCCACCTGCTCCAGGCCCGCGGTGATCGGGAACGCCGGGCCCTCGACCACCCCGTCCGTGACCAGCACCAGCGCACCTCCCGTCGGCGGCAGCCGCCGACGGGTCACCGGGTACTCCTCGGCGGGCAGCACGCCGAGCGGCAGTCCGCCCTCGTCCTCGGCCAGCCCCCAGTCGCCGCCGGCGGTGGCCCAGACCCAGGGCAGATGGCCGGCCCGGGCGTGCGCCAGCTCCCGGGTGGCCGGGTCGAAGCGCAGGAAGCTGCAGGTCGCGAAGAGCCTGTTGTCCATCGACAGCAGCAGGTCGTTGGCCCGGCTGAGCACCTCGCCCGGGTCGGCCGCGGTCGCAGCCACCGCGCGCAGGCCCACCCGTACCTGCCCCATGAAGGCCGCCGCCTCGACGTCATGGCCCTGGACGTCGCCGATCGAGAACGCCAGCGCGCCGTCCGGAAGCCGGAAGCCGTCGTACCAGTCGCCGCCGACGCTCAGCCCGTGCCGAGCGGGCGAGTACCGGGCGGCCGCGCGCAGGCCGGGCAGCTCGGGCAACTCGGCCGGCAGCAGCTCGCGCTGCAGCGCCTCGGCCAGCTCCACCCGCGCCTGCTGCAGCTCCGCGCGCTCCAGCGCCTGCTCGGTGAGCCGGCCCAGTTCGGTCAGCAGCTCGTCGGCGGTCACATGGCGGGCGGGGCGGCGTCGGGTCATCGACCCTCCGAAGTGCTGCGTCGGGTCCCAGCGGGGCGGGCACTAACCACGCTCATCCTATTTCCCACTCGCCCGGCCGGCCCAGTTCACTCTTCCCGACCGTCCGGTCACCCGTTCGGCATCGGGCAGGTGGGCCACCGGGCCGAACGGGAGCGGAAGGAGGGCGTTCGTCTAGTAGTCCCGCCGCAGGCGTGCAACGCTTGAGTCATGAAGGTGCTCAGCTTCGTCCTCAACGTGCTCTGGCTGGTCTTCTGCGGTATCTGGATGGCCATCGGCTATGCGATCGCCGGAATTATCTGCTGCATTCTGATTATTACAATTCCATTCGGAATTGCCTCGTTCCGCATTGCCGGCTACGTGTTGTGGCCGTTCGGCCGCACGACGGTGGAGCGTCCCGAGGCCGGGGCCGCGTCCTGTGTGGGCAACGTGATCTGGCTGGTCTTCGCGGGGTGGTGGCTGGCGCTGGCGCATCTGGCCACGAGCATCCCGCTCTTCGTGTCGATCATCGGGATCCCCTTCGGCTGGGCGAACCTGAAGATGATCCCGATCTCGCTGATGCCGCTGGGCCGCGAGGTGGTCCCCACGGACCAGCGGTTCGCCGGCTGGTGATCCCGGCAGGCGACCGACCGGTGCCGCCACCGTCGACGTGCCACTCGTTGTGTCGGACAAGTGTGGCCGGGATGGCGAGCTGCCGGGTTCCTCGGGCGGAAAGCGGTGATTTCGTGTCAGCGGTGGGGCATTTGGTGTAGCGGGCGGCCGGGTCAGGGGCTGGGGACCGGCTGGGGGGCGGGGGTTCCGGTGTAGCGGGCGGCCGGGCGGATGATCTTGGTGTCGGCGGCCTGCTCCAGGATGTTGGCGCTCCAGCCGATCGCGCGGGCGGCGGCGAACGTGGGGGTGAACATCTCGCTCGGCAGGCCGCAGAGGTGCATCACCACGCCCGCGTAGAACTCGACGTTGGTGTGCAGTTCGCGACCCGGCTTGAGCTCGGCGAGGATCGCGAGGACCTGGCGCTCGACCTCGACGGCGAAATCCACCAGCTCGCCGCCGAAGCCCTCGGCGACGCCGCGCAGCATGCGCGAGCGCGGGTCGTCGGTGCGGTAGACGGGGTGGCCGAAGCCCATGATCCGGTCGCCGGCCAGCACGCGGGCGCGGATCCAGGGGTCGATCCGGTCGGGGGTGCCGATCTCGTCCAGGGTGTCCAGGGCCCGGCTGGGGGCGCCGCCGTGCAGCGGGCCGGAGAGCGCGCCGAGGCCGCCGACCAGGCAGGCGACCAGGTCGGCGCCGGTGGAGGCGATCACCCGGGCCGTGAAGGTGGAGGCGTTGAAGCCGTGGTCGACGGTGGAGATCAGGTAGCGCTCGATCGCCCTGGCCTCGGCCGCCCCCGGTTCGCGGCCGGTCAGCATGTAGAGGTAGTTGGCGGCGTACGGCAGGTCCTCGCGCGGCTCGACCGGCTGCTCGCCCTGCTGCAGGCGGTGCAGCGCGGTGAGGATGGTGGGCACCAGCGCGGTGGCGAAGAGCGCGTCCTCGATCCGCTGCTCCGGCGCGGTGTCGTAGAGCGGGCGGATGCCCCGATCGGCGGCCGCGACGGCGAGCGCCGGGCCCAGGGCGGCCAGCGGTCCGGCGTCCTTGGTGGCGGCGGCCAGCGCGGGCAGCAGCGGGCGCAGCGCCTCGGGCAGTCGGCGCAGCGGCGCGGTGCGGGCGTGGAAGGCGGCCCGGGCCTCGGCGTCCGGCAGTTCGCCGAGCAGCATCAGGTGCCAGACGTCCTCCAGGCCGCGCTGCTCGGCCAGTTCGATCGCCGAGTACTGGCGGTAGTGGTAGAAGCCCTCCAGTCCGCGCACGTCGCTGAGCGCGGTCTCGGTGACGACGACGCCCTTGAGGCCGCGCGGCACCTCGATGCCCACCTCGCCGGTCGGTGCGGACGGCGCAGTCGGCGCGGCCGGTGCGGACGGCGTGCTCGGCGCGGACGCTGCCGTCGGCGCCGACGTCGCGTTCGGGGTGGTGGACGCTGCGCTCGGGGTTATGGCGGTGGCCATGACTGCCTCCTCGGATTCCTCGGAACGGGCTGACAGTCAGTACTCTCCGAGCATTGATCCATGTTGTCAATGTTGATTGAATCAATATGAGATACTGCGGGCAACACAACGGGAGGCCGTGGGATGAGCGCTGGCAGGTTGACGACGCAGCAGGTGGCCGAGCTGCTCGGGGTCAAGGTGGAGACCGTCTACGCGTACGCCAGCCGCGGGCTGCTGAGCAGTGAGCGGGTGCCCGGCGGCAAGGGCAGCACCTTCGACGCCGAGGAGGTGGCGGCACTCGCCGGCGGTCCGCGACGGCGCCCGCCGAGGGGAGCGGCGGGGGCGGGCGCGGCGGGAGTGGCAGGGGGAGGTGCGGGGAGAGCGCCGGGCAGTGGCTACGGGGATCTGCCACCGATCGAGCCGGTCACCGTGCGCACCGCGCTCACCCTGATCGACGGGGGCCGGCTCTACTACCGCGGTGTGGACGCCGTCGAGTTCGCCGAGCGGCACGGCTTCGAGGCGGCGGTCGGCCTGCTCTGGGGCATCGACGCCGATCAGGGCCTCGCGCTGCACGCCTCCGCCGACCTGGTGGCCGCGCTGCGCCGCACGGGGGAGACGCTGCCCGCCGCGATCAGGCTGCCCGACCGGCTGCGGGTCTCGGCGGCGGTCGCGGCCTCGCTGGATCCGCTCCGCTTCGACCTGCGCGAGGAGAACGTCCGGGCCGTCGGTGCGGCGCTGATCGCCGCGCAGGTGGAGGCCCTGCCGACGGTGTCGGCCGGGCCGTCGGCCGGGGAGTCGCCGGTCGGGGTGCCGCCGGCCGGGGAGTCGCTGGCCGCCCGCCTCTGGTCCCGCCTGGCGCCCGGCGCGCCGCCGCCCGGCGCGGTGGCCTGCCTGGACCGCGCGCTGGTGCTGCTCGCCGACCACGAGCTGGCGGTGTCCACCGTCGCAGCCCGGGTCGCGGCCTCCGCGCGGGCCGACCCGTACGCGGTGCTCTCGGCCGGGCTCGGCGCGTCCGACGGTCCGCTGCACGGCGCCGCCAGCGCGTCGGCCCACCGGATGCTCGCCGAGGTGCTGGCCGCAGGGGACGCGGTGCCGGTGGTCTCCGAGTACCTCCGTACCGGCCGCTCGATCCCGGGCCTGGGCCACCGCCTCTACCCGCGGGGCGACCCGCGCGCGGTCGCGCTGCTCGACGCGCAGCGCTCGCTGCCGGCCGCCGGGCCGGTGCTCGCGGCGGTCGACGCGGTGGTGCGGGCGGCCGGCGGCCACCGGGCCACCGCGGCCGAGGCGGCCAACGTGGACCTGGCCCTGGCCGCCTTCGCCCACGTGGGTGGCATGGCGGCCGAGGCGGGTGAGGTGATCTTCTCGGTCGCCCGGACGGCGGGCTGGCTCGCGCACGCCATGGAGGAGTACCGCGAGGCACCGCTGCGGCTGCGGACCCGGGCCGACTACACGGGGCCGCGCCCGGAGCGCTGACGGCGGTGACGGCGCTGACGGCGCTGACGGCGCTTGCGCCGCTGGCGGAGCCTGTCAGGACTCCTCGCTCACCTGGACCAGCATCTTGCCGATGTTCGCGCCGTCCAGCAGGCCCAGGAACGCGTCCACCACGTTCTCGAAGCCGGCCACCACCGTCTCGTCCGCCCGCACCCGGCCGGAGCGCAGGTGCGGCACCAGGAAGTCGGTCAGTTCCTGCTGCGCGTCCAGGTGCTGACGGACCAGGAACCCTTCCAGCCGCAGCGCCTTGTGCACCACGTTGTAGAGGTTGCGCGGTGCGGCGGGCGGCTCGGCGGTGCTGTACTGCGCGATCGCGCCGCACCAGGCGATCCGCCCGTGGTCGCGCAGCACGTCGAGCGCGCCTTCGAGGTGGTCGCCGCCGACGTTGTCCAGGAAGGTGTCGATGCCCTCCGGCGCCGCCGCCCGCAGCAGGTCGCCCACCGGCCCGTCGTGGTAGTCGAAGGCGGCGTCGAACCCGGCCCGCTCCGTCAGGTGCGCCACCTTGGCCTTCGAACCGGCGCTGCCGATGATCCGCCCGGCGCCGAGCAGCCGGGCGAACTGCCCCGCCGCCGTGCCGACCCCGCCGGCGGCCGCCGAGATGAAGAGCGACTCGCCGGGCTGCAGCCGCAGCACCCGGGTCAGGCCGACGTAGGCGCTCAGGCCGGTGCCGCCGAGCAGGCTCAGATGGGTGCTCAGCGGCACGCCGTCGATGGCCGGCAGCGGTCATACGTCGGCCGGGGTGAGCACCGCGTGGGTGCGCCAGGCGCGCCGGTGGAGGACCAGGTCGCCGACCGCGAGCCCGGGCGCCCTGGACTCGATCACCCGGCCGATCGAGCGGCCCTCCAACGGGGTGTGCAGCTTCCAGCTCCCGTCGACGCCCATCGCCTCGCGCATGTACGGGTCGACCGAGAGGTAGACGTTCTCGACCAGCACCGTGCCGGGGGTGAGCGGCGGCAGCTCGTCGTCGACGAAGGCGAACTGCTCGGCGGTGGCGCGTCCGGTGGGACGGGCGACCAGGTGGACGGCCTTGGGGTGCAGCGACGACATCACGGGCTCCTGACTCCTGCGCGGGGCGATCGGGCGGTGCCGATCTCGGGCGGTGCCGATCTCGGGCGGTGTCGATCACGCTAGGAGCGGGGGCGGCCCGGAAGCAGGGGGTGGTGTCGATGGAATCGCGGGCATCCATGAAAGCGCCTCATGGACGGGGCCTCATGGAGGGGTCCTACGTGTGCGCCGGGCGGTCACTCCAGGGCCTCGCGCAGGGCGCGGAACTCCGCCGCCAGGGCGTCCAGCGAGTAGTGCGCGTTGAGTCCGCTCGGGTTGGGCAGCACCCAGACCTCGGTGTCACCCAGGCCCTCGGGCTGCCGGCCGACCACCGTGCGCGGGCGCCCGAACGCCGTGCGGTAGGCGCCGATCCCGAGCACCGCCAGCGCGCGCGGTCGCAGCTCGGCGACCCGTGCGACCAGTGCCGCGCCGCCCTCCTTCAGCTCCGCCCGGCTCAGCTCCTCGGCCTTGGCGCTGGCCCTGGCGACGACGTTGGTGATGCCCAGGCCGAGGGCGAGCAGTTCGCCCTGCTCGTCCGGGCGCAGCAGTCGGGGCGTGAAGCCGGAGCGGTGCAGGGCCGGCCAGAACCGGTTGCCCGGACGGGCGAAGTGGCGGCCGGTGGCGCCGGACCAGAGCCCGGGGTTGATCCCGCAGAAGAGCACCCGGAGGCCGGGAGCGGACACGTCGGGGATGGTCACGTCCTGGGCGGCGGCCAGCTGCGCGGGGGTGGGGCGGAACGGAGCCGGGGCCGGGTCGGTGGCGGGAGTCTGCACGAGGGCCAGTCTGCCGTGCGAACCGGTGCCCCGAGGACCGAACGAACTGGTGCCCCGAAGGTCGCTACCTTCGAGGCACCAGTTCAATGAGTCGGACGAATGGTGGGGCTAGGCCGTCATCGCGGTGGCGCCGGCCGGTTCGGGCGTGGCGCCGAGCGCCTGCTGCCGCTCCCGGTCCCGCTCGGCCCGGGCGGCCGCCCGCTTGGCCGCCCGCCGGTCCAGCACCCGGCCGAGCCCGTAGTACACGGCGGCGGCGTACAGCCACCCCATCAGCACGTCGATCACGAAGTGCTCGGCGCCGTAGACCAGGGTGAAGGCCATCGCCAGCGGATACGCGGCCAGCAGCACCCGCAGCTTGCGCCCGGCGGTCGGCCAGAAGAAGAGCGCCAGCAGCATCGGGTAGGCGGCGTGCAGCGAGGGCATCGCGGCCACGTCGTTGTCGAACTGGCTGCCGTTCTCGAAGATCGACCCGGCTCGCGGCATCCCGCTCTGGGTCAGCACGTCCGAGACCACCCGGGTCAGGTCCGGCAGGTGCCCGTTCTGCGCGGTCAGCCACGGCGGGTCGGCCGGGTAGAGGATGTACGTCGCGAAGCCCGCGAAGGTGAGCGCCAGGTAGAAGGCCAGCAGCCGGGTGAAGCGGTCGTGCCGGCGCTTCCAGAGCGCGGCCAGCACGATGAAGATCGCGAAGAAGTGCGACATGTAGACCGTGGTGCACAGGTAGTCGTACCAGTGCGGGTGCCCCGGGGTGTACAGCCAGTGCTGCAGCCGCACGGTCCAGACCTGGCCGAAGCCGAGCACCTTGTCGATCTCCAGCTGCGGTCGCCAGCGCACCGGCCAGGGCGTGTGGGCCCCGTAGCCGCGCAGCAGTGAGTAGACGTACACCGCGAACATCACCGGAAGCCAGTCGCGCAGCACCCGCAGCCAGCCGAACCGGTGCCCGCTCTGCACGGTGGCGGCGATCAGCGCGCCGATCAGCCAGCAGAAGACGACGTCGTTCTGGTAGGGCAGCCCGTTGTCCGCGATGTACCGCCAGAGCGCGAAGAAGTACAGCGGCCAGGCCAGCAGCCGCAGGTACCGCGCCCGGTGCCGGATCCCCGCGAGGGCGTCCCAGGCCCCGGCCAGCCGGCCCCGCAGGCCGTCCGACGACTCCTGCCGCCTGCCGCTGACGCCGGTGGACCCGTTCGGCGCGGCCGTGGTCGGGGGGGTCGAGGTCGAGGGAGCGGTGGCGGCGGCGGTGGGGGCGGTGGGCGTGGTGCCGGCCGTCGGGGGCGCCGTCCGCCGCGCCGCGCCGCTCGCGGAGCTGCCGTTGGCGGAGCCGCCGTCGGGGGAGCGGTGGCCGTCGAGGGCGCCGCCGTCCGGGTCCGGCGTCTCGTCCGGACCAGCGCCCCCGCTCTCGCTATCGCTGGGATCCGGGGCGGTCGACGGGAGACGGGCCGGCGCCGAGCGACTCGTGTCGGCGGCGGGACGGACGAGGTGGAGCGGGCTGGTCACCGGTGGCGTCCCCTTCGAGAGATCTGGTGGGGCAAGCCGGGACACCGTAATGCTCAACTTTTAAGAATTACTGAGCCCGGGCGCCGGCCAGTGACCCGCGCGCCCCCGATCCTGCCCCGGCTCACAGCACCGCGCATACCCCTCGCGCACTGCCTCGCCTGGACTGGACCGGTTCCCGCCCCTTTGCGCCGGTGCCCCAATGTCCAGCGGACATGCATCAAATTCTCAGGAAACATCCCCAACTCCCGACCGGAACGCCGAAGGGGCACCGCTCGCGCGGTGCCCCTTCGAGTCACTCGGATCGCTGACAGCGATCGGCCATCCGGACGGCCACCTGGCGGGTCGCCCGGTGGCCCGCCAGGTGGGTCACCTTGAGGCCGTCATCGGCACGGTCGTCAGCGGTCGTCAGCGGTAGTTCACGTACTGGATCGCGAAGTCCAGGTCCTTGCCCTTGAGCAGGGCCTGGATCTCCTGCAGATCGTCCCGGCTCTTGGAGGAGACCCGCAGCTCCTCGCCCTGGATCTGCGCCTTGACGCCCTTCGGACCCTCGTCCCGGATGATCTTGGAGATCTTCTTGGCATCGTCCTGGCTGATGCCCTCCTTGATCGTCGCGAAGATCTTGTACTCCTTGCCGGACAGCTGCGGCTCGCCCGCGTCCAGCGCCTTCAGCGAGATCTTGCGCGCGATCAGCTTGCTCTGCAGCACGTCGAGGATGGCCTTGACCCGGTCCTCGCCGTCAGCCTTCAGCTCGATCCGCTCACCGGACCACCCGATGGTCGCCCCGACGTTCTTGAAGTCGTAGCGGGTGGCGATCTCACGGGAGGTCTGGTTGATCGCGTTGTCGACCTCCTGCTTCTCGACCTTCGAGACGATGTCGAAACTGGAGTCGGCCATCTGTGGTGGTCTCCTTGCGATGTCGGCAGCACAAGCCCCACCGGTGCGGGGCACTCACGCCCCCAGCCTATCCAGCGACACCACGCCCCACCCCCTTGATCATCGCGTGACCAATCAAGTGGCGAAGCACCCCCTGTCATCAGGTAAGGTTTACCCAGTCGAACGGGGCATCACCCCGCGCGACGAACATCCTGGCTGGTTGCCCGAGCGGCCAAAGGGAGCAGACTGTAAATCTGTCGCGCAAGCTACGCAGGTTCGAACCCTGCACCAGCCACAGGATCGAGAAAGAGCCCCTGATCTGCGGAAACGCAGGTCGGGGGCTCTTTCGTTGTGCGGGGACGGCGCGGCATACGAGGCTGCTCGACCACCTACCGAGGGCGGCCCGGGTGCTGACCAGGTGCCAGGCGTCAGGCGCTCACGCCGGTCGTGCCCACGATGCAGGACGACGCCGAGCCGTGGCGCATCGCTCGTAGCCGGCCCGAGTCCTGCTGTCGGTCGCCTCCAGCGCACGCAGCGCCGGCCCGAGTGGGTCTTCGAGACCGGACGCTCCCGCAGGTTCGGCGAAGCGCAGCACCAGCGCGCCGGCCGCCGTGGTGGCTCCGTTCGGCGGCTGTCAGGGGATCGTTCGGATGAGGGGCGGCGGCGTCAGGGAAGTGTCAGCGGGTGGGGACAGGGGAGGGCGGAGCGGGTTGGGTGGTGGGGGAGGAGGCAGGCCATGGGTGAGCGGCGGCGGGTCGTGGTGGGGGTCAGCGGGTCGCTGGGGAGTCTGGCGGCACTGCACCGGGGGGCCGAGGAGGCCAGGGAGCGCGGGGCCGAACTGCTCGCGGTGCTGGTCTGGACGCCGCCGGGCGGGGAGGCCGGCTTCCGCCGGGCACCGTGTCCGCCGCTGCTCTCGGCCTGGCGCGCCGACGCGGTGGAGCGGTTGACGACGGCGCTGGCCGAGGCGTTCCCGATCGGACCGGCGAGGGTCGAGATGCGGGCCCTCGCGATGCGGGGTGAGCCGGGGTCGACGCTTGTCGCGTTGGCGGACGGGCCGCAGGACGTCCTGGTCGTGGGCGCGGGCGGGCGCCGGTGGTGGCGGCTGCGTCCGTCGGTGAGCGGGCACTGCGTGCGGCGTGCCGGATGCCCGGTGCTGACGGTCCCTCGGCCGCCGTTGCAGCGCGAACTCGCGGTGATCGAACGACGAAACGCGTGCCACTTGCCGATGGAGCGGATGGAGCCGATGGAGCCGATGGAGCCGATCGGCTGATGCTCGGCTGACGGCGGTTCAGCCCACCTGCACCGTGACGGTGTAGCTGCTCTGGTCGGGCGCGCACGGTTTGGCCTCACCGCAGGAGGTGCGGGTCGCGGTCAGTCGCGCGGTGCCGGCCGCGCCGGCCCGGAAGGTGGTCTCGATGGTGCCGCAACCGCTGCCCGGGTGGCAGCCGGCCGAGGCACTGGGGGCGCTGGAGGTGCCGGCGGCCACCAGGACCCCGGGGGCCGAACTGGTAGGTGCGGACCAGTAGGTGCTGTGCAGGGTGATCTCGATCGTCGAGCCGACCTGGGCATGGACGGTGGTGCGGTTGGCGCTGTCGTCAAGGGTGAGCACCGCGGCGCTGCTCGGCGAGGTGGCGTGCTGGGCCCCCGAACCGCAGGCCGTCAGCGCGGCGGTGAGTACCAGGCCGATCACGGCGGCGGGCAGCAGGCGACGGGGACGGTTCATGTCTACCTCCAATGGTCGGCCGGTCGGCTCGACAGGGATCCGACGCACGAGGGGCGGCTTCGGATCCCACCGGGTGGAGACGAAGACCGGGGGCGGGCCCGCGGGCCCGCCCCCGGTCCCTCGCTCAGGTGGGTGTCAGCCGACGTTCACAGCGGTGTCGTCGATGACGAAGCTGGTCTGCAGCGAGGAGTCCTCGGTGCCGGTGAACTTCAGGGTGACGGTCTGTCCGGCGTAGGAGGAGAGGTCGAAGCTCTTCTGCACGTAGCCGGTCGAGGCGTTCACGTTGGAGTACGTGGCGAGGTTGGTGCCGTTGGCGGTCACGGCGAGCTTGTCGTAGGCCGTGGTGCCGGTCTCGGCGGTGTCGACGTGCAGCCAGAAGCTGAAGGTCGCCTTGCAGCCGGCCGGGATGGTGACGCTCTGCGAGACGGTGTCGGTGTGGGTGGAGCCGTAGCCGTCCAGCCACGCCTTCCAGCTGCCCGAGTGGGCCGCCTCGGAGGAGGAGTTGTCGACCACGCCGGTGCTGGCGGTCCAGGGGGCGGCGGTGCCGGTCTCGAAGCCGGCGTTGCCGAGCAGTTGGGCCGGGGTGCAGCCGGTGGAGCCGGTGGCCACGGTGAAGCCGAAGGTCGCCGAGCCGGTGGCGCCGGTGGCGTCCTTGGCGGTGACGGTCACCGAGGAGGTGCCCGCGGCGGTCGGGGTGCCGGTGATCAGGCCGGTGGAGCTGATCGACAGGCCGGCCGGCAGGCCGGTCGCGGTGTAGGTCAGGGTCTGGCCCGAGGCGCTGTCAGCGCCCTTGACCTGCAGCGAGACCGCGGTGCCGACGGTGCCGGACTGGGTGCCCGGGTTGGTCACCGTGACGGTGTTGCCGCCGGTGGTGCCGCCGCCGTTCACGATCGGGTGCGAGATGGAGCACGCGTTGGTGTCGTTGGACCAGCTGGCCTGCTCGGCGAAGGTGCCGGTGGCGAAGGTGACGTTGGCGGCGCCGCCGGCGGTGCCGGGCTTCAGCCAGGCGCACTCGTCGGAGTTCTCCTGGCCGTTGTAGGTGGCGTCACCCGTGTGGTTGGTCCAGCCGCCGGCCGGGTTCTGGTCCGACATCATCTCGTGCCACTCGTGCCCGAGGGTCATCGTGTAACCATCCAGGGTACCAGGCGAGTTGATGAAGCCGACGCCGCAGTTCTGGCCCTGGTCGATGTTGTACGGCTGGTTGCTGAACGCGATGTCGCCGTAGGGCGAGGTGGCCGCGCCGCCGGTCAGCGTGGTGTCGCCGTTCCAGTCGTGCCAGGCGCAGTAACCCGTGTTCGGGTCCTGGTAGTTGTCCGGATCGGTGCCGTGCGGTGACAGGACGATGTAGTACGCGTCGCGGTTCGCGGCCGCCGTGGTGTTGTTGAAGTGGCCGGCGGCCTTGACGGCCTCCTGGGCCAGCTGGTTGCCGGTCGCCGCGCTCGGCGAGGCGGCCGCGTTGTCGTACCAGACACCGGAGAGCACGCCGCCGGCCTGGTACGGGACGAAGTTGGCGTTCGACGGGCAGCTGGTGGCGCCGCTGACGACGTTCGGGCCGTCGCACCACTGCGTCAGGTCGGCCGACCACAGCTCGTTGTTGGTGCCGATGCCCTTGAACATCTGCTGGGTGGCGCTCGCGGCGCCGGCCGAGTCGCCCGAGAACTTCGCGTTCCCGTTGCTGTCGGTGGTCTGCGTGCCCCACTGGGAGCCGTAGAACACCAGGTAGACCTTGGAGTGGCCGCTCTGGACACCGATGCCGTCCACGCCGCCGCCGTAGGAGAGCGTCTCGGCTCCGGTCGCGGCCGCCGCCGCCTGGTTCGCGATCTGCGTCCGCCGCTTGGCCTCGTACTGCTGGATGCCCGGGAGCTTGCTGGCGCCGAGCGAGGAGCTGAAGGGGTTGAACTCGTTCTTGATGCCGGAGTCGGCCATGGCGAGGCCGTGGTGGGCCTGGCCCGAGACGGCCGGGGTGACCGGCGCGGCGGCCTGCGCCGGGGCGGCTATCAGGCCGGCGGTGGCCAGGGTCAGCGAAGCGAGGCCGGCCAGGGCGCTGTAGCGCGCGGGCCGAGTGGTGGGGGAAAGACCCATGTGGAGAGTTGCCTCTCGTGCCGATCGACCGGCCGCCTTCTGGGCGGCCGGTCGATCTGTTGCATGGACGGGAGCTGACGGCATTCCGCGGTCACGCGCCGGCTCGGGGCGACCGTAGGGAATTCGGCGACAGTCATCACGAAGTCGACCGGAATTCCGATGAAGGGCGCCGGGAATTCCGGTAGGGCCGAGAAAGGAGCTGCCACAGGCCTGGCACGCACCAGGAGGATCTGATGGGTAGTCACCTTGTGGCAGTGGTCCGCCGCCTGCCGGGCTGAAGCCAACCAGATTCGGTGAACGCTGGTCAACGGCTCTGTCGGGAAAGTTCGTTCAATGGGAATTCAACGGAATACAGTGAATAGAAAAGGCGGCAGGTGGGTCCCGGTTTACGCGGGTAGCCGGCCGGTCGGACGGTCATGACCGGCACGGAGCTGAGACGGCGTCGACGCGGCGTCGCACAGCACGGCTGCGGGGCCGACGCGGCGCCGACCTGGATCCGATGCGGAGCAGGACGTGGACCCGGGGGTGTCAACGGGACGTCAGGTTCGTCGACGGCGGCGTCAAGAACACGTATCGGGACGCGGGGGGGCTCCTCTCGCACGGGGACGATGCGCGTAGCGCAGCCGAGCACCCAGGAGCCTCCCGATGTCCCTGACCCCCGATGCCGTCCAGGCCGAACCTCCGCATACCGGAGCCGCCGCGCCCGGCGTGGGCGCCCACGACCCCGAGGGCGGCGGGAGGGACGCCCACGACCGCGACAAGCTCAGCGCGCTCGGCGGCCTGGCCGCCCTCTCGCTGGACGCGATGGCCTCGGTCGCGTACGGGCCCGAGTCGATCGTCCTGGTGCTGGCCGCCGCCGGCAGCTACGGGCTGGGCTTCACCCTCCCGGTCACCGCGGCCATCGCCCTGCTGCTCGCGGTGCTCACCGCCTCCTACCGGCAGGTGATCGCGGCCTTCCCGGACGGCGGTGGCTCCTACGCGGTGGCCAAGACCCACCTGGGCCGGCGCACGGCGCTGACCGCCGCCGCCTCGCTGGTGATCGACTACATCCTGAACGTCGCGGTCTCGGTCACCGCCGGTGTGGCGGCGCTGACCTCGGCGTTCCCCTCGCTCTACCCGGACCGGGTCTGGCTCTGCCTGGGCGTGCTGGTGCTGGTGACGGCGGTGAACCTGCGCGGCATCGCCGAGTCGGCCCGCTGGTTCATGGTCCCCACCGCCGTCTTCGTGCTCTCGATCATGGCGATCATCGTGATCGGCCTCTTCCGTTCGGCCCCGGCCAGCACCGCGGCGGCCGCCGGGCACGCCTCGACGCTGGCCGCCAACGCGGGTTCGGTCGGCGCGTTGCTGCTGCTCAAGGCCTTCGCCTCCGGCTGCTCCGCGCTGACCGGGGTGGAAGCGGTGGCCAACGCGGTGCCCTCCTTCCGCAGCCCGCGGGTCAAGCGGGCGCAGCACACCGAGCTCGCGCTGGGCGCGGTGCTCGGCGTGATGCTGATCGGGCTGGCCGTGCTGATCGGGCGCTTCCACCTGCAGCCGGTGGAGGGGGTCACGGTGCTGGCCCAACTGGCCGACGCCTCGCTCGGCCACGGATTCGGCTTCTACCTGGTGCAGTTCGCGACCGTGGTCCTGCTGGCGCTGGCCGCCAACACCTCCTTCGGCGGCCTGCCGGTGCTGATGCGGCTGCTGGCCAGGGACAACCACCTGCCGCACGTCTTCGCGCTGCGCGCCGACCACCAGGTGCACCGGCACGGGGTGCTCTTCCTGGCGCTGGTCTCGGCCGGGCTGCTGGTGGCCTCGGGCGGGGACGTGAACAGCCTGGTGCCGCTCTTCTCGATCGGCGTCTTCGTGGGCTTCACCATCTGCCAGGTCGGGATGGTCAAGCACTGGGCCCGCGCCCGGTGCGCCGGCTGGCGCGGCAAGGCGGCGCTGAACGGCTTCGGCGCGCTGCTCACCGGGGTGGCCACCGTGGTGGTCACCGGCACCAAGTTCACCGAGGGCGCCTGGGGCATCGTGGTCGCGCTGCCGCTGCTGGTGCTGTTCTTCGAGCTGGTGCACCGGGCCTACGAGCGGATCGGCGAGCGGCTGGAGCTGGGCCGGATCCCCGGACCGGTCACCGCGCGCCGCTCGCTGGTCGTCGTCCCGGTGCACTCGATCACCCGGCTGACCCGGGAGGCGCTCTCCACCGCGCTGACGCTCGGCGACGAGGTGCTCGCGGTGACCGTGGTGCCCACCGAGCCCGACGCCGAGGACCGGCAGAGCGCCGAGACGCTGCGCCGCGACTGGGAGCTGTGGCAGCCGGGTGTGCCGCTGGTCGAGGTGACGGACGGGCACCGGCGGCTCGGGCGCCCGCTGGTGGCCTTCGTCAACGGCCTGGCCGAGCGGCCGCGGGCCGAGGACGGCGGCTTCGACCGGGTCACCGTGCTGATCGCCGAGGTGGAGCCGGTGCACTTCTGGCAGCGGGCGCTGCAGAACCAGCGCGGGGTGCTGATCGACCGGGCGCTGCGCCGCGGCACCGACGCGGTGGTCTGCCGGCTGCGGCTGCGGATGTAGCGCCGCGCCCGAGGCAGGCGGGTCAGCCACCTGAACGCCTGGTCGCACGGCCACCTGGCCGCCCGGCCGCCCGGACCCCCGGCCGCCCGGCCGCCCGGACCCCCGGCCGCCCGGACCCCCGGCCGCCCGGACCCCCCGAACGCCCGACGGCATCCGTGCCGCCGGGCGTTCGGCGTCCTCGGGAATATCGGGCCGCAGGCCTGGGGTTGTAAGGGTCGTAACGGCGTTTGGCCGTACGAACAGAGCCGAAACGTCACGATTAGCCTATATGTGTGGTAACGGCTCGATATTTTGACGGGCTCTTAACACCCTCTCTTAACGCCCCCGTACGGCCCAGGGCCGGAGCGGGCTCACCCCTCCTGGCCTGCGGAAACGTCGGCTCGAACGGCTGGTCGAAGGCCCCTGGACCCCCGCGAGTCGCCCATTGCCTATACGCGCGGGCCGCATACGCTCGCGCTTGTGTTCAACGTGCCCTCGGCGCTCAAGCGCCTCGTGATCGGTCAGGCCATGCGCAGCGAGGAGCTGGGCGAGACGCTGCTGCCCAAGCGGCTGGCGCTGCCGATCTTCGCTTCGGACCCGCTCTCCTCGGTTGCCTACGCCACCGAGGAGATCCTGCTGGTGCTCACTGTCGGGGGCACCGCGTTCCTCTACCTGACGCCGTGGATCGCGGCGGGCGTCGTCCTGCTGATGGCGGTGGTGGTCCTCTCCTACCGCCAGGTGGTGCACGCCTACCCGGGCGGCGGCGGGTCCTACGAGGTGGTGACGCAGAACCTCGGGGCCAAGTCCGGCCTGGTGGTGGCCGCCTCGCTGATGGTCGACTACGTGATGACCGTGGCGGTCTCGGTGGCGTCCGGCGTGGACAACATCATCTCGGCCTTCCCGGGCCTGGGCGACTACCGGGTCCTGATGGCCTGCCTCTTCGTGGCGCTCCTGGCCGCGATGAACCTGCGCGGGGTCCGCGAGTCCGGCAAGGCCTTCGCGGCGCCGACCTACATGTTCATCTTCGGCATACTGCTGATGATCGCCACCGGCTTCATCAAGATGGCCTTCGGGCACACCCCGGTCGCCTCCAGCGCGCAGTACGCGATCCTGCCGACCGACCACAACGGCAGCCTGGCCGGGATCGCGCTGATCATGCTGGGCCTGAAGGCCTTCGCCTCCGGCTGCACCGCGCTGACCGGTGTCGAGGCGATCTCCAACGGCGTGCCGGCCTTCCGGGCGCCGAAGTCGAGGAACGCCGCCACCACGATGGCGGTGATGGGCCTGACCGCCGTGGTGATGTTCATCGGCATCACCGCGCTGGCGCTGATCACCAAGGTGCACAAGACCACCGACACCTGCCAGCTGGTGGGGTACCCGGGCGACTGCCACACGGCCTCGCAGCCGACGGTCATCGCCCAGCTGGCGTCCTCGATCTTCGGCGGCGACCACAGCATCCTCTTCTACTTCATCCAGGCCTCCACCGCCCTGGTGCTGATCCTGGCCGCCAACACGGCCTTCAACGGGTTCCCGCTGCTCGGCTCGATCCTGGCCCAGCACCGCTACCTGCCACGGCAGTTCCACACCCGCGGCGACCGGCTGGCCTTCTCCAACGGCATCATCGCGCTGGCCGTGGTCAACATCGTGCTGCTGTGGGGCTACAAGGCGGACGTCTCCAACCTGATCCACCTCTACATCCTGGGCGTCTTCACCTCCTTCACGCTCTCGCAGATCGGCATGGTCAAGCACTGGAACCGGGTGCTCGCCACCGAGACCGACGCCAAGGTGCGGTCCGGCGCTCAGCGCTCCCGGGTGATCAACGGCTTCGGCGCCTTCACCACCGGCCTGGTCCTGGTGATCGTCATGGCGACCAAGTTCCTGGAGGGCGCCTGGCTCGCGGTGCTCGCGGCGATCGTGCTGTTCGCGATGATGCGCGGCATCCGCAGGCACTACGACTCGGTCGCCGACGAGCTGTCGGTCGAGGACCCGCACGCCGAGGCGGTGCGCCCGTCCAAGGTGCACGGGATCGTGCTGGTCTCCAAGGTGCACAAGCCCACGCTGCGGGCGCTGGGGTACGCCGAGGCGTTCCGTCCCGACACCCTGGAGGCGGTCAGCGTCGCGGTGGAGAAGGAGGCCACCGAGGAGCTCAAGGAGCAGTGGACCGACTTCGACATCCGGGTGCCGCTGAAGGTGCTGGACTCGCCCTACCGCGAGATCACCAAGCCGGTGGTGGCCTACGTCCGCTCGGTGCGCCGCACCAGCCCGCGGGACGCCGTCGCGGTCTTCATCCCCGAGTACGTGGTGGGCCACTGGTGGGAGCACTTCCTGCACAACCAGTCGGCGCTCTGGCTGAAGAGCCGGCTGCTCTTCACCCCCGGCGTGATGGTGATCAGCGTGCCGTGGCAGCTCGCCTCGGCGCCGCGCGCCGACCACCCGGCCCGCCGGGCGCCCGGCTCGGTGCGCCGCGGCGAGCCGACCGGCGGCGGCAAGCAGGGCAGCAAGATCGAGGCGCCGGAGAACGTCTGACCTGACGGCTGGTCAGCAGCGCTGAGCGGGCCCCGGGCGGATCACCATCCGCCCGGGGCCCGCGTGTTGTGCCTGCGTGCCGGCCCGCCCGCCCGCGTGCCTGCGTGCGCGCCTGCCTGCCGCCGGGCGCCGTTGCCGCGCTGTTATCGCGCCGTGACCGGCTCTCGACGCGCCGTATGGAGGCCGTCAACAAGCCCAGTCCACCCGTATGGAGCACGTCAAGAGCGGCGGATCCGACTCGAACACACGATTTGCTACTGGAGCCGGTCTGCCACCGGTGTCGTGCGGAGCCCATTGGCCGCCCACGGCCAGGTTCCTTGAAGCAACTGGTGGAGCTCATGCTCGATCTCGTCTTCGTCGGCCTCACGGTAGTCGTGTTCGCCGTCCTCGCTCTGATCGCCCGGGGGGTGGAGAAGCTGTGAGCGTCGAGAACATCGCAGGTCTGATCGTCGCTGTCCTCCTCGTCGGCTACCTCGTGGTGGCGCTGATCTACCCGGAGAAGTTCTGACATGAGTTCCACTCTCGCGGGATGGCTGCAGGCCCTCGCCCTGGTGGGCGCGCTGGCTCTCTGCTACCGGCCGCTGGGCGACTACATCGCCAAGCTGCTCACCACCGCCAAGCACCTCAAGGCCGAGCGCGGCCTGTACAAGCTGATCGGGGTCGACGGTGACGCCGACCAGCGCTGGTCCTCGTACCTGCGCTCGGTGCTCGCCTTCTCTTTCGTCTCGGTCCTCTTCCTGTACCTGCTGCAGCGGATCCAGAACCACCTGATGCTCAGCCTCGGCTTCAAGGCCGTCAACGCGCACGGTGCCTGGAACACCGCGATCTCCTTCGTGACCAACACGAACTGGCAGGACTACGCCGGTGAGGCGACCCTGGGCCACGTGGTCCAGATGACCGGCCTGGCGGTGCAGAACTTCGTCTCCGCCGCCGTCGGCATCGCGGTGGTCGCCACCCTGATCCGTGGCTTCACCCGCAGCAGGACGGACCGGGTCGGCAACTTCTGGGTGGACCTCACCCGGGTCTGCCTGCGCCTGCTGCTGCCGCTCTCCATCGTCTTCGCCGTGGTCCTGGTGGCCAACGGCGTGATCCAGAACTTCCACGGCTTCCACGACCTCACCACCATCACCGGCGACACCCAGTCGATCCCCGGCGGTCCGGTGGCCTCGCAGGAGGTCATCAAGGAGCTGGGCACCAACGGCGGCGGGTTCTTCAACGCCAACTCGGCCCACCCGTTCGAGAACTCGACCGGCTTCACCAACTGGCTGGAGATCTTCCTGC
The DNA here is from genome assembly GCF_026340565.1 of Kitasatospora sp. NBC_01287. NCBI lineage: Bacteria > Bacillati > Actinomycetota > Actinomycetes > Kitasatosporales > Streptomycetaceae > Kitasatospora > Kitasatospora sp. NBC_01287. Next base: position 5,396,433 of record NZ_JAPEPB010000001.1, read on the forward strand.
TGCTGGTGATCTCCTTCTCGCTGCCGCGCACCTTCGGCAAGATGGTCGGCGACAACCGCCAGGGCTACGCGATCGTCTCGGTCATGGGCCTGTTCTGGGTGGCCTCGGCCAGCCTGATGACCTTCTTCGAGACCCACCCGGCGGGTGCGGCGCTCAAGGCGGCCGGCGGGGCGATGGAGGGCAAGGAGGTCCGGTTCGGCCTCTGGGGCACCAGCCTCTTCGCCACCTCCACCACGCTGACCTCCACCGGCGCGGTCGACGGCATGCACGACTCGCTCACCCCGGGCGGCGGCGGTGTGGCGCTCTTCGACATGATGCTCGGCGAGATCGCGCCCGGCGGCACCGGCTCCGGCCTCTACGGCATGCTGATCCTGGCCATCGTGGCGGTCTTCGTCGCCGGTCTGATGGTCGGCCGCACCCCCGAGTACCTGGGCAAGAAGCTCGGTGGGCGGGAGATGAAGTTCGCCTCCATGTACATCCTGGCCACCCCGGTCATCGTCCTGATCGGCACCGGTCTCGCGATGGCGCTGGGCGGCGAGCGGGCGAACATGGAGAACTCCGGTCCGCACGGCTTCTCCGAAGTGCTCTACGCCTTCACCTCCGCGGCGAACAACAACGGGTCGGCCTTCGGCGGCCTGACGGTGACCTCGCCCTGGTGGGACACCGCGCTGGGCCTGGCGATGGTGTTCGGCCGGTTCCTGCCGATCATCTTCGTGCTGGCGTTGGCGGGCTCGCTCGCCCAGCAACAGCCGGTCCCCGCCACCAAGGGCACCCTGCCCACTCACAAGCCGCTCTTCGTGGGCCTGCTGTCGGGCGTCGTCCTGATCGTGGTTGGCCTCACCTACTTCCCGGCCCTGGCTCTCGGGCCGATCGCGGAAGGTCTGCACTGATGTCGTCCACCCTTTCCCCCGCCCCCGCCGACCAGGCGCAGGGCCAGCAGCCGCACCGCGTCTCGTCCGGCCTGCTCGACCCCAAGCTGATCGTGGCCGCGCTGCCGGACGCGGTGAAGAAGCTCGATCCGCGCGTCATGATCAAGAACCCGGTCATGTTCGTGGTCGAGGTCGGCTCGGTGGTCACCACCGTCGACGCGATCGCCAAGCCCTCGGTCTTCGCCTGGGCGATCACCGTCTGGCTCTGGCTCACGGTGGTCTTCGCCAACCTGGCCGAGGCCGTCGCCGAGGGCCGCGGCAAGGCGCAGGCCGACACGCTGCGCCGCACCAAGACCGAGACCATGGCCCGGCGACTGGTCGATTGGCCCGCCTCGCAGGCCGAGGAGGAGGTGGCCGGCACCGAGCTGCGGCTCGGTGACCACGTGGTCATCGAGGCCGGCCAGATCATCCCGGGCGACGGCGACGTCGTCGAGGGTGTGGCCAGCGTCGACGAGTCGGCGATCACCGGCGAGTCCGCGCCGGTGATCCGCGAGTCCGGTGGTGACCGCTCCGCGGTCACCGGTGGCACCAAGGTGCTCTCCGACCGGATCGTGGTCAAGATCGCCTCCGAGCCCGGCAAGTCCTTCATCGACCGGATGATCGCCCTGGTCGAGGGCGCCTCGCGGCAGAAGACGCCGAACGAGATCGCGCTGAACATCCTGCTGGCCTCGCTGACCATCGTCTTCCTGGTCACCGTCGCCGCGCTGCAGCCGATGGCGGCCTTCGCCGGCGCCCCGCAGACCCTGATCGTGCTGGTCTCGCTGGTCGTCGCGCTGATCCCGACCACGATCGGCGCGCTGCTCTCCGCGATCGGCATCGCCGGTATGGACCGCCTGGTGCAGCGCAACGTGCTGGCCATGTCGGGACGCGCCGTCGAGGCCGCCGGTGACGTCAACACCCTGCTGCTGGACAAGACCGGCACCATCACCCTGGGCAACCGCCAGGCCGCCGAGTTCCTGCCCGCCCAGGGCGTGGAGACCGAGGAGCTGGCGAACGCCGCCCAGCTCTCCTCGCTGGCCGACGAGACCCCCGAGGGGCGCTCGATCGTGGTGCTGGCCAAGACCGAGTACGGTCTGCGGGCCCGCGCCCAGGGCGAGTTGACGCACGCCACCTGGGTCCCGTTCACCGCCCAGACCCGGATGTCGGGGGTGGACCTGGACGAGGCGGAAGGTGTCCACGCGGTGCGCAAGGGCGCGGCCGGCTCGGTCACCCGCTGGGTCACCGAGAACGGCGGCACGGTCGGCGCCGACGTCGCCGAGCTGGTCGACGGCATCTCGGCCGCCGGTGGCACTCCGCTGCTGGTGGCGAGCAGGGTCGGCGCCGAGCCCGCCCGCGCCCTCGGGGTGATCTACCTCAAGGACGTGGTCAAGGAGGGCATGCGCGAGCGCTTCGACGAGCTGCGCCGGATGGGCATCAAGACCATCATGATCACGGGCGACAACCCGCTGACCGCCAAGGCGATCGCGGACGAGGCCGGCGTGGACGACTTCCTCGCCGAGGCCACCCCCGAGGACAAGATGGCCCTGATCAAGAAGGAGCAGGAGGGTGGCAAGCTGGTCGCGATGACCGGTGACGGCACCAACGACGCTCCGGCACTGGCCCAGGCCGACGTGGGTGTGGCGATGAACACGGGCACCATGGCGGCCAAGGAGGCCGGCAACATGGTGGACCTGGACTCCAACCCCACCAAGCTGATCGAGATCGTCGAGATCGGCAAGCAGCTCCTGATCACCCGCGGCGCGCTGACCACCTTCTCGATCGCCAACGACGTCGCGAAGTACTTCGCGATCATCCCGGCGATGTTCGCCAGCGTGTACCCGGGCCTGGGCCACCTCAACATCATGGCCCTGCACAGCCCGAAGTCCGCGATCACCTCGGCGATCATCTTCAACGCCCTGGTCATCATCGGCCTCATCCCGCTCGCCCTGCGCGGCGTGAAGTACCGGCCCTCCGACGCCAGTTCGCTGCTGCGCCGGAACATCGGGATCTACGGCTTCGGCGGGCTGATCGTCCCCTTCATCGGGATCAAGGCGATCGACCTGATCGTCCAGTTCATCCCCGGCCTGCGCTGAGAAACGACAGGAATCCCTCTCATGTCCAAGCCACTGCCCACCTCCGTGCGCACCCACCTCTCCGCCCTGCGGATGCTGCTGGTGATGACGGTGATCCTCGGGATCGCCTACCCCCTGCTGGTCACCGGGATCAGCCAGGTCGCCTTCAGCCAGAAGGCGAACGGCTCGATCGTGAAGTCCGCCGACGGCAAGGAGATCGGCTCCAGCCTGCTGGGGCAGAACTACAACCTGCCGAAGAAGAACCCGAACGACCCCAACGAGCAGGCGCAGCCGGACCCGAAGTTCTTCCAGCCCCGCCCCTCCGCGGCGAGCTACAACCCGCAGGGTTCGGCGGGCACCAACCTGGGCCCGAACAGCGACGCCCTGCTGAAGTCGGTCAACGACGCCCGGGCCTCGATCGCCGCCTTCGACGGCGTCGACCCGGCCACCGTGCCGGCCGACGCGGTCACCTCCTCGGGCTCCGGCCTGGACCCGCACATCTCGGTCGCCTACGCCGACGAGCAGGTCGAGCGGGTGGCCAAGGCCCGCGGGGTGTCGGCGGACGCGGTCAAGGCGCTGGTCGCCAAGTACACCGAGGGGCGCTCGCTCGGCTTCCTCGGTGACCCCGGCGTCAATGTCGTACTGCTCAACAACGCAGTGAACGAGCTGAAGTGACGAATAGTCAGATCGAGTAACCGGACCGGCTCGTGCGGGGGAACGCCCCGCACGGGCCGGTCCGGCCTGTCTCCGCCCACAGACTGCCCACCCTTCGCGAAGAGAGAAGAAGCCCTCCATGGCTCGCGATCTCGCCTCCGCTGCCCCGCCCCGGCGCGGCCGGCTGCGGGTGTACCTCGGCTCGGCCCCCGGCGTCGGCAAGACCTACCGGATGCTGGACGAGGCCCGGCGCAGACAGGAGCGCGGAGCCGAGGTCGTGGTGGGCTACATCGAGTGCCACGGCCGCAGGCACACCGAGACGATGCTGCAAGGGCTGGACGTGGCCCCCCGGCTGCACCGCAGCTACCGGGGCGCCGAGTTCACCGAGATGGACGTCGACGCGCTGCTGGCCCGCCGCCCGGCCGTGGTCCTGGTGGACGAGCTGGCGCACACCAACATCCCCGGCGGCCGGAACGCCAAGCGCTGGCAGGACGTGGAGGAGCTGTTGGCGGCCGGCCTGGACGTGATCACCACGGTCAACGTCCAGCACCTGGAGAGCCTCAACGACGTCGTCCAGAAGATCACCGGCACGCCCCAGCGGGAGACCGTCCCGGACGAGGTGGTGCGCCGGGCCGACCAGATCGAACTCGTCGACATGGCCCCGCAGGCGCTGCGCCGCCGGATGGCCCATGGCAACGTCTACAAGGCCGAGAAGGTGGACGCCGCGCTCTCCAACTACTTCCGGGTCGGCAACCTGACGGCCCTTCGGGAACTGGCCCTGCTCTGGGTGGCGGGCCGGGTCGACGAAGGGCTGCGCGACTACCGCGCCGAGCACAACATCGACCGGGTCTGGGAGACCCGCGAGCGGGTCGTGGTCGCGCTCACCGGCGGGCCGGAGGGCGAGACGCTGATCCGCCGCGCCGCCCGGATAGCGGACCGCACCAACGCCGGCCAGGTGCTGGCCGTGCACGTCACCCGCAGCGACGGCCTGGCCGGGGCCTCGCCCGGCGCGCTGGCCGATCAGCGCCGCCTGGTCGAGGCGCTCGGCGGCAGCTACCACGTGGTGGTCGGCGACGACATCCCCACCGCGCTGCTCGGCTTCGCCCGCGCCAACGACGCCACCCAGCTGGTGCTCGGCACCAGCCGGCGCGGCCGGATCAACCGGTTCCTGACCGGTCCGGGCATCGGCGAGACCACCGTCGACGCCTCCGAGGACATCGACGTCCACATGGTCACCCACGCGTTCACCGGGCGCGGCCGGCTGCCCAAGCTGGGTCGGCGGCACTCCCGGCGGCGCACGGTGGCCGGCTTCACCTCCGGCCTGCTGCTGCCCTTCGCGCTCACCGGGGCGCTCTCCCAGCTGCACCACCCGCTCAACCTGACCACCGACGCGCTGCTCTTCCAGCTCGGCGTGGTGGCGGTCGCGCTGCTCGGCGGCGCGGTCTCCGCGCTGGTGGCCTCGCTGGCCGCCTCGCTGCTGCTCAACTACTACTTCATCCCGCCGGTGCACACCTTCACCATCGGCGAGCCCAACAACGTGATCGCGCTGCTGGTCTTCGCGGTGGTCGCGCTCACCGTCTCCACGGTGGTCGACCGGGCCACCCGGCTGACCGGGCGGGCCGCGCGGGCCACCGCCGAGGCCGAGACGCTCTCCGCGCTGGCCGGCACCGTGCTGCGCAGCCAGGACGCCGGCCAGGGCGGCGGCTCGGCGATCCCGACCCTGCTGGCGCACTCCCGCAACACCTTCGGCCTGGACTCGGTGGCACTGCTCTCCCGGGAGAGCGGCGAGGTGATCGCCCGCAGCGACTCCGCCGGGGACGGCGCCGCCGACCGGGAGAGCACCGAGGTCCCGGTCGGCTCCGACGCCCTGCTGATCCTCACCGGCCGCCGGCTGCCCGCCGACCAGCAGCGGCTGCTCGGCGCCTTCGCCGCCCACGTCGCCGCCGCGCTGGAGCGCGACCGGCTGGCGGCGGTGGCCGCCGAGGTCGAGCCGATCAAGGCCGCCGACAAGATGCGCACCGCGCTGCTCGCCGCGGTCAGCCACGACCTGCGCACCCCGCTGGCCGCCGCGCTCGCCTCGGTCGGCTCGCTGCGCAGCCCCGACGTCGAGTTCTCGCCCGAGGACCAGGCCGAACTGCTGGCCACCGCCGACGAGTCGCTGATCCGGCTGAACCGCCTGGTCGACAACCTGCTCGACATGAGCCGCCTGCAGGCCGGCGCGCTCACCCTGCACCTGGGCCCGGTGCACATCGACGAGGTGCTGCCCCGGGCGCTGGACTCGCTCTCCGATCCGGACGCCCCGGTGCAGCCGCTCGACCTGGAGCTGGTGCCCGCCGTGCTGGCCGACGCCCCGCTGCTGGAGCGGGTGCTGGCCAACGTGATCACCAACGCGCTGCGCCACAACGCCCCCGGCGCGCCGGTGCTGGTCAGCGCCAGCGCGCACCGGGAGCAGGTGCAGATCCGGATCGCCGACCGCGGCCCCGGCATCCCGACCGCCGACCGCGACCGGGTCTTCCTGCCCTTCCAGCGGCTGGGCGACACCGACAACACCACCGGGGTGGGCCTGGGCCTGGCGCTCTCCCGCGGCCTGGCCGAGGCGATGGGCGGCACCCTGGAGGTCGAGGACACCCCGGGCGGCGGCACCACCATGCTGCTCACCCTGCCGATGGCGACCGAGGAGGACGAGGCGCCGTGAGCAACATCCTGATCGTCGACGACGAGCCGCAGCTGCTGCGCGCGCTGCGGATCAACCTGCGGGCCCGGGCCTACCAGGTGGCCAGCGCCGCCACCGCCGCCGCCGCGCTGGAGGCCGCCGAGCGGGAGCGGCCGGACGCGGTGCTGCTCGACCTCGGACTGCCGGACCTGGACGGGGTCGAGGTGATCCACCGGCTGCGCGGGCGCGGCCCGGTGCCGATCATCGTGCTCTCCGGGCGCAGTGGCGCGGACGACAAGATCCAGGCGCTGGACGCCGGCGCCGACGACTACGTCACCAAGCCCTTCCTGATGGACGAGCTCTTCGCCCGGCTGCGCGCCGTGCTGCGCCGCCCGGTGGCCACCAGCGCCATCACCGCCGCCGTGCTCGGGGACTGGGCGATCGACCTGACGGCCGGCACGGTGCTGCGCACCGACGGCGCGGGGCCGCCGCTGCGGCTGACCCCGACCGAGTGGAAGATCCTCACCATGCTGCTGGCCAACCCGGGCAGGCTGCTGCCGGGGCGTCAGATCCTGCGCGCCGTCTGGGGACCCGGCCACGAGGAGCGCGGCAACTACCTGCGGGTCTACTTCGCGGGCCTGCGCCGCAAGCTGGAGCGCGACCCGGCCAGGCCCCGGCACCTGATCACCGAGCCGGGGATCGGGTACCGCTACGAGCCGTAGCGGCGGGTGCGCGCGGGTGGTCCGGCCGGGCGGCCGGGGGGTGGGGCGGGGGTGGGGTCGGGTCGGGGTCAGGTCGGGGTCAGGTCGGGGTCGGGGGTGGGGTCGGGGGTGGGGTCGGGGATGGGGCGCTAATGATCCGTCAAGACCGGAGCCCCGAGGGCCAAAGGCGCCTCGGATCGGCGCAGAATCGTCACGCCATGGGGCCGGCGTCAGCTGCGAGGAAGCGCTTCCGCTCCGCTCCACGGGGGAGCCCGGCGCACCGCCGGGACAGGAGTCGGAGCGGGCCGGGCACCCCGGCGCGCCCGGCTGACGGGGAGGGGACGCACGGCCATGGCAACGGGAGTGAGACCGCCGGTCGCACCGGGGAAGGGCTCGTCCGAACGGACCGGCCCGGCAGCCGCCGATCCCCCCGGGCCGCGCACGCACCGTGCCGCGGCCTCCTCGGGCACCGCGGCGCCGACCGCGCGCACCTCACCCGCCCGGTCGGCACCGACCGGTCTCGCCCGGTTGCTCACCCGGGCCTACTGGACCACCCCGCGCCGGGTCCGCGCGCTGACGGCGGCCGCGCTGGCCGCCGTCCTGCTCTTCGCCGGGGTGGCCTGGACGGTGCTCAGCGGCGCCCGGGCGAGCGTGGACGTGATCGGCCACCGCGCCGCGCCGCAGGCCGAGCGGGCCTCCGACCTCTACTTCGCGCTCGGCGACCTGGACGCCCAGGCCGCGAACCTGCTGCTGGTCGGCGCCGACGAGGCCGACTACGCCAAGCGCTCGGTCGTCCACGACGCCTACGACCAGCGCCGCGCCCAGGCCGACGGCGACCTGGAGGCGGCCACCGAGGCGCTCGCCGGGGACGGCGCCGGGCGCAAGGCGGTCCAGGACGAGCTGGACGCGCTCGGCCGGTACGAGGCCCTGGTGGCCCGCTCCGACCTGCAGGAGTCCACCGCCAAGGCGCTGCCGGGCAAGCCGCCCGCCGACGCGCTGGCCTCCTACCAGCAGGCCACCGACCTGCTGCGCAGTCAGCTGCTGCCGGACGCCGACCAGGTGGCCGACGCCAACGCCGCCAAGGTGGCCGCCGCCTACGGCGCGCAGCGCTCCGACCTCGGCTCCGGCTGGTGGTGGCTGCTGCTCACCGGCCTGCTGGCGCTGGGCGCGCTGGCCGCGCTGCAGCGCACCCTGGCGGTCCGCTACCGCAGGACGATCAGCCCGCCGCTGGTCGCGGCCGCGCTGCTGGCGGTGATCGGCCTGGGGTACGGGCTCTCGCTGGCCTCCGACACCCGGGACCGGCTGCACACCGCCACCGTCGATGCCTATGACTCGGTGCTGGCGCTGAGCCGGGCCAAGGCGGTGGCCTACGACAGCAACGCCGACGAGAGCCGCTGGCTGAGCGACCCGAGCCGGGCCGACAGCTACCAGCAGGCCTTCCTCGACAAGAGCCGGCAGGTCGTCAAGCTGGACGGCAGCACGCTCGCGAGCTACGACGCCGCCCTCGACACGGCGATCGCCGACCACCAGGCCTCGGCGGCCAAGGTGGACTTCGGCGGCTACCTGGGCGACGAGGAGCGCAACATCACCTTCCCCGGCGAGCAGCAGGCCGCCGACCAGGTGCTGGCCGACTTCCGGACCTACCAGCAGGACGACCGGACCATCCGCACGCTCGCCCAGCAGGGCAGGCTCGGCGACGCCATCGCCTTCGACACCGGCACGGCGGCCGGCCAGTCGGACGGTGACTTCAGCAAGCTGAGCGACGCCTTCGACCGGGTGGTGGCGATCAACCAGCAGGCCTTCGACTCCTCGATCGCGGACAGCGACGCCGCCCTGGGCACCGGCGCGGTCGTGGCCTGCGGCCTGCTGCTGGCGGGCGCGTTGGCGCTGACGCTGCTGGCGGTCCGCCCGCGGCTGCGCGAGTACCGCTGACGGCGGCGCGGGCGGCGGCCCGGGCCCGGGGCCGCGTCAGTGGTGGCCGCTCTGCCGGGGCAGGGCGAGTGCCACGGTGTCGGCGAACTCCCGTACCGCGCTGGTGCGGGAGACCACCCGTCCGGCGTGCACCACCAGGCGGCTGTGGCCGCCGGAGAGCGCGCCCGTCAGGCTGTCGCCGCGCACCGCGAGCAGCTCGGCCGGGAAGCCGGCGTCCACCCGCACCGGTGCCAGCCCCAGCAGCAGCCTGGCCTGCCCGCTGACCGCCTCGTAGGCGGCGGTCGCGCCCAGCATGCCGCCGGCCGCCAGCAGGTAGGCGGCCTCCAGCGGGTCGGCCCGGCCGACCGGGTTGGCCGCGTCCCGCAGCGCTCCGCTGCCGGCCGCGAGCGGAATCTGATGGATGGTCAGTTCGCGTACCGCCGCGGGGCCCAGGCCGGTCGGCGGCCCGTCGGTCGCGCAGCAGGAGCCGTTCTGCGGCAGGCAGCACACCCGCAGCCCGGCGGCTCGCAGCACCGCGCCGCCGCCCTCCGGCAGCCGGTCGCACGGGCCCACCGCGACCCGCGGGCGCAGCGGCGCCAGCAGCGTGCCGAGCCGGGCCAGGCGGGCCGGGTCGGCACCGCGCAGGTGGAGGTCGACGGGGCAGTCGAACTCCGTCGCCGCTGCCACCACGGCCCGCACGTAGCCGTCCGGGTCGGGGTCCAGTTCGGGGCAGCCGCCCACCACGTCCGCGCCCATCCGCAGCGCCTCGCGCAGCGCGGCCCGGCCGTCCGCCCCGGCCGTCCCGGTGAGCAGCCGGGGCACCGCCACCGCCTGCAGCTCGGCCAGCCCGCGCAGCGCCTGACGGGCGGTGAGCACCGCCTCCAGCCGGCGCAGCCCGTGCGCGTCGCCGATCCGCACGTGGGTGCGCTGGGCGGTGGCGCCGTAGCCGAGCGAGGTGAGCGCGGCCTCGGTGACCCGGCGGACCAGCTCGCCCGTGTTCTCCGGCGCCGGGCCGGCGGGCCCGGCGGCCGGGCCCGGCGCGGCGGCGGTGAAGGCGGTGTCGTGGTGGGCGTGCGGTTCGACGGGAGCGGGCAGCAGCAGGTATCCGGTCAGGTCGATCCGGGCGCCCGCCGTCACGGCCGGCTCGGAGCCGATCGCCGCGCCCGAGGGCAGTGCCGACTGCGGCAGCGGGCCCAGGCTGCCGGCGGTGCCGACGGCCTGGATCCGGTCGCCGCTGATCCGCACGTCGACCACTCGGCCGTCGGCCAGCCGGGCACCGCTCAGCAGCAGCACCGGGCCGTGCCCGAGCGGATTGCCGCCGCCGCCACCGGAGACCGCGCCCCCCGAGGGGCCGGAGCCGGGCGGGCCTGGGTGCGGACCGTCGGGGGGCGCGCTCTCCGGGCTCATCGGTCGGCTCCTCCTGGTCCGGAAGATCATTGGCGGTCGAGCCTATGGTCAGGGCGGGCGCCGAGCGGGGAGGCTCGCGGCGCGGGCCGCAGGTGTCGGACCGGGGCCGCGGTCGAACGCCAGACCCCGGGTCGCCAGCCCGTGCGGGCCGCCGACCTGCGATCTTGTGCCCCGGATACGGATTTCGCCTCTGGCCCCGAACCGTGTAATCTCTTCCTCGTTCAACCGGTTCGCCCCTATAGCTCAGTCGGTAGAGCGTCTCCATGGTAAGGAGAAGGTCTGCGGTTCGATTCCGCATGGGGGCTCTGGTGAACGGGACTCCGCTCGTCGGATCCTGATCACCAAAGCGGTGTAGCTCAGTTGGTAGAGCAAGCGGCTCATAATCGCTGTGTCACCGGTTCAAGTCCGGTCACCGCTACCCCGCGTAGTCGGTCGGGAGATCGCACTCCCGATCGGCTACTCTTGTCGTGTCATCACCCATTGTCCAAGGAAGGCACTCCCGTGGCTGCCACCGATGTCCGCCCGAAGATCACGCTGGCCTGCGTGGAGTGCAAGGAGCGGAACTACATCACCAAGAAGAACCGGCGTAACGACCCGGACCGTCTTGAGATGAAGAAGCACTGCCCCCGCTGCAACTCGCACACCGCGCACCGCGAGACCCGCTGACCCCGTAGGGCGTCGCCGGGCCTGGCTTTCAGGTCGTCGACTTCAGGCCGTACCCCCTCGGGGGTGCGGCCTGAAGTCGTTTCCGCATCCGTTCACTCGAGGAGAGTCCCATGGCGCTCGACGCCTCCTTCATCGGGCGGTCCTACCCGCCCACCGATCCCTATGAGGTGGGCCGGGAGAAGATCCGGGAGTTCGCCGTCGCGGTCGGTGACGCCAACCCGGTCTACACCGACCCGGCGGCGGCCCAGGCGCTCGGGTACCCGGACGTGATCGCGCCGCCGACCTTCCCGTTCGCCCTGAGCTACGCGGCCGCCGCCCAGGTGGTGGCCGACCCGGAGCTCGGGCTGGACTTCGGCCGGGTGGTGCACGGGGACCAGAAGTTCGCCTACACCCGCCCGCTGCGGGCCGGCGACCGGGTGCGGGTGGCCATCACCATCGACAACATCAGGTCGCTGGCGGGCAACGACGTGCTCACCGTCCGGGGCGAGATCGCGGCCGAGGACGGCGAGCACGTGGTGACGTCCATCATGACCCTGGTCGCCCGGGCGGCCGACGAAGCGGCGGGGGAGTAGCACGATGGCTGTCAGCTTCGACGAGGTCGAGGTCGGGACCGAACTGCCCGGCCGCTCATTTCCGGTGACCCGCGCCACACTGGTGCGCTACGCGGGTGCCTCGGGCGACTTCAACCCGATCCACTGGAACGAGAAGTTCGCCCGCGAGGTCGGCCTGCCCGACGTCATCGCGCACGGCATGTTCACCATGGCCGAGGCGGTCCGGGTGGTCACCGACTGGACCGGCGATCCCGGCTCGGTGGTGGAGTACGGCGTGCGGTTCACCAAGCCCGTGGTGGTGCCCAACGACGACGAGGGCGCTGTGATCGAGGTCACCGGCACGGTGGCCAAGCTGCTGGAGGACCGCCGGGTGCGGGTGGACCTGCTGGTCACCAGCGCCGGCCAGAAGGTGCTCGGGATGTCCCGCGCGGTGGTCCAGCTGGCCTGAGCGAGGCTCGGCGGCGCCGTTCCCGGAGGATTCCGGGGGCGGCGCCTTTCGCGTTCCCGGGCGGGGCTCGGGGCTCGGGCGTCAGGCGGGCGGGCATCGGGTTCAACCGGCGGGTTCCCGGCAGGCCGTCCGGCAGGGCGGCCGGCGGATGTTCCGCTACACAGTTGAACGCTGTACTGAATATGCCCCCGGCGTGGTCCGGGGCGGGCCGGGATTCGATGGGGCACGGAACACGGCGCCTGACGTGGCATCGTACTGGTGACAGAGTGTCAGCTTGCTGAGGGTCACCGGCCGCGGTCGGACGAACGGCCCTGCCGGCGCGGCCCGTTGATCGGCAGTTGGTTGCGTGCTCCGTGGCCGCCGCGTACGGTCCTGCACCGGAAGCACGGAGTCCGGGACATCCCGGCCGGTCAGGCCGACCGGGCGGGAGCCGGGCACCGTCTCCTGGCCGGCCGAGCGCGGGCGGCCACCCTGCCCTCCGCATCCCTTCCGGCCGACCGGTCGCCGGGCACCGGCGTGCCCTGGCGCTGACCGTCCGTGTTCGGACGGCCCATCGGATCCTCGTCGCTCCCTGGTCGACCGCGCCCGCTGCCGGGCGGCCGGCACCCGTCGCGCTACGCCGCCGCGGCTGCCCTCCGTTCCTCACCCCGCTTCCCCCGTCAGAACCCACTTCCCCCGTCAGATCACGCCGGCGAAAGAGCGGCCGGTGATCGGGAAAGGACCACCCCGTGTCCGTAGTGTCCGCGGCCCAGGCCCAGCAGTGGCTGGTCGAGAAGATCGCCCACCGCCTCGGCGTGCCGCAGAGCGAGGTCTCCCCCGAGCAGTACTTCGACGAGCTGGACCTGGACTCCACCGAGGCCCTGATCCTGGCCGGTGAGCTGGAGAGCTGGCTCGGCTTCGAGCTGGGCACCACCGCCCTCTGGTACCACCCCACGGTCAAGGACCTGGCCGCCCACATCGCCGAGGAGTCCGCCGCGCGCACCGAGGGACGGCATGCGGCCTCGGCGTGAGGGCGGCGGCCCGGCGGCCGTGCACCGGTTGCGCGAGGCGGCCCCAGGGCACGGCACCGTCCACCTGGTGCACCCCGGGGCGCTGCCCGCCACCGTGCACCGCACGCTGGCGGCGGCGCTGCCCGAGGGCGACGGCCTGACCGTGCTCGACCTGGCCGGCCTGCCGCGGTACTGGGAGGCCGCGCTCACCGGCGGCCGGGCCGAGACCAGCATCGACGAGCTGGCCGACCGGCTGCTGGCCGAGTTGCCGGCCGCGGGCGAGGCACCCCCGTACACGCTGGCCGGCTGGTCCTTCGGCGGCGTGGTGGCCCAGGCCATGGTCGAGCGCCAGGCGGTCGCCGACCGCCCCGCCGCGTTGGTCCTGCTGGACAGCATCGCGCCCGTCGCGGCCTACCAGCAGCCCGACGAAGCGCTCCAACCCTCCCTGCTGTTGGGCTGGTTCGCGATGTACCTGGGTGCCAAGCGGGGCCGCCCGGTGGCGCTGCCGGCCGATCGGCCGGCCGGCTGCGACACCGAGCAGGGCCTGCTGCTGGTGCTGGACGCGGCGGTGGCCTCCGGGGCGCTGCTCCCCGACACTCCGCCGGCCGGACTGCGCAAGCTCTACGACACCTATGTGGACGGCCTGTTGCGCAACAACCGGCTGACCGCGGGCCACCGCCCGCCGCCCTCCTCGATCCCATTGGCGCTGGTCACCGCCGAGCGGAGCCTGCTGCCGGGCGATCGCACGCTCGGCTGGGACCAGCTCGCCGGCGCCGGCCTGACGATCCATCAGGTGCCGGGCGACCATTACACGATGCTCACCCGGCCGGACGCGGCGGCGCTGCTCGCCCGTCTCCTGCGGCCGGCCGGCCACCGCTGAGGCAGGCCGCCCCGCAGTCCCGGCGCCGCCCGCCCCGCTCCCTGCCCTGGGTCGAAACCCCCGGCCCGTCGATCACAAGAGAGCCCCTGCCGTGAACGATTCGCAGCCCGTTGATCCCGCCCAGTCCGTTGAGCCCGCGCGACCTGTCCCGCCCGTCTCGCCTGCCCCGCCCGTCTCGTCCGTCTCGGCCGACGAGTTCGACCGCCGGCTCGCCAGGAACCCCGTCGCCATCGTCGGCCTCTCCGCGCTCTACCCCAAGTCCCGTGACCTGCGCGAGTTCTGGGGCAATGTGGTGGCCGCGGCCGACTGCATCGAGGACGTCCAGAGCACCCACTGGGACGTCGCCGAGCACTACGACCCCGACCCGGCCGCGCCCGACAAGACCTACGCCAAGCGTGGCGGCTTCATCCCGCCCGTCGCGTTCAACCCGATGGAGTTCGGCCTGCCGCCGAACACCCTGGAGGTCACCGACGTCCTGCAGCTGCTCAGCCTGGTGGTCGCCCGCGACGTGCTCAAGGACGCCGGGGCCGAGGGTGCCTGGTACGACCCGGAGCGCACCGGCGTGGTGCTCGGCGTCACCGGCGCCAACCAGCTGACCCAGCCGCTCTCCGCGCGTCTGCAGACCCCGGTGCTCAAGGAGGTGGTGCGCAGCTGCGGGCTGAGCGAGCGGGATGCCGAGGAGATCGCCGAGAAGTTCAAGCTGGCCTTCGCCCCCTGGGAGGAGAACTCCTTCCCCGGCATGCTCGGCAACGTGGTGGCCGGGCGGATCGCCAACCGGCTCGACCTCGGCGGCACCAACATGACCATCGACGCCGCCTGCGCCTCATCGCTGGCCGCCACCAAGGCGGCGATCAGCGAACTGCTGGAGCACCGGGCCGACACCATGCTGGCCGGCGGCTGCGACGCCGAGAACACCATCTTCATGTACCTCTGCTTCAGCAAGACCCCGGCCTTCTCCAAGGTCGGCCGGATCCGCCCGTTCGACAAGGACGCGGACGGCACGCTGATCGGTGAGGGCATCGGGATGCTGGCCCTGCGCCGGCTCGCCGACGCGGAGCGCGACGGCAACGAGATCTACGCCGTGATCCGGGGCCTGGGCTCGTCCAGCGACGGGCGGTTCAAGTCGATCTACGCCCCGCGCAAGGAAGGCCAGATGGTCGCGCTGCGCCGGGCCTACGAGGACGCGGAGCTCTCGCCCGCGAGCGTCGAGCTCTTCGAGGCGCACGGCACCGGCACCGCGGTCGGGGATGCCACCGAGCTCTCCGCGCTGGCCGCCGTGGTCGCCGAGAGCACCGAGGAGCGCCGGTACGCGGCGGTCGGCAGCGTGAAGTCGCAGTTCGGGCACACCAAGGCGGCCGCCGGCGCGGCCGGGATGATCAAGCTGGCGCTGGCCCTGCACCACCGGCTGCTGCCGCCGACCATCAACGTGACCGAGCCCAATCCGGCCATCGACTTCGAGAACGGCCCGTTCTACGTCAACACCGAGACCCGGCCCTGGCTCAAGGACCCCGCGCGGGACAAGCGCCGGGCCGCCATCTCCTCCTTCGGCTTCGGCGGCACCAACTTCCACTTCGTGCTGGAGGAGTACGGCAGCGGGGACGACCTGCGGGTGCTCTTCCCGGTCGCGCGGACCCGGGTGTGGCACGCGGCGGACGCCGAGCGGCTGGCCGAGTTGGTGGAGGCCGACGCGCCGGCGCAGCCGGGGCCGGTGCCCGCCGGGAACGCCCGGGTGGCGCTGGCCGCGCGCGGTGCCGAGGAGCTCGCCGAGCTGCGCGCGCTGGCGGTGCGGGAGCTGCGCGCCGCGCCGCGGGCCGAGCAGTGGGCGCACCCCAAGGGTGTCTGGTACCGCCGCCGGGCCGCCGAGGCCGGCCTCATCGGCGCGCTCTTCGCCGGCCAGGGCAGCCAGTACGTGAACCCGGGGCGGCAGGCGGTGCTCGCGCTGCCGCCGCTGCGGGCCGCCTTCGACGAGGCCAACCGGCACTTCGAGGGCGCCGCCGAGCTGCTGAGCCGGGTGGCCTTCCCGCCGCCGGCCTTCGACGCCGCCGGTCGCGCCGCGCAGGAGGAGGCGCTGCGGCGCACCGAGTACGCGCAGCCCGCGATCGGCGCGCTGGCGGTCGGCCAGTTCCGCTACCTGAGCGAGCTCGGCTTCCGGCCCGATGGCCATCTGGGCCACAGCTTTGGCGAGTTGACCGCGCTCTGGGCGGCCGGCGCATTGAGTGACGAGGCGTTCTTCGCGCTCGCCAGGGCCCGTGGCGCGGCGATGGCGCCACCCACCGAACCGGGCTTCGACGCGGGCGCGATGGCCGCGGTCAGCGCGGACGACCGGGCCGTGGCCGAACTGCTCACCGCACACCCCGAGTTGGCGGTGTGCAATCGCAACGCGGCGGACCAGGTCGTGGTCGGCGGCGCGAGCGCGGCGATCGAGCGGCTGCTCGCCGCCGCTCCGGCGGGTGTGCGGATCAGCCGGCTGCCGGTCTCGGCGGCCTTCCACACCCCGTTCGTGGCGCACGCGGTCGAGGCCTTCCGAGCGGCCGTCGCGCGGGTGGAGGTACGCGAGCCGCGGCGTGCGGTGTACGCCAACACGCCTGGCGGGGCCTATGGTTCGGACCCCGGTGCGAACGCCGCGCTGCTCGCCGAGCAGCTGGTGAATCCGGTGCACTTCGCGGACCGGGTCGAGGAGATGTACGCGGCCGGCTACCGCACCTTCGTCGAGTTCGGTCCGCAGGGCGTGCTCAGCAAGCTGGTCAGCCGGATCCTGGGTGAGCGCCCGCACCACGCGGTGCGGCTGGACGCCGGGCCGGGCGGCGACGCGGACCTCGCGATGAAGCGCGCGCTGGCCCAACTGGCGGTGCTCGGCCTGCCGGTGCGCACCGAGGACCGGTACGTGGCCCCGGTGGCGCCGGAGCTGCCGGCCAAGGGCATGACGGTGCTGCTCAACGGCATCAACCACGTCTCCGAGCCGCGCAAGGCCGCCTACCGGCAGGCCCTGGAGCACGGGTACCGGGTCGAGCTGCCGGGGCCGGTCCCCGCGCCTGCCGCTCCCGCTGCTGCCGCTCTTCCCGCGCCTCCGGTTCCCGCGCCTCCGGCCGGTGTCCCCGCCGCTCCGCTCCCCGCCGCCCTGTCCCCGTCGTCGATGTGCAGGAGAACCCGACCGTGGCCCAGCAGCCCCGCGAGCCCCAGGACGACGGCCGGCTGGCCGACCTGATCGCCGACCACCTGGCGCTGCACGACGACTACCTCAACGGACAGTTGCGCAGTGCCCAGCGACTGGCCGGACTGCTGGAGGACGCGGCCGACCAGGGCCGGGTGGACGAGGTGCTGCCCGGGCTGACCGCGGTGAAGGAGCACGGTCTGGCGATCGGGCGCACGCACCTGAGAGCCAACGAGATCCTGCGGGACCTGGCGGCGATGGAGTTCGCGTCGGGGAGCGCTCCCGCGCAGCCGGTTGCGCAGCCGGTTGCGCAGCCGGTTGCGGGGCCGGCCGTGGTGCCGGTTGTCGGGCCGACGCCGGTGGCCGCTCCGGCGCTGCCGGTCGCGCTGCCTGCCGTGCCGGCCGCTGCTGCGTCTGCCCCGGCGCCCGCCACTGCCCCGGCACCCGTGCCGGCGCCCGCCGCGGCGCCCACCGCGTCGGTCGGGGTGACGGCCGACCAGGTCGCCGCCGCGCTGTTGGCGGTGGTGGCGCGGAAGACGGGCTATCCGGTGGAGATGTTGGAGTTGGGGATGGATGTCGAGGCGGATCTCGGCATTGATTCGATCAAGCGGGTGGAGATCCTGGGGGTGCTCTCGGAGCAGTTCCCCAGTGAGGTCGCGGTGGGTCCTGAGCAGCTCGGTGAGTTGCGCACGTTGGGCCAGATCGTGGAGTTCATGGCCGGTGCCGTGGGCGCGCCGGACGCTGCCGACGGGCCCGCTCCGGCCCCGGCCGCCGGGCAGGTCGACGCGTCCGCCGTTGCCGCCGCGCTGTTGGCGGTGGTGGCGCGGAAGACGGGCTATCCGGTGGAGATGTTGGAGTTGGGGATGGATGTCGAGGCGGATCTCGGCATTGATTCGATCAAGCGGGTGGAGATCCTGGGGGTGCTCTCGGAGCAGTTCCCCAGTGAGGTCGCGGTGGGTCCTGAGCAGCTCGGTGAGTTGCGCACGTTGGGCCAGATCGTGGAGTTCATGGCCGGTGCCGTGGGAGCGCCCGACGCTGCCGACGTGCCTGCCCCGGCCGTGCCTGCCCCGGCCCCGGACGCCCCGGCGCCCGGGCCCGCCGCCCGCTCCGCTGCGGTGATCGGCCGCGCGCACGCCGTGCTCGCCGAACTCCCTTCTCCCGAAACCCTGGTGTCCGCCTACCCGGCGCACGCCACCGCCCTGCTGCTCGACGACGGTGGCGAGCTGACCCCGCTGGTCGCCGAGCGTCTGCTGGCCGCCGACTGGCGGGTCCGGGTGCTCCGCCTCCCGTCCGTCACCCGCACCGTGGCGAGCGCCGAGGAGTTCACCCTCACCGGCTGGGACCCGGCCGAACTCGCCGCGCGGGCAGCCTTGTTCGCCGATGGGCCGCTCTCGCTGGTGGTCGCCTTCGGTACCCGGACCGACAGCGACTGGGCCGACGGCGTGCGGCGGCTCGCGCACACCTTGCTGCTGGCCAAGCACGTGGTCGAGCCGCTGACCCGGGCCGCGGCCGCCGGACGGGCCGGCTTCATCACCGTCACCCGGCTGGACGGCGCCTTCGGACTGACCGGGGTGGACGAGGAGCTGGTCCCGGCCGGCGGCTACGGCGGCCTGGTCAAGACGCTCGCGGTCGAGGCGCCCGAGCTGTTCTGCCGTGCCGTCGACCTGGCCCCCGAGCTGTCGGCCGAGCGGGCCGCCGCGCTGGTGCTGGCGGAGCTGCGCGATGCCGTCCAGGTGCCCGCGCAGGTGGCCCGCGACGCGGCGGGCCGCCGCTTCGCCCTCACCCTCGGCGAACGGCCGGCGGCGCTCGCGCACCAGGAGCACGGGCCGGTGCCCGCCCCCACCGAGGCGGACCTGCTGGTGGTCACCGGCGGGGCGCGCGGCATCACCGCCCGCTGCGTGATCGACCTGGCCGGCACCCATCGCCCGGCCCTGCTGCTGCTCGGCCGCACCGAGCCGGGCGCGGAGCCCGCCTGGGCCGCCGGGCACACCGAGCCGGCCGCGCTCAAGGCCGCCGCCGCCGAGCACCTGAAGGCGGTGGGCGAGAAGCCCACCCCCAAGCGGGTCGAGCAGCTCTTCCAGGCCGTGACCGGCGGGCGCGAGGTGCGCGGCACCCTGGCCGAGCTGGCCGCCGCGGGCAGCGCCGCCGAGTACCTCGCGGTGGACATCACCGACCCCGCCGCCACCGCCGCGGCCCTCGCGCCCTACGCGCACCGGGTCACCGGCGTGGTGCACGGCGCGGGTGTGCTCGCCGACCAGCTGATCGCGCGGAAGGAGCCGGCCGAGATCGAGAGGGTCTTCGCCGCCAAGCTCACCGGCCTGCGCTCGGTGCTGGCCGCCCTGGAGCCCGAGCGGCTGCGGCACCTGCTGCTCTTCTCCTCGGTCGCCGGATTCTTCGGCAACCAGGGGCAGTCGGACTACGCGATGGCCAACGAGGTGCTCAGCGCCTGGGCCGCCGCCCTCAAGCGCCGCCACCCGCGGGCCAGGGTGAGCGCGCTCAACTGGGGCGCCTGGGACAGCGGCATGGTCTCGCCGCAGGTCAAGGCGGTCTTCCAGGAGCGCGGCATCACGCTGATCCCGGCCGAGCGGGGCACGGCGCTGTTCACCGGCCAGTTCGACCCCGAGCGCGGCCACGACGTGGTCACCGTGCTCGGGCCGACCACCCCGCTCTCCGTCCGCGAGAGCGCCGCTGTGGCGCACGGCGCCGTGCTGGAGCGGGAGTTGTCCGAGGTCGCGGGTGAGCCGATCGTCACCGACCACCGGATCGGCGGCGTGCCGGTGCTGCCGGCCGCGCTCGCGCTCGGTTGGGCGATCGGCGCGGTCGAGCGGCTCAGCGGCGGCACGGTCCGCCAGGTGCGCGACTTCGCGGTCCACAAGGGCGTGGTCCTGGACGGCACCGAGCCGGCCCGGCTGCAGCTGGCCGCCACCCCGGCCGGCGACGGGGCCACCACCGAGGTGGTGATCCGCTCGCAGGCAGTTGACGGCGCGCCGCGCCCGCACTACGCGGCCACGGTGGTGCTCGGCGCCGACCCGGCCGACGAGTTCGGCCGACCGGTGCTCGGAGGTCTGCCCGCGGCGGGCGGCGGCCAGGAGGCGAGCGGCCTCTACCGCGACGGAACCCTCTTCCACGGCGCCTCCTTGCAGGGCGTGCGCCGGGTGCTGGCCGAGGAGCGGTCCCGGCTGGTGCTGGAGTGCGAGCTGGTCGAACACCGGCCGGCCGGCGGGGCCTGGGGCGGGCGGCTGTACGCGCCCGGCACGGCCGACCTGCTGCTGCAGGCGGGACTGGTCTGGATGCGCCGGTTCGAGCGGACCGCGAGCCTGCCGCTCTCGGTGGCCAGGGCCGAGTTCCACCAGCCGCTGCCGGACGGCGGCCCGTTCCTCGTGGTGGTCGAACCGTCGGAGACCAACGGGGCACGTCCCCAGGGTAGTTCGGCGAGCCTGACAGTCACCGCCGTGGCCCTGGACGGGCGCGTGCTGGCCCGGCTGACCGGCGTGAACCTGGTCTCCACCCCGCAGCTGGCCGCCAAGTTCGCGCCCGCCGCGAGCTGATGCCCCGACTCGACCGGCCCGGTCCGACCTGCTCCGGCCTTCGCCGGGAGCGGTCGGCCGGGACCGGCCGAACCCCTGGAGGGACAGAACTCCCATGAGCAAGTACGCCATTGTCGGCCTCTCCTGCCTCTTCCCGGGCGCCGCGACCCCGGAGGCTTTCTGGCAGAACCTTAGCTCCGGCACCGACAGCCGCACCGAGGGCGGCCCGTCGGTCTTCGGCCCCACCGACCCCCGGGACGCCGACCCGCGGCACCGGATCTACTGCACCAAGGGCGGCTTCGTCCGCGACTTCACCTTCGACCCGAGCGGCTACCGGCTGCGGGCCGAGCAACTGGCCGGGCTCGACCCGGTCTTCCAGTGGTCGCTGCAGGTGGCGCGCGAGGCGCTGCGGGACAGCGGGCACGCCGAGCGCACCGAGCTGCTCGGGCGCACCGGCCTGGTGCTCGGCAACTACTCCTTCCCGACCCCCTCCTCGGCCCGGATCAGCGTGCCGCTGGTGGACCAGGCGGTGCACGAGGGGTTGCGCCGGGCGGGCGCCGAGCTGCCCCAGGCGCCCTGGCAGCCACCGGCCGACCCGGCCGAGGCCCGGGTCAGCGGCGCCCCGGCCCGGATCACCGCCGCCGCGCTCGGCCTCGGCGGCCCGCGCTACGCGCTGGACGCGGCCTGCTCCTCGGCGCTCTACGCGCTCAAGCTGGCCTGCGACCACCTGGCCACCGGGCAGGCCGACCTGATGCTGGCCGGCGGCGTCTGCGCCCCGGACCCGACCCTGATCCACCTCTCCTTCTCCGACCTGCACGCCTACCCCGAGAGCGGCTTCAGCCAGCCCTTCGACGCCCGCTCGGCCGGCATCCTGACCGGCCAGGGCGCCGGGATGTTCGCGGTGCGCCGCCTCGCGGACGCCCGGCGCGACGGCGACGTGATCCACGCGGTGATCGACGGCATCGGGCTGACCAACGACGGCGCGGGCCGCCACCTGCTGGTCCCCAGCGGCGCCGGCCAGCAGCGCGCCTACGAACTCGCCTACGCCCAGGCGGACACCGCCCCGGGTGAGCTCGACTACCTGGAGTGCCACGCCACCGGCACCCCGATCGGTGACAGCACCGAGGCCGCCTCGGTGGCCGCCTTCTTCGGCCCGCACGGCGAACTGCCGCCGCTGGGCTCTGTCAAGGGCAACCTCGGCCACCTGCTCACGGTGGCCGGGGTGAGCAGCATGCTCAAGGTGATCCTGGCGATGCGCAACGGCGAGCTGCCGCCGACCATCGGGGTCACCGAGCCGATCGAGTCGGCCGGCACCCTGGTGCGCGCCGCGCGCCCGTGGCCGGCCGGGCCCGGCGGGCGCCGGGCGGCGGTCTCCGCCTTCGGCTTCGGTGGCACCAACGCCCATGTGGTGCTCACGGACCGGGGCGCCGACGCCGACGCGGTGCCGCCGGGCCCGGACCCGGCCCCGGGCACCGACGCCCCGGGCACCGACGCCCCGGGCACCGACGCACCGCGCACCGACGCACCGCGCACCGACGCACCGGCGGCCGAGCACCCGGTGCTCTCCGCGCTCGACGTGGTCGGCGTGGGCGCGCACTTCGGCTCCTTCACCACCGCGGCCGCGTTCGAGCGCGCCGTGCACGACGGCCTGGACGCCTTCGGCCCGCTGCCCGAGCGGCGCTGGCGCGGCCTGGAGGCCACCACGGGCGGCGCGCTGGAGCGGGCCGGGCTGAGCCGGCGGACGTTGCCCGCGGGGGCCTTCGTGGACTCCGTGGGCCTGGACCCGGTGGACCACCGGATCCCGCCCGCCGACCTGCGCAACTACAACCTGCAGCACGCGCTGATCTCCGAGGTCGCCGACGAGGCGCTGCTGGACGCCGGGTTCAGCCGCGCGCCCGCCGCCGGGCAGAGTGCCCCCGCGCCGCGCCGGGTCGCGGTGGTGATCGCGATGGAGATCGAGCCGAGTGCCCATCTGCACCTGGCCCGGCACGGCCTGGGCGAGCGGTTGGGCGAGCGGCTGGCCGCCGCCGGGATCGAACTGACGGAGCGTCAATTCGATAAGCTGGTCGCACTGGCCAGGGACGGCGTGCACGAGCCGATCGTCGCCAACGAGGTGCTCAGCTACATCGGCAACATCATGGCCAGCCGGATCTCCGCGCTGTGGAACTTCACCGGCCCGAGCTTCACCCTCTCCGCCGAGGGCGCCGGCACCGCGCAAGCGCTGCAGAGTGCCCGGCTGCTGCTGCTCGATCCGAGCGTCGAGGCGGTGCTGGTCGGCGCCGTCGACCTGGCCGGCTCGCCGGAGAGCCTGCTGCTGCGGGCCACCGCCCCGGTGGACGGGGCCGGGTTGAGCTTCGGGGCGGGCAGCCGGGGCTGGCGGATCGGCGAGGGCGCGGGCGCGGTGCTGCTCACCCGCCCCGGTGAGGGCGCCCGCCCCGCCTACGCCCGGCTGGACGCGGTCGCCGTGCGGCACGCCGAGCCGGTGGCCGGCGTGCTGCCCGAGGCGGACGCCGACGCGCTGGCCTCGGCCGCCACCGAGGCGCTGGCCGAGGCCGGGATCACGGCCTCGGCGATCGGCTACCTGGAGGCGCACGCGGGCGGCACCGAGGCCCAGGACCGGGCCGAACTGACCGCGCTGGCCCGGGTCTACCCGGCCGGCGGCGCCGAGTTCGCGCTCGGCAGCGCCAAGGCGCAGCTCGGCGACACCCAGGGCGCGGCCGCGATGGCCGGGCTGCTGCGGGCGGTCTTCTGCCTGCACCACGGCTACCTGCCCGGGGTGCCCGGCTGGGAGCGGCCCGCGCCCGAGCTGGCCGAGCTGCTCGCCCGCGGCGGCGGCCACCTGCCGGAGCGCTCGCGGCCCTGGCTGCGCGCGCACCGGGACGGGCGGCGGCACGCGGCGGTCTCCTTCCTGGGGGCCGGCGGCGCGCACGGGCACCTGGTGCTCTCCGCCGAGCGGACCAGCGGCGCGCTGGAAGAGAGCCGCTGGCAGCAGGCCGGCGGCCCGGTGCTGCTGGCGCTCGGCGCGGCCGACCCGGACGGACTGCTCGCCGAACTGGACCGCCACCGCGCGCTGCTGGCCGAGGGCGCGGACCCGTTCGCGCTCGCCCGGCAGGCCGCCGGGCACCTGGTGCCGAACGGCCCGCGGGTGGTGCTGGTCGGCCGGGACAACGCCGAGCTGCTGGGCCAACTGGAGCCCGCCCTGCGGGACCTGCCGCAGGCGCTGGCCAAGGGTGAGGACTGGGCGACCCCGGCGGGCAGCTTCTTCGCGGCCAGCCCGATCGGGCCCGAGGGCAAGGTCGCGCTGGTCTACCCGGGCGCGGTCAACTCCTACCCGGGCCTGGGGCGCGACCTGTTCCGGGCCTTCCCCGGGCTGCTGGAGCGCTTCGAGGCCGAGGCGGCCACCCCGGACCTGACCTTCCGCACCGCCCGGCTGCACCCGCGCGGCCAGGTGACACCCGGCCGGCGCGAGTTGATGGCGCTGGAGGCGGAGCTGGCCGAGGACCTGCCGTTCATGCTGGCCACCGGCACCACCTTCGCGATGCTGCACACCGACCTGGTGCGCGAGATCCTCGGGGTGCGGGTGCACGGCGCCTTCGGCTACAGCCTGGGCGAGTCCAGCATGCTCTTCGCCACCGGGGCCTGGCGGCGCGACGCCCGCCGGGACGACCGGATCAGCGCCACCCCGCTCTTCAAGGACCGGCTGAACGGGCCGCGCCGCACCGTGCGCGAGCTGTGGGACCTGCCGGCGGGCACACCCGACGCGGCGGTCTGGCGCAGCTTCGTGCTGCTCACCGACGCCGGGTCGGTCCGTGCGGCGCTGCCGCGCCACGACCGGGTCTTCCTGACCCACGTCAACACCCCGGGCGAGCTGGTGGTGGCCGGCGACCCGGCGCAGTGCCGGGCGCTGATCGAGGAGTTGGGCTGCCCGGCGGCCCGCTCACCGGTCAGCGGTGTGATGCACTGCCCGGTCGTGGACGGCGAACTGGCCGCCCTGGCCGAGCTGAACAGCCACCCGACCGGCCCCGGGGGCACCGTGCCCGGCGGCCTGGAACTACTCAGCGCCTACGACTACGCGCCGGTCTCGCGGATCGAGCAGGCGCGGCTCGCCGACCGGATCGCGCACACCCTGCGCAGCACCATCGACTTCCCGAAGCTGGTGCGCACCGCCTACGACCGGGGCTTCCGCTACTTCATCGAGGTCGGCCCGAGCGCCACCTGCACCCGCTGGGTGCGCGAGACCCTCGGCGAGGCGGCGCACGTCGCCGTCTGCGCCGACCGGCGGGGCGTGCCGACGGTGCGCGCGGTGGCCCAGCTGGTGGCCAGGCTGGTCGCGCACGGGGTGCCGGTGGACCTGGCCGCGCTGCTCGGCAGCGAGCCGGTGCCCTCCGCATCCGCATCCGTATTCGCGACCGCGACCGCGACCGCGACCGCTGCCACTGCCGCTGGCCGCCCGGCCCGGCTGCTGGTGCCGGTGGGCGGTGGCGCCTCGATCCCCGAGCGGGTCGCGGCCGGCGCCCGCGCGGTGCTGGGCGCGCGGGTCGCCGTGCCCGCTGAACCCGTCCTGGTGGGGGCCGGGGCCACGGGCCGGTCCGTCCCGCTGCCCGTCCCGCTGCCCGCCCCGCTGCCCGCCCCCCGACCGGCCGCCCGTCTTCCGCTGGAGGAGCCCGTCCCGATGCCTGCCGACCCGTCCGTCGCCGACCCGGAGGCGATCGCCTTCGACGGTGAGCCGATCGCCTTCCTGCCCTGGACCGAGCCCGCAGCCGAGCCCGTCGCCGGGTCCGCAGCCGTCCCCGCCGCCGAGCTCCCCGCCCCGCCCGCCGCGGTGGCTGTCGCGGGCCGGACCGCGCGCCCCCAGGCCCCGGCCGCCACCACCGCAGCCGCCCTGGTCC
The DNA here is from genome assembly GCF_026340565.1 of Kitasatospora sp. NBC_01287. NCBI lineage: Bacteria > Bacillati > Actinomycetota > Actinomycetes > Kitasatosporales > Streptomycetaceae > Kitasatospora > Kitasatospora sp. NBC_01287. The sequence continues at coordinate 5,421,840 of NZ_JAPEPB010000001.1, forward strand.
GGGAGCTGCGCGAGCAGCTGATGAGCACCCACTCCGTGGTGATGGAGACCCAGCGGGTGCTGCAGGAGAGCACCCTGGCCCGCGCCGAGTCCCTGCTCGCCGAGCCCGCCGCCGCCCCGCCCCCCGCCGTGCTGCGGCCCGCCCCCGCCGAGCCGCTCGCGCTCACCCCGGCGCCGCAGGCCCCGGGCGTGCTCTGGGACCAGGCGGACCTGCTGGAGTTCGCCACCGGCTCGCTGGCCAAGGTCTTCGGCCCGCGCTTCGCCGAGATCGACGGCTACGCCAAGCGGGTGCGGCTGCCCGCGCCGCCGTACCACTTCGTCACCAGGGTCACCGCGCTGGAGGCGGAGACCGGGGTCTACCAGCCCTCGTTCATCCGCACCGAGTACGACGTGCCCGAGGACGCCTGGTACACCGTGGACGGCGGGGTGCCGCCGGCGGTGGCGATCGAGGCCGGGCAGTGCGACCTGCTGCTGATCAGCTACCTGGGCATCGACTTCCGGAACAAGGGGGAGCGGGTCTACCGCCTGCTGGACAGCACCCTGGTCTTCCACGGCGACCTGCCCAGGGCCGGCCAGACGCTGCGCTACGACATCTCGATCAACCGCTTCGTCACCCAGGGCGACACCACGCTCTTCTTCTTCAGCTACCTCTGCTACGCCGACGGCGAGTTGATCCTCGAACTGAAGGACGCCTCGGCCGGCTTCTTCTCGCAGGCGGAGCTGGACACCCCGCTCGGCGTGGTGATCACCGAGAAGGAGAAGGCCGCCCGCGCGGCGCTGACCAGGACCTGGTTCAAGCCGCTGGCGCGCACCACGAAGAACCTGCTCACCACCGCCGACCTGGAACTGCTCGCCCAGGGCCGCCCGGGTGCCGTCTTCGGCCCCGAGCACGCCCAGGACGAGGGCCTCAACCCGGCGCTGCGGCTGCCGGACGCCCGGCTGCGGATGGTGGACGAGATCAGCATCGACCGCACCGGCGGCCCGCGCGGCCTGGGCGCGCTCAGCGCGGTCAAGCGGCTGGACCCGGACGCCTGGTACTTCGAGTGCCACTTCCCCGACGACCCGGTGCTGGCCGGCTCGCTGGTCGCCGAGGGCGCCGTGCAGGTGCTGCAGGCCTACCTGCTGCACCAGGGCATGCACCTGGTGCTGCCCGACGCCCGGTTCCAGACCATCATCGGCCTGCAGACCGAGGTGCAGGTGCGCGGGCAGATCACCCCGGCGCACCGCGAGATCCGCTACGAGCTGGAGGTGCGGGAGCTGACCCTGCTGCCGCGCCCCTCGGTCGTCGCCGACGTGCTGGTCTACCTGGGCGACAAGCCGGTGATCCGGATGCGCGACTTCGGCATCCAGATCCGGGAGAAGGAGGGCACCCCGTACCGGCCCGAATCCGGCGGCGTCCCGGCCTTCCTGGGCCGGCGCAACCGCTCTGGCGAGCCCGCGATGATCAACGAACTGCACCTGGCGCACGCCGCCAAGGGCGACCTGGGCACCGCGATGGGCCCGGAGTTCGACGTCTACCGCGATCACCGCGCGCCCTACATCCCCAACGGGGACTTCCAGTTCGTGGACCGGATCATGTCGCTCACCGGCACCCGGGGCGAACTGGCCCCCGGCGCCGAGATGGTGACCGAGTACGACTCACCGGCCGACGCCTGGTACTACACCCACAACTCCCATCCGCACCTGCCCAACGCGGTGCTCATGGAGACCTCGCTGCAGGCCGCGATCCTGCTCGGCTACTACCTGGGCGCGACCCTGAAGCAGCCGGACACCGAGTACGCGATCCGCAACCTGGACGGCCGGGCCACCCTGGTCAAGGACCTGGACCTGCGCGGCAGGACCATCCGGCACCGCTCCACCCTGCTGATGACCAGCGCGGTCTCCGGCGCGGTGCTGCAGAACTTCCGCTACGAACTCTCCGCCGACGGCGAGGTGTTCTACACCGGCGAGTCGCTCTTCGGCTACTTCAGCCAGGCCGCGCTCGCCAACCAGGCCGGCCTGGACGCGGGCCGCTACGTGGCCCCCTGGCTGGAGGAGCACCCGGAGGCGCTCGCCAAGCGGATCGAACTGCCCAACGACGTGCCGCGGTTCGAGGACACCGGCCTGCGGCTGCCGGGCGGCCACTTCGATCTGGTGGACCGGGTCGACCTGGTGGCGGACGGCGGCCGGTACGGGCGGGGCTACCTGCACGGCACCCGTGCGGTGCGCCCCGACGAGTGGTACTTCGACTGCCACTTCCACCGCGACCCGGTGATGCCCGGCTCGCTCGGGGTGGAGGCGGTGCTCCAGGCGCTGCGCCTCTTCGCGCTGGACCAGGGCCTGGCCGAGGGGCTGGCCGACCCGTGCTTCGCGCTCGCCACCGACATCGAGATGAGCTGGAAGTACCGGGGCCAGATCCTGCGCGAGGACCGGGAGCTGCGCTTCGACGTGCACCTCAAGGAGATCCGGCGCGAGGCCGACCGGATCGTGCTGATCGCGGACGCCGAGCTGTGGAAGCCGGGCCTGCGGATCTACCAGCTGACCGACGTGGCCATCGAGGTCCGCGCCCAATGACCCCCGCACCGCCGCCCGAGGAGACGAGTTCCCCCATGACCCACCCGCCCACGCCACTGCACTGGCAGGGGGCCGCGTACCCGAGCACCGACCCGGCCGGTGTGTACCAGGTGCTGGCCGACCTGGCCCGCCCCTGCTTCGTCGTCCGCACCCCGGGCGGCATCGGGGCGGTCTCCGGCGGCTCCGCCGTGCCCGCCGCGAGCGCGCCCGGCGGCCTGCCGCTGCTGGCCGCCGCCGCCCCGCTGCCGCCCGCGCGGCTCGGCTCGGCCGCCTTCCTGAGCGCCCACGGGGTCCGCCAGCCCTACCTGGCGGGCGCGATGGCCGGCGGCATCGCGAGCGCCGACCTGGTGATCGCGCTGGCCCGGGAGGGCTTCCTGGCCTCCTTCGGTGCCGCCGGCCTGCTGCCCGAGGCGATCGCCAAGGCGCTGGCCCGGTTCGCGGCCGAGATCCCGGGTCTGCCGTTCGCCGTCAACCTGATCCACAGCCCGAGTGAGGAGCGGCTGGAACGGGAGGCGGTCGACCTCTTCATCGAGCACGGGGTGCGCTGCGTGGAGGCCTCGGCCTTCATGGCGCTCACGCCGCACATCGTCCGCTACCGGCTGACCGGCCTGCGCCGGGACGCCGGCGGGCGGGTGGTGGCCGAGCACCGGGTGATCGCCAAGATCTCCCGGACCGAGACCGCCGAGCGCTTCATGCGCCCGGCTCCCGCCGCGCTGGTCGACCAGTTGTTGAAGCAGGGTCGGATCACGTCGCTGCAGGCCGAGTTGGCCAGGCAGGTGCCGATGGCCGACGACATCACGGTGGAGGCCGACTCCGGCGGCCACACCGACCGGCGCCCGCTGCCCGCGCTGCTGCCCAGCATCCTGCGGCTGCGCGACGCGGTGCAGCGCGAGCACCGCTACCCGGTGGCGATCCGGGTCGGCGCGGCCGGCGGGCTGGGCAGCCCGATCGCGGTGGCCGCCGCCTTCGCGATGGGGGCTGCCTACGTGGTGACCGGCTCGGTCAACCAGTCCTGCGTGGAGTCGGGCGCCTCCAAGGCCACCAAGGCGCTGCTGGCGGAAGCCGGCATCGCCGACTGCGAGATGGCCCCGGCCGCCGACATGTTCGAACTCGGCGTCGAGCTGCAGGTGCTGAAGAAGGGCACGCTCTTCCCGATGCGGGCCAAGAAGCTCTACGAGCTCTACCAGGCCCACGACGGACTGGAGGCGATCCCGGCCGCCGAGCGGGCCCGGCTGGAGGCGCAGCTCTTCCGTCGCCCGCTGGAGGACGTCTGGCGCGAGTGCGTCGGCTACTTCCAGCGCCGCGACCCGGATCAACTGGCCCGCGCGGCCGAGAACCCCAAGCGGCGGATGGCGCTGGTCTTCCGCTGGTACCTGGGGATGAGCTCGCGCTGGTCGGTGGCCGGCGACCCGGACCGCACGCTGGACTACCAGATCTGGTGCGGCCCGGCGATGGGCAGCTTCAACGACTGGGTCACCGCCAGCTACCTCAAGGCGCCCGGCAACCGGCGGGTGGCCGACGTCGCTCACCACCTGATGCGCGGTGCCGCCTTCCACACCCGGCTGGCCGCGCTGCGCACCGCCGGGGTGCAGATCCCGGCGGCCGCGGGCGACTACCGCCCGGTCCCGCTGGAGGCCGCCCTGATGAGTCCGGCCGGTGCGCTGTGATCGAGGAGCTCACCCGCAAGGCCGCCGCGCTCGAACTGCTGCTGGGCGACGCCGAGGACCCGGCCAACCCGTACGGCTTCGCCGCGGCCGCCCGCCGCGACGAACGCGAGGAGTTCCCGGCCGCCTTCGCCGAGCTGCTGCGCTCGGCCGGCTTCCACCTCGACCACCTGCCCGCGCACTGGGGCGGCAGCTTCGAGTCCTTCGACCGCAGCCTGCAGCTGGTCCGCACGGCCGCCCGCCGGGACCTGGCGGTGATGCCGGCCACCATGTTCAGCATCACCGCCGCCACCTGCCTGCGGCTGCAC